>SHXX01000004.1 GCA_009693165.1 Chloroflexota bacterium
GGGCAGACGGCCAATGAACGGGATGCGGGGCCCAAGCCAAAGGAAGAAGCCCACCAGTGCAAGGGCTAACCCGAGGAAGACCAACGTTCGCCCGCCCTCGGGTGCCATGAGGCCAGTGTAACTTGGTTATCGCAGCCGTACGGCCCTGTCACGTTTGAGCAGGCTGCCGAACACCGGTTGAACCTAGAGACCCGGTAAGGTGACAGGGTGGATCGTGGGACTACGCCGCTTTCGCTTGCCAACGATAGATTGTTCCCATGCGGTGACCCACTTGAGGGACGAAGCGCTCCCGAACATTGGTCTGCCTGTTTCCGGCGCCGTACCCTTTTGGCGCGCGTGTGGTCAGTGTCTGGCGAAGGAAATTTTCGCCCCGACTCACCAAGGGATGACTGCCTCTCGGGTTGACTGATCGGCCAAGGGTCGGGTTGTGACTGCGGTCCAATCCGGCGGTGCCGAAATGCGGTTCGGCTTGCTCGCTATTTGCTCGGACGCACTCTAGCGAGTTGCCCCCTGCCCGGCTTCTAGCCCGGGTCCTCAGAAGTAATCCTGTGCCGCTGTACGTGGCCATCTACTGGTTGTGCGGCGTGAAAGGCCATCCATGGAAACGGAAACGATCGGAAACCCGCTACTTTGGGGCGGCTTCTTTGCATTTGTCTTGGCAATGCTTGCTGCCGACCTTGGGGTATTCAACCGAGGAGCTCACACGGTATCCGTACGGAAGGCAGCCATTTGGAGCGGTGTGTGCCTCGGGTGTGCCCTTGCCTTCAACGGGATGGTGTGGTGGTGGTTCGGAAGCGAACGGGCGCTGGAGTTCTCTGCCGGATACGTTATCGAGGCGGCGCTGGCGGTTGACAACATCTTCGTCTTTGTCGTGATTTTCTCTGGGTTCGGTATCCCGGACCGTTATCAGCACCGGGTGCTCTTCTGGGGTGTCACCGGCGCCCTGGTCATGCGGGCGGTATTCATCCTCGTGGGTGGCGCCTTGCTCCAGCAATTCCACTGGATGATGTATGTGTTCGGTGGCATTCTGGCGGTGACCGGCATCCGGCTGATGCGCGCTGGTGACCACGATTCTTCGCCGGCCGACAATCCGGTGATCCGCCTCATCACCAAGTACATGCCAGTCACTGACCGGCTTGCGGGTGAAGCCTTCACGATTGTCGAGAACGGGCGCCGCGTCGCAACACCCTTGCTGCTCGCCCTGGTCGCGGTCGAGGTGACCGACGTGATCTTTGCCGTCGATTCCATTCCTGCAATCTTCGCCGTGACGGATGACCCCTTCATTGTGTTCACTTCGAACATCTTCGCCATCCTTGGGCTGAGGTCCCTCTACTTCCTGCTGGCAGATGTCGTCACGCGATTTGGCTACCTCAAGCAGGGACTGGCGCTCGTGCTGATCCTTGTGGGTGCGAAGATGCTTGCGATGGACTTTTACAAGGTCCCGATCATCTTGTCGCTTGGTCTGATCATCTCCATCCTCGCTGGATCAATCGTCGCATCGCTGATCTGGGCCCCGGCCGTTAGGCCTAGGGCATCCACTTCCGGAGGAGGGGAGACGTTGACGCCGGCAAGCGCTGCCCGTCAAGTCACGACTGTCTAACGGACAGGGCTTGACGAAACGGAACCTGCTCAGCGGCCTTGGAACCGCCGCGGGTCACGCAAGAACCGTGGCGGTCAGGCGCTCTAGTCACGCGCAACGCGCCCAAACCCTGGGACGCTAGTCGGGGTGGGTACCCGCTCGCATTCGGAGAGGGTGGGGGTGACCGAGGGGATTTGAACCCCCAACCGCTGGAGCCACAATCCAGTGCTCTGCCATTGAGCTACGGCCACCGCAAGAACCTCGCGTGCGCCCATCTTTTGATGGTTACCCGAGAAGTTGCCCGCCAAGTGTAGCGTCAGGCGTGTCGGGCCGTCCAACGTCCGTGTCTCCGACAGCGCGAAGTGGCACACTGGACAGCATCGGGTTGAGTGGACATTTCGTGTCTCGCGAGGGGTTGCCATCAGGCCGGGGGGAGCTTGAATGCGGGTTGTGGTGACCGGTGGTGCCGGGTACATCGGCAGTGTAGTTGTTGCGCGACTTGTCGGGTCCGGACACGCGGCAACGGTCGTTGACGACCTCTCAAAGGGCCATCGGGAAGCCGTCTCACAAGGCGCTTCGCTGGCAATTTGCGATCTTGGGGATCCGACGGCGCTGGGGCGCATCTTCAAGCAGTTCGCGCCCGATGCCGTCGTCCATCTGGCAGCGCGAAGTCTGGTCGGCGAATCGATGACCATTCCGGGCACCTATTACCGGCAGAACGTTACGAATACCCTGAACGTCCTTGAGGCAATGGACGCGGTGGGCTGCAACTCGATCGTGTTTTCGTCGACGGCGGCGGTCTATGGTGAACCGGACCTTGATGTGGGTGGAACGGGGATCGTTGAGGAATCACCGACCGTTCCGACCAACGTGTACGGGGAGACCAAGCTCGCTGCCGAACGCATGATCAGTTGGTACGCCGCGACACGTGGGTTCCGGACAATCGCGTTGCGCTACTTCAACGCATCGGGGGCGGATGGAGGGCTCGGTGAGGATCACCGACCGGAAGCGCACCTGATCCCGAATGTCCTCAGGGTAGCACTTGGGCAGGCATCGAACCTCGCGGTATTTGGTGGTGACCACCCGACGCCGGACGGTACTCCGATACGCGACTACGTTCACGTGACCGATTTGGCAGTTGCCCATATTCGCGCCCTCGAAGTTCTCGACGCCGGAACGGTCACTCACGATACGCTCAACCTGGGTACCGGCAGTGGATTTTCGGTGGCCCAGATCGTGGAGACGGCGAGGCGCGTCACCGGTCACGCCATTCCCACGCTGACGACTGAACGCCGCGCCGGCGACCCACCAATCCTGGTTGCGAGTGGTGCGCGGGCGCGCACGGTGCTCGATTGGAACCCCTTGGAAAGCAGCATTGAAGCGATCATCGGTAGCGCATGGGAATGGCACAGGGCCCATCCTCACGGCTATTCAGGGTCACGCTAGCGCTGAAGCGGATTCGGCGCGGTTCGCTCCCTCCATTGGCAAAAGCGATGACCGCGAATGATCCCGCTGAGTGACGAAAACCCGACCAGACGCATTCCAGCCGTCACGGTGACGCTCATCATTGCGTGTATTGCCGTGTTCGTCTACCAGTTTCAGCAGTCCATCAAGGGTGGTCCGTCATTCACCGCAAGCTGTGGGTTCATTCCGTACGAGTTCCTGACAGGCAAGGACCTCCCCCCGTTCTCGTGCGTGACGCCGGTCCAGGCAACCATCTTGACCTCGATGTTCATGCACGGTGGTTTCCTGCATCTTGGAGGGAACATGCTGTACTTGTGGATATTTGGGAATAACATCGAGGATACGCTCGGGTCCCGGCGGTTCACGGTCTTCTACGTAATGTGTGGTGTCGCGGCGGCGCTGACCCAGACGGCATTGACCCTGTTCACCGCACCGGAGGAGATCGGGATTCCGATGGTCGGGGCCAGTGGCGCGATTGCCGGCGTCCTCGGCGCGTACCTCGTCCGTTTCCCGACCGCGCGTGTCCGCACGCTTGTGACCCTTGGGTTCTTCTGGCGAACGATCCAGCTTCCAGCGTTCCTCGTGCTTGGAGGATGGTTCGTGCTGCAATTCTTCCAGGGCGTTGCGTCGCTAGGTGGCAGCGATACCGGCGGGGTCGCTGTCTGGGCCCACGTCGGAGGGTTCGTCGCCGGCCTCATGCTAATTACCCCACTTGTGCCCCGCAGGCAACCGGTGTAGGGAGGATGTGGGTGAGGGGGATATCGGTTCCGCCAACTCGATCCATCGATATCAATATAAATCCGCAAGTGAACTATGTTTTGTGTCCCGGCCAGAAATCTACCCTACTCAATCCGGGTTCCCGCCGGCTTGGGTCACAGCAGCGCGGGCTGCATCCTGGGCTTCGGCGAGGACTTCCCGGGCGGGGCGCTGTTGATGGAGGACCGCCTTCAGGGCTGGGGCCATCACCCGGGAGATTTCGGGCCAGTACGACCCCTGGATGCAGGACACAAGATTTGTGGTCGCGTCGCGAAGCACCTGCCCGATTGGTTGGTCGTGGAACCACGCAATCCGGTCGCCAAGACGCGGTTCATCAAACAGGCGCCGGTTGACTGGCCACATTTGTCGCTTGTCAAAATCGTGCAAGACCGCTTGCGTGGTGTGGGCCCAGAGTGCGAACTCGGTGGCAATGTTTACGTCCGGGCTGTGCTTCATCACCCCAACGCCTGAGCCTCCGCTACACACTGATGGTGGCGCGTGCGACATGCCAGTCCAACGCGGCAACGCTTGCACCATCCACTTCCCGAAGGTATCCGGCGCATCCACCCGCATCTGCCCCGAAAGACGCGCCATCGGCCCGATGTCACCCGCGACGCGCCCGCTGTTGAACGATGCCTTCGCGACCGCGCCAATCATGTCCCCGCCTTCCCGATTGCCACCGAGTCGATCATATGGAAGGAGGGTTGCCACATTGTGCTTGAACACGAGGTCTGCAAGGAAATCAAGCGTGCGGACGTTCGCTGGATGGTCAATCTGCAAGCGCCCGCCCGTTGTCACGTATCCGCCTCCCGCCTGCGTCGACAGGGTGAGGTGCGTGCCCGCCGGGTCGGCGCGGACATAGAACAGGCCGTCGGGTGAGGCCGAGACCACCTTCTTGCCCGCGGCGATGACGTCGTCCCACACCGTAAGCGGCGTTCGGACGCCGGCGCCGTTCCAGATGTCGTGGCGGTATCCGAGCAATGCGACGTTCAATTCATTGCCAAGCGCGTAGAACCTGCCACCCTTCGACCATGGCTCGGAAAATGCCGGCCCGATAAAATCCCGGTCTGCGCCCTTGAGGCGGTCGTTGAACGCGACCAACGGGATGTCAGGCAATCGCAGGATCCGACCGACGAACGACTGGTCGAGATCGACGAGGTCGGGAAAGCCACCCCCGGCGGCGATCGTGATCAGCAGTGTCTGGACGAGCCTTGATGGATCGGCCTGTTGGGTCCATCTGATCCGGAGTTCTGATCCCCGTGAGGCGTTGAAGTCGGTCAGGGCGGCATCAAGCCACTCATATCGACCTTCGACGGTGTACCAGGCTTGGAGGTCGGTGGTTGCCGGCTTTGCGGGGGCGGGCCCAAGTGGGAATGTGCCCGGTGAACAGGCCTCAAGGAGTGATCCGAGGGCTCCGACGGTGCCGATGGCGAGGGCGGTCCGCCTTGTGGGGAATGATCTCGGGGACTGCACGACGCACATGGTGCCACGGCGTCATACCCGCCCATGGTGCTGGTCATGGTTGCGTGGTAAAGGCTCCGGGGCTATATTGGAGTTCCGGGGGACCCACGCGGTGTGCGCGGGCTTCGGTTGCAAGCTCGTTGCGAATTCGCCGTACCGGTGCGTGTGACGCAGGTGGGTTCCCTAGCGGATAAGGAGAGCAGGATCATGATCAACGGGGACTTGGAATTTGGTCGGCGCGCACCATCGCGCCGTGGGTTCCTTGCAATGGCGATGGCTGGACTTACGGGTGTGCTCACGGCTTGCGGGGGTGAGGAAGCGAAGCCCGCGGCTGAGGCTCCGAAGGCGCCAGCCGCCGGGGCCGCGGCACCTACCGCTGCCGCCGCCGCGACCAAGGCGCCAGCAGCTGCGCCGACGAGCGCTCCGGCACCCAAGCAAGTGGAAATCCGTACCAACTTCCGTCAGGGTGGTGATGCCGAGTGGCAGGCGCGCCTGATGCCGAAGTTCATGGAAAAGAACCCGAACATCAAGGTGGTTCTTGACACGCTTCCAGGGGAGCCCGAGTACTGGGCGAAGGTCGCGGCGCTGTTCGCAACCGGACAGGCGGGCGACTTCATCTGGGCAAGCAACGGCAACTTCCTCGGATATGCGGAGAACGGGATCCCGCGTGAGCTCGACTCGATCATCTCCAAGGACAAGTACGACCTCGGCGACTACACGAAGGTCGGGCTAGACAACATGCGCTTCCAAGGCAAGTTGTTCGGCATGCCGTGGGGATCGCACTGCCAGAACTGCCTGGTGATGTACAACGAGGACCTCTTGAAGGAAGCCGGCGTCACGATTGAGCAGGCAACTGCCAGCTACGACGCCCTCTATGAGGCAGCCAAGAAGGCGACAAAGGGTGCTGCCGGAAGCCGTACCCAGTTCGGGTTCCTGCCGGCCGGTGGACAGACGGCGCTGAGCTGCAACATGCGCGCATACGGTGGGGAAACCTACGACGCTGCCGGCAAGAAGCTGCTCATGAATGAGCCTGCAGCGATGGAAGGTATCAAGTGGACCCAGAAGATGTGGAAGGACGCCGCCCCGGTCTTCGGGTCGGGGTTCAACAGTGACGAACTGTTCGCGACCGGGAAGATCGCGATGGTCCAGGCCGGCTATGGGAACCACTTCGTGCCAGGTGAGAAGGCGATTGCCGGCAAATTCAAGTGGGGCATCACCCTGATGCCAAAGGGTCCGAAAGGCATCGTTGGCACCCAGTTCACGGTCAATGGCATCACGATCAACTCGGCGACCAAGCAGCCCGACGCGACCTGGGAGTACATGAAGTTCATGATGGACCCGGTCACCCAGGAGGAGATTGTCCTGAACAATGGCGGTCGGCCGGCAGCCCGCAAGGCCGTCCTCGACAATCCGAAGATCCTGTCGACGGTCACCTCGCACAAGGCGATGCGACCGCTTTATGACACTGCCTTGGGTTGGCCTGCACCCGCGAATAGCCGCTGGCCTGAGTTCACCACCACGCTTGACCAAGTCATGCAACCGATCTGGACGGGTGCGATCGAGCTTGAGCCGGGGATGAAGGCAGCCACTACCAAGTTGCAGGAGATCCTGGACAAGCCGAAGTCCTGAGGTCGCCGCTTCGGCGGTTGCTTCATCACTGATCGGACGTGCCGTGTACCCAGTCAGGGTGCACGGCATCCGGGAGTCGGGCGCCTCCACGGCGAACCAGCCCAACACGTACTTGGGGGAAACCTGCACACGCCATGGTTGCCGTCGCAAGCACTTCGCCTGTTCGCGCCACCCCCGTGAAACGCCGTCGGTGGCGCGCGCGGGACTTCCAGGGTTGGCTCTGGGCTTCCCCATGGATCCTTGGGTTCGTCCTCTGGACCCTCGGGCCAATGCTGTGGTCCCTGTATCTGGCCTTCACCCGCTACAGCATCATCCGTGCACCCATTTGGGTCGGCCTTGACAACTTTCAGCGTGCCTTCCAGGGTGGCGATAGCCTGTTCTGGCCGTCCATGGGGCGGACGTTTACCTGGGCCCTGGTCATGGTTCCCCTGAGCCTGATGGGGTCCCTGCTGACCGCCCTCATGCTGAACCAGGGATTGCGCGGCACCGCAATTCTCCGGACGCTATTTTTCATCCCCTCGCTCACGCCTGCGGTGGCATTGGCGGTGCTGTGGCGGTGGATCTACCAACCCGACTTTGGCGCGCTGAACTACCTTCTGCGAGAACTTGGTGTCTCGTCTCCGCCTGCTTGGCTAGCCGATGCGCGGTTTGCCATGCCGTCCCTGATGGTGATGACACTCTGGGGAGCCGTGGGTGGTGGGACCATGCTGATCTTCCTGGCCGGGCTTCAGGGCATTCCGCAGGAACTCTACGAGGCGGCAGAAATTGACGGTGCAGGGCGTGCGGCGAGATTTCGCAATGTCACCCTGCCACTTCTCACGCCGACAATCTTCTTCAATCTCATCATTGGTGTCATTGCGGCGCTGCGGACCTTCACCACCGCGTTTGTCGCCACCGGAGGTGGCCCGAATTACGCGACGTGGTTCTATATCTTGCACTTGTATCAAACAGCATTCCAGAACTTTGAACTCGGATATGCGTCCGCTCTGGCATGGATCTTCTTCGTCATCGTGATTGGCCTGACACTAGCCAATCTCAGATTGTCGCGGCGCTGGGTCTACTACGAGGGCGAGGAGGCGATATGACCGCCACCGGGGTTGAACCCAAGCCTCCCGAGCCGTCCGAGGCGCGCCAGTCATCGATGCCACTGGACCAGCGGATCCGTCGCGTGTTCCTGTATGCTGGGTCTATCCTGCTCGCGGTGATGTTTTCATCGCCGTTTGTCTTCTCGGTCGCAAGCAGCCTCAAGACGGTTGCAGAGATCCATTCATTTCCACCCACGCTCCTCCCCGCGGTGCCCCAGTGGGAGAATTACGTCGCCGTCTTTTCACTCAAGGGTGTGCCGTTTGCCCAGTTTTACCTGAACTCGGCGTTGATCACATTCACCAGCATGTTCGGGACCATCACGACCGCTGCCGTGTCAGCCTACGGGTTTGCGCGGTTCAAGTGGCCCGGGCGCGACGCAATGTTCATGGTCTTGCTCAGCACGCTGGTCCTTCCGGAAGAAGTCGTGCTGATCCCGAAGTTCCTGATGTTCAACAATGTGCCAAAGGCACTGATTGGCAAGACCCTGATTGACACGTATTGGCCGTTGATCCTGCCATCCTGGTTCGGAGGCGGGGCGTTCAACGTCTTCCTTTTGCGCCAGTTCTTCATGCAGATCCCGCGCGACTTCGACGAGGCGGCGGTCCTTGATGGTGCGTCAAGTCGGCAGATCTTCTGGATGATCATGCTCCCGTTGTCACGTCCTGCGCTTGCAACGGTGGCCGTTTTCTCGTTCCTCGGTCAGTGGAACGACTTCATCCATCCCTTGATCTATCTGAACACCAGTGACAAGTTCCCCCTTAGTTTGGGGTTGAGGTACTTCCAACAGCAGCCGACAGATGCGATGGAACCCCGCGAACACCTGCTCATGGCGGCGTCGCTGCTGATGGTTGCGCCGGCGATCACGGTGTACCTGTTCGCACAGCGGTATTTCGTACGCGGGATCGTGATGAGCGGGATCAAGGGGTAGTTCGGGGGGAACCGGTGGTCCTGTTTTTCCAGGGGCGCATCGGTCGCGCGAGTTCTGGGAGGTCTAGGCGTCGGGTCCGCGCAACCGTGCGCCAACCTGACGTTCTGCCTGGGCGATGATCTTTGCCCGCAGCGGAGTGACTTCCTCACCTGTGAGGGTGTGGTCTGGCGCGCGGAACGTCAGCGTGTAAGCGAGGCTTCTCGTTCCGACCGGGACGCGTTCCCCGGTATAGACGTCAAACATGTCCAATCGCTCCAGAAGCGGTGCTCCGGTGCGAAGGAGGCTCGACGTCAGCCGTTCGGCCGGAATTGCATCGGGCAGGATGAATGCCAGGTCCTCGATGACGGCTTGGAACCGTGGCAGCGGTGTTACGGGTACGACGTCACGCGCCTTCGCGATCACGCGGTCAAGATCGAGCGACGCGAGAAGCACTCGCTCACCGATGCCATTGCCACTCGCGACGGCGCGATCGACCTCGCCGATGACACCGATCACATCCTCTGGCCTGACGGGTTTCCGGCCCGCGGCTTCCGGCCGGTGGTCCAGGACAATCGCGGCGGTCCGATATGGATGGAATGCCGGATGAGCGAGTGCGATATAGCCGTGACCATTGATACCCAGTCGGCCTAGGATCGCCTCGACGGTCGCCTTGAGGTCGTGGAAACTGTTTTCGTGACGTTCACCAATCGCGTCTCCGGATCGATGTGCGCCCAAGCCGATTGTGACAATCCGTCGCTCTTCCGGCAGGTCGCCGGCTCGTGGGACGAAGATGCGCCCGACGTCGAACAAGTGAACATCCCGGTCTGCGTGTCGGAGACCCGCGCGAACCGCGTCGAGCATCGACTGAAGTGACGACGTGCGCATCACTTCCTGGTCGCCCGAAGCCGGGTTGGATATTCGAACTGGACCGACATTGGGATGCACTCTGGCATCAACCAGGTCAGCCAGGTCAGAAGACGCGGCGTGCGGAACCCGGCCGAGGCGTGCCACGCTTGTCCACGTATAGGGGACGATTTCCGCGTGTCCAGAACCGGCCAGGATGTCGCGGACCGCATCCTCCCAGAAGATTGATGGTGCCTGAGGCAGCTGGGGCAGTGCCCCCTCCATGATGGTTGACGGAACTTTCTCGTATCCGTCAATCCGGGCGACCTCCTCGACGAGGTCGGCTGCCTGTTCAATGTCCAGACGCCAGACGGGTGCCTCGACGGTGAAGACGGTGTCGGGTCCGTCCCCGTGCATCGAAAAAGCAAACCCCAGGCGTGTGAACACGCTTGCGACCGTCTCGGGCTGATACGTGATCCCGAGAAGACGGGTGCATTCCGAGATTGGCATTCGGATTGGGTCGCGTGACGCATGACCGGGCCAGGCGTCGATCGCATCGCCAACCATGATTGCCCCCGCGAGGTCAACCATCAGGCGGGCAGCACGTAGCGCGGCGGGAAGCGCATGGTCCTGGGGAACGCCGCGTTCAAACCGGCGCGAAGCGTCGGTCGGGCGGGGAAGCAACGCGCGGGCAGTTCGCCGCACATTGGACTGTTTCCAGTTTGCTGCTTCCAGGAGGATTGAGGTGGACTGTTCGCTGATCTCAGTGAGCGCGCCGCCGATGATGCCGGCAAGGCTATAGGGGTGGCCGCCATGGTCCGGGTGACCAGCCACGACCACCATGTCAGGGTTCAGTGTCACCGCCTCACGTTCGGCAGCGAGGGTTTGGAGGATCTCGCCCGCCCGCGCCGCCCGCGCCACCAAGTGTCCTCTGGGTACGCGGTCGTAGTCGAATGCGTGCAGGGGCTGTCCCCATTCGATCATCACGAAGTTCGTGATATCGACGACGTTGTTGATGGCCCGAATGCCGGCCGCTTGGAGACGCTCCTGCATCCAGGCGGGCGACGGGCCAATCTTGACATCTTTAAGGAGGACCGATACGAACCTTGGACAGAGGGCGGGGGCGTCGATTGTCACACCAAGTGGTTCGTCTGACCTTCGGGCGCGTGATGGTTGGATATCGCCATCAGGGAACCGTACCGTTTGACCGGTCAGGGCAGCGACCTCGCGTGCAACGCCGATCATCGACAGGCCGTCCGGCCTCCCCTTGAGGTCAAGTTCGATGACGGTGTCGCCGAGCGCTTCTGAAAGTGGAACACCAACCCGGGTTTCGGTCGGGAGGATGAGGATGCCCGAATGGTCATCGTTCAGGCCGAGTTCGAACCCGGACATCACCATGGCTTCGGATGGAATGCCCCGCATCACTGTTGGTTGGAGTGTTCGTTCAACCGGGGGCGAGACGTGAGAATCACGATATCGGGTTCCCACCAGTCCGACTGGCACGATGTCGCCCACGGCGATGTTCGTTGCACCCGTGACCACTTGGATGCGTCGATTGGCGCCGTAATAGGCGTCCACCAACTGCAGCCTGTCCGCATTCGGGTGACGCGAAAGACCATCGATCCGTGCCGTCCAGACGTGGTCCCACGCGACACCGACTGGATGGATCGCGTCGACCTCAATGCCCGCCATCGTCAAGAGACGCCCGAGTTCTACGGCGGACACCGTCACATCGACGTAATCCTGCAGCCACTTCAATGAGACGCGCATGATGATCTCCTGTGGTGGGCCTCAACGGTCCGCCGCGAACGAAAGATGAGTGCGTTCAAAAAATTGGGCCCAGACTGCCAACGGGCATCCGGACTAGGCCCTCGTGTCCTATCTGCATGTCTACGAAAACTGTCGAAGGAACCTGAGGTCATTGTCATAGAAGAGCCGGATGTCATCGATGCCGTATCTGAGCATCGCGAACCGCTCAAGGCCACATCCGAATGCCCACCCGGAATACACACTTGGATCGATCCCTACATTCGCAAGGACCTTGGGATGCACCATGCCTGCGCCCCCGAGTTCAATCCATCCAGTGCGCTTGCATACCCGACATCCGCGGCCATTGCAGACGTGACATGTCATGTCCACTTCGGCGCCTGGTTCGACGAAAGGAAAGTATCCGCATCGAAACCGGATTTCGCGGTCAGGGCCAAACAGGACGCGTGTAACCGCCGTCAAGGTGCCTCGCAAGTCGGCCATGGTCACATTCCGGTCAACACAGAGGCCTTCCACTTGGGTGAACATGGCCTCATGTGATGCGTCGGTCGCTTCATTCCGGTAGGTTCGACCAGGCGCAATGATCCGGATCGGAGGCTTGTGCGCGAGCATCGTGCGGATCTGCACCGGTGAGGTCTGCGTGCGAAGGAGCATTTCGCCACCGGTTCCCGATCCACCGTCGATATAGAAGCTATCCTGGATGTCTCGTGCCGGATGGTCGGGGGGAATGTTGAGCATCGTGAAGTTGTACTGGTCCCATTCAACTTCTGGACCCTCTACGGATGTGAAACCGAGACGTGCAAATGCGCCCTCGATTTCACGTCGGATCTTGGTCACGGGATGCAGCGATCCTCGCGGACGCGGGCTTGCGGGCAGCGTCACATCAAGCCGTTCGGCACCAAGTTCGAGGCGCCGCACCTCCTTCTGGATGGTCTCCAATCGGACTGCGAACGATGCCTCGAGTGATGCCTTGACCCGATTGGCCACCTGACCAGCCTTCGGGCGCTGGTCGGCGGTGAGGGTTCCGAGCCCTTTCAAGGTTTCTGCGAGTGATCCCCTTCTCCCAAGTACTAGAAGGCGCCACCGTTCGAGACTGTCGACATCCGAGGCACCGTCGAGGCTCCCGAGGGCGGTTTCTTCCAATGTCTCGAGTGCCCTGATGAGATCGCTCATGCTCGTATTCCTTGGATTGCCCGCCTATCCGAAGCACCCGCGTTCCGGTCCAATGCCCCCGGTTTGTGGCTTGAGGTTGTCCTTTGGCGCAAAGCCTCATAAAGGACCAAACTGCCGGCAACCGCGGCGTTCAACGATTCTCCGGCCAGAAGCGGAATTCTGACAGCGTCAGTCGCGGTTCGGCGAGCGTCGTTTGATGGTCCTCGTGCTTCGTTCGAGACGATGATTGCAACCGGCCCGTCAAGGTCGGCGTCCCACAATGTGCCCGGGGCGTAAGCATCTGTCAGGCAGATGCGTGCTCCAACAGGGAGCAGCGCCGGAACCTCTTTCCACGCCACGTGGCTGCGGATTGGAACGAGGAAATGCGCCCCTGCACCTGCACGCACCACCTTGGGGCCCCACAAGTCCGCGGTGTCACCGGTTGCAATGACCCCCGCACCAACGCCCGCGGCCACTCGTATGAGCGTTCCCGCGTTACCTGGATCGGAAATGCCATCGAGTATGACCGTGATCGGCAACTCGGTGCCTTCGCCGCCAAGGAGTGTTCCGGGTTCGGGCAGGGGCATGACCGCGACAATCCCTTGAGGGTGGACCGTGTCGGTCAGGTAACTGACGATCGGTTCGGCGACCAATCGCACTGGCACACCCGCGGTTGACAAGCGACGCAGGAGCGCGCGAGGGGCGGCCGAATTCCTGCCGAAGCCTTCGGTGTGGAAGATGGCCAATGGCGTGACTAATGCGCAAGCGCCCTCGACATGGCGCCATCCTTCCACCAGGAAGGCTGCATTTTTCTTGCGTCCGGTTGCCTCGAGGAGCGAGTGTGCAAGCCGGACGTGAGGGTTCTCGCGACTGGCGATCGGCAGGTCGCGATCACGGACGGACGGCATGTGGCGTCTCTTTTCTGCTAAAAACGGTTCAATGAGACCGCCTCAAACGACAGAAACGGAGCCTTACGGCTCCGCTTCGTCACGATCCGATGCTATCGGCCAGTCTCAGGCCGCGGCGCGGGCGAGGTGGACAATCTGGGTGAACGCTGCTGCATCCCGCACGGCGAGATCTGCAAGCATCTTCCGGTCAATAGCGATCTCGGCCACTGTCAGATGATGGATTAACTGGCTATAGGACAGACCATTCAACCGTGCCGCCGCATTGATCCGCATGATCCAGAGCCGACGCATGTCACGCTTGCGGTGACGTCGGTCACGGTAGGCATACGCCAACGCATGCATGACTGCTTCATGTGCTGCCTTGTATAACTTGCTCCGACCAAGGAAATACCCCTTGGCAAGCTTCAGTATCTTCTTATGCCGACGTCGCCTAGTGACGCCCCGCTTGATCCGTGCCATCGCGCGTTTCCTACCTGGTGCAGGTCATGATGACGAGGCTACGCATGCTGCTGCCATCGCCAATCACCCTGATTTGCCTTAACGGAGACCGTATGGAAGCATGATCTTCACGGCCTTGGCCACAGAAGCAGGCACATCGAAGAAGTCGGCATACGAACGCTTCGTACGCGAACTCTTTGCGAGACGCTTCTTGTTGCCCCAACCCTTGGGACGCATGACCTTGCCGGTACCGGTGATCTTGAACCGTTTCGCCGCGCTCTTGCGCGTCTTTAACTTGGGCACAGTTTGCTCCACGCTCTCCCGAGACAGTCAAGTGTAGCAACGATGCTCCTGGTTGGGCGAACTCGTGTTGGTGTGATGGCCGAATGCGGCATTGCGGACGGCGATTGCGGTGGTCCGCGGGGCGTCGTACGCTGACGGTGAGGCCGGTATCAGGGCTAGAGAACTGGTTGGAGGTTAGGCATGGCGTCACTGCTTGGCGGTTCGGTAGTCGTGGTCGGCTCGTGCAACATGGACATGGTCACCAGGGCGCCACGTTTCCCATCTGCGGGCGAACACCTGATTGCCAGCAGCTTTGGCGCCTACCTCGGTGGAAAGGGCGCTAACCAGGCTGTTGCGGCGGCTCGTGCCGGAGCCGACGTCGCGATGATCGGACGAGTCGGATCCGATGCCTTTGGAACGCAGATGGTCTCGGCCTTGGCGGAAGCGGGTATCGCGGTCGATGCGGTTGCCATTGACGAAGAGGCTCCGACCGGAAATGCATCCATCTGGCTCGACGCATCCGGCGAGAACCGGATCCTGATCTTTCCCGGCGCAAACGGGCGTCTCTCGCCGTCGGATATCCGGATGCAACGCAGCAGGATCGGGGCTGCATCAGTGCTCCTCGCCCAACTGGAGGTTCCGATTGACACGATTGCCGAAGCCTGTAGGGCTGCAAGGGGTGCGGGGGTACGCGTGGTCCTGAACGCGGCGCCTGCTTCTCCATTGCCTGCGGACCTCTGGTCACTGATTGACGTGCTTGTCGTCAACCAGACTGAAGCGGTGACACTCGGAGGCGACATCGATGCCGTCCGGTCGTCGCGAGTGCTGATCTCCAAGGGGGTAGGCACGGTTGTCGTGACCCTAGGCGGGGCAGGATGCATCGTGATGTCGGATGTCAATTCCGGCCTCGTAACAATCCGGTCATTCCCAGTCGTTTCGGTGGTGGATACCACGGGCGCGGGCGATGCGTTTTGCGGTGCGCTCGCGGCAAGCCTTGCGTCGGGCACCAGCGTCGCCGAGGCTGCACGGGTCGGTAACGCGGCAGGATCTCTCGCGGTAGAGGTGCTCGGCGCACTCCCGTCCATGCCTACAAGCGGTCAGATCCAGGCGCGTCTCGAAGGCCGCTGAACCCGTTTGAGTGGTCAAACGTGCCAACTTCCTCGGGGCTTTGAAGCCGAAAAAACTTGCCAACGGTCTTGGCGGTTGAGACGGTCATTCTGGCCCGGGCAATACCCATCCGTTCGTGCCGTCCACCGTGACAATCTGGCCCTCGTGGAGTCGAGCGGTCGCGTGCCGTGTCTGGATCACGCCGGGCACCCGGAACTCCCTGCAGATGAGCATGGCATGTTGGAACAGGGCTCCTTCATCCAGGATGACCGCGGTTGCCAACGGAAAGATCGGTGCCCAGAGAGCCCCGGCATTCCGGGCTACGAGGACGTCTCCTGGTTCGACCATCGGAACCGTTGCCTTGGGCGGGACCAGACGCACCCTTCCCGTCGCCGTACCGCGGGAACCGGGCTGGCCCACCATGAGCACGTTGGCGGGGGCGGGCAGGCTACTGACCTGACCGGATCCGGTCGGTGTTGCAGTCGTTGTCGGTTCTGGAGGCACCCCGAGCCATTCAGGCACATCAAGGCGTGAAGCCCAGTCGTGAATGGCCTTTCTGCCAGCGACCAGTTCAGTTGCCGTAATTTGATTCGATCCGGAGTGGCAAAGGAAGGCCTCGATTTCGTGCCGATGCAACCAGACGACGTCGTCCAGGGACGCAATCACACCCATCGAGGCGAGCCTGGCACCGCATGCAGATCGGCACCGCCATAGAAGCGCACTTGCAGCCGCATCCACGTGGTAGTTGTGGTTCTCGTAGGCCTGCACCTCGCGCCGGGCAGCATCTACAAGCAAGTCGAACCGGGATGCAGATTCGGCGTCTGGAATGCATGCACGCACCGATGCGGTCAGCGTGTCCCGAGCTTCGACGGCTTGGTTTTTTCGCAGTGGGATCGACTGGAGATCCTGGGGAACGTACCTGCGTATGAGTTCGAACACCAGTTCTGGACGGTCACGCCAACCCGGCTGACAGTAATCCCCGACGGTGAAGGCACCGGCATCCGCCCTGAGACTGTGAGTAGTCAGGAGCTCCTCAAGTCGGGATTTGAAGCGGTCGACGATGTGGCGGGTCTCCGGAGTCGTGTTCCTACCCGGATCATCCGGTGTAGACAGGACCAGCTCGGCAAGGCCGGGGCGTTCTTGGAGCATCGCCGCGAGTTCGGTGATCGCGTCAATCGCCTGGGTGGTCTTGGTGGGCACATGCGAAAGCATGACTTCTATATGCTCTGACTGGTCGGAGGTCGCGTGGGCGATGAGATGCCGGGACAGTTGCTCCCGGAAGGTATTCTGCTGAAACCTGACAGATCGGAGCACGAAGGAATGGAGTGTCCAAAGCCGTTCATGCCATGTGAACACCGATTTCAGGTACTCGGACAACTCCTCGTTTGAGAGGGACTGGGTCTTTATTGCCTCGATGCGACAGTTTCCGGAGTCAATCTCAGGGAAAAGCACTGCGTCCCAATACGTCCGACCCGTTGCCTGTATCGCTTCCAGTGCCCGGTCAAACGTTGTCCGGTGACCGTCGCGGACCGATTCCGGCACATCTGACTCCGTGGCCGTCGAAAAGCGGTAGCCGTTGAGATGGATCATTCGACGCGGTGGCGGACTTCCGAGGATGCTCGCCGAATTGCGGGCGGACCGCAGGAACGATTCGCGTTCGCTGGCCTCCATCGGCCGCAGGGGCGGGTCACCTGCCCGTCCCTCTCTTCGCCAATGCAAGGTGGACGCATCTTCGTCGGGCCATGCAAACGGAAACGTTGAAGTTGAGCGCCGAGGTGGTTCATTCTTGGACACACCCGTCTTGACGGGCGAGTCGTCGGGAACTGGTGCTTGTGACGGAAGGGCGGTAATCGGCCTGGCCTGAAGCAACCAGCACACGCCGTCGCCGATTGCCCACTCAACATCAGCAAACTGGCCGATTGCCGATTCGGCTTGTACCGCGAGTCGGGAGATGTTCACGATCTCGGAAGGGGTTATGGTGTACCCGGTCGGCGTGGTCTGTCCCGGTTCGTGGCGCACAATGTGAAACGTTGCGCGATCAACCCACCATCGGTCGCAGACTGAAGTGCCATCGACGACCGCAGTCCCGAGTCCCGGTGCGCTGTTCAGTACAACGGCCGACGTATCTCCGGAAATCGGGTCGGCAGTGAATGCGACACCTGCGACGTCCGATGCCACCATGATCTGCACGAGGACCGCCATGCGAGGTTCGTCGTTGTCCGACGGGTCTCGTGGTGTCACGCGATTACGGTATGAACTGATGCCTTCGTTCGACAAAGACCGAATGCAATCCTCGACCTTGTCGAGAACGTCGGCGATCCCGCGCACATTCAAGAACGTCGAGTATTGGCCTGCAAAGGAGGCCACGGTCCCGTCCTCAAGCGAGCCAGATGACCGAACGGCTACCACCACGTCGCGCTGTCCCGCGCGCCGGCCGAGTTCACCGTAGGCGGTCTCGATTGAGTGTCGCGCTTGCGGTGAGAGCCGCGAATGCCGCCCCTCTCCGCCCGATGCGAACATGCCTGGAAGGACAACGAAGCCTGGGGGAACGGGCAACCCGTTCGCCACGAGGCGGGCCAGCCAATGCACTTTCCCGCCTACCTCGCGTGTCGGAAGGGTGAGGACAGACGGATCTTCGAGGAAGAGGACGGGTGGGGTAGTCTGGTTGCGTGCGTCGATGATCGCGACCTCCCGGAAAGCTTGTGTGAGTCTGACCGGAAGGTAACCAAATCATTAACGACTGGCCAACCGAATGTAGGCGACGGCCGATTGGCCATCGACGCAAGCCACATTGATGACCTACCTGCGGACTGGGTAGCAGGTTCATCTAGGTCCCATCGTGGTTGGAGACCCGCAATCTGGCACCAAAGTTCGACGCCAGATACCGCAGTGTCAACCGAACCAGTGGCAAAGTCCGAGGTGCCTCAGTTGGTCAACGAGGCACCTCGGTTCGCCTGAGAAAAGCGGTGGATCAGGCCTTGGCGTCGACCTCGTCAACGATGCGGGTGACAACGTCTGCCAGGGCAATGGCACCAAGGTTGTCGCCACTCCTCAGGCGAACCGATGCCGTGCCGGCCTCTGCTTCCCGATCACCAACAACGAGCATGTACGGGATCTTTCGCAACTGCGCATCCCGGATCTTTGCGTTCACCCGCTCCGAACGCACGTCACTTGATGCCCGGACACCTCGGTCCGTAAGGGCCCGTTCGACGCTCTCCGCATAGTCGTTGTGACGGTCTGCGACTGGCAACACGATTGCCTGTGTGGGCGCTAGCCACGTCGGGAATGCTCCGCCGTAGTTCTCAATCAGAACGCCAATGAAGCGTTCGAGCGAACCCAGGAGCGCGCGGTGGACCATGAATGGACGGTGATGCGCCCCATCCTCACCAATGTAGGAAAGGTCGAAGCGTTCGGGCAAGTTGAAGTCAACCTGGATGGTGGTGCACTGCCACCTCCGTCCAAGTGCGTCAACAAGCTTCAGGTCAATCTTGGGGCCATAGAAGACGGCCTCACCCTCCGCTCGAACGTATTGCAGATGATGTGCCTTGAGGGCGCGTTCGAGAACGGCTTCAGCCTGGATCCAACGCTCGTCATCGCCGAGGTACTTGCTAGTGTTTGCGGGGTCACGGACGGCGAGTTCAATATGATAATCATGGAATCCAAAGGTCTTCCAGAGTTTCAAGCCCAGGTCCAGCACACCATTCACCTCGGCATCCAATTGGTCCGGACGGCAGAAGATATGGGAGTCGTCCTGAGTAAACCCTCGCGTCCGGAGGAGCCCGTGCAGGGTTCCCGCAGGTTCGTACCGGTAGACGGTCCCGAGCTCGTTGTACCTGATAGGCAGTTCACGATACGACCGTGTGCGCCGATTGAATACTTGCAGATGGAATGGGCAATTCATTGGTTTGAGCATGAATTGCTGTTCATCCATCACGATCGGCGCGTACATGTTCTCGCGATAAAATGACAGATGTCCCGAGGTATTCCACAAGTCGGTCAGTCCGATAGCCGGCGAGTACACGTACTGGTACCCCGCGGTGCGATGTTCCACTTTCCAGAAATCCTCGACAACGGACCGAAGCAGGGCACCATCCTCACCCCAGATGGGGAGACCGGCACCGATTTGATCGCTGAACTGGAAAAGGCCGAGGTCTATCCCCAAACGTCGGTGGTCCCGCTTCCGGGCCTCTTCCTGGCGCCAGAGGTATGCGTCCAGGTCCGCCTGTGTCGGCCACGCGGTGCCATATATGCGCTGCAGTTGGGGTCGGTGTTCATCGCCGCGCCAATATGCGCCAGCAACACGCAGCAACTTGATCACACCGATATCACCGGTCCTGGCGACGTGTGGACCCGCGCAGAGATCCTCGAATCCCCCCTGTCGGAACAAGCTGACTTCGGAGCCAGCTAATGCAGCCGCATCCGAACTTTCAGCCAGCGTGTCACGGGCGCCCAAAACGACGTCTGACGTGAGCGCTTCGATGAGTTCCACCTTGAAGGACTGGCTTTGGTCCCGAAAGTGGCTCAGTGCCGCTTCTCGTCCGAGTGTCCGGCGACCAAACGGCTCGTTCCGGGCAATGATCTCCACCATGCGCGCCTCGATGGCGATGAGGTCATCAGGGGTAAGCGTCCGGGGTAGATCGAAGTCGTAGTAGAAGCCGTCCTCGATCGCCGGACCGATGCCCAGGCGTGCTCCGGGAAAGAGTTCTAGAACTGCTTCGGCCATCACGTGCGCTGCTGAGTGACGTCGGGTCGAAATCTCGACGGCAGTCTGATCATGGGTATGTGGCGTCGTTGCCATTGCTTGCTCCAACCACACCGGTCTTGGCGTGGAACCTTCAACTGGATGCCGGAGCACTGAAGCAAACGTCGCTTCGGGAGGCCGGCAGGGTCACTGCCCCAGGACGCGCACGACCTTGATCGGTTCCCCGCGTTTCGCAGGTAACGAGAGCATCGGCGAACGCGTGGTTCCACCCGGGTTTGGTGGCACCGGCCTTGTTCCGACGGCCCGGAGCCAATCTGGCCAAGACGACGCAATGGCGTTGCCACCCTCGTTCGCCAAGTAACCGTGGCGTCGCGGTTCGCGCTTTAGCGGGCGGATTGACCTGCCCGGTTCTTGCGAAGGCTCAGGGGTGGTATCCACGCTTCGGGGTCGGGCACTTGCACCATGGTGGCCCGTCTCTGCGATCGCCGAGAACGCGTGAATGTGTTCCCATCAAGGCATCCGTATAAGGTTATCTGGAGATGGTACCAGTGGTGGCATGCTTCACTCGGTCGTGGGGGCATCTCTCCCCGTAGCCCAGGCGTCGAGAACCTCCTGGGTTGACCCTCGCACGATGCTCCGCGATTTGCGCTTGTCGCGGTTTGAGTCGATGACGGTGTCGTAATTCGTGTGGAGATGCCTGACGTGTGCGATGACCGCCAGGCGGACGGCTTCGTCCTCGAGATCCTTCGCATCGGCAGTGCGTCCCACGCGTCCGCTGTACTTTTCGCATGCATGAGCGGCGATATCGGTTGCTTCCGCCCGTGGACACCCTGGATAGAGCAGGAGGACGGCGGCGCGGAACTTCGCGTGGTACTCACGATCCTCAATTACTCGCCGCTGCGCCGCACGCTGGCGCGCAACGATGCGTTTGGCGCTATCAGCCTCGCACTGCGCTTTGGCTGACACTAGTGCCCAGGGTTCCACAAGTGTGCCGCGACGTTCCCATCGCTTGGACCGTGGCGACCATCCGATCAGGACGCCCACGCGGCTTGATTGTGACTGGGCACGGCGTGTCAGTGCGACATCGCCTGACGGCACCACAGTGAGGTTGGCAAGATCCCCGCACAGGAGGCAGATCGGATTGCCTCGGTCGTCTTGCGTTACGAGCGTGTCTTCGGCAAGTCTTGTTGCGCACCGTCCGCAGGATCCAGACGCGCCGGATTTGGCAACCGCCGGAATGCCAGGTAGGTGTTCTGCGGGTGGTCGAGACGGTGTTGAAGAACCGCGTCCCACCGGCCGGCTCCGAGGCGATGGCCGGGGTGTCCGACCGTCGCTCACAGGTGTCGATCGTTGCGTACGCATGTCGTCCGATCTGGAACGGGTCTGCCCGAGGAATGATCCAAAAAACCGGTTACAGACGCCGGTTCCAGTTCCGGATCCATCGCGATTAGAGCTGTGATGTTCCCGCGCTGGTGGTTGATCACTTCGCGTTCGGAAGCCACCCATCCCGGTCGTGCTTGATGCGGCGGAACGTTTGGCCGAGAACGTCGAGTTCTCTGGTGCCAAGGGCCGTTGCCGGGTTGGGCAGTTCACGGACCTGTCTTGCAAGGTCGGCCAGAACAGCTGATACCTCTTCGAGGCCCTTCGCGATGTTGTCGCGGTTTGTCACGCAGATGTCCCTGTGCATCGTGGCGTCGCCGCTGGCAAGTCGAGTGATGTCGCGCAAACCGGTTGCCGCGACTGGGGCCCAGTCCGCAAATCGGGCGTTCCCGAAGACCGCGTCAGACAGCGCGGTTGAGACCATGAACGGCACATGGCTTACTTTCGCTACCGCCATGTCGTGCTCATCGGCCTTCATGGTGATTACCTTCGACCCGGCATCAGTGGCCAAGCGGACAACGCGATCTACGGACGCCGCACTCGCACTGATTGACGGAACCACGACCCATACGCGATTGCGGAAGAGGGCAGTATCGGCGTGCTCGAGGCCGGCGGTCTCTCGCCCGGCCATCGGGTGACCTCCGACCCACTCCACGTTTGGGGGCAGAATGTCCCGCGCCCACTCCTCGACCGACGCCTTCGTGGACGCTACGTCAGTGACCACGGTCCCCGTTGACAAGTGGGGGGCAATGTCACGGATTAGTTGCCTTATGGCCAAGACAGGCGGTGCGAGGACTACAACGTCCGCATTGGCAACCGCCTCGGCGAGGGTGTCGGGTGCCGTGTCGACCAATCCTCTGGCGCGGGCAGCGTCGCGCGTTGCGCTGCGAGGCCCCCATCCGACGACGAAGTGACCGGCCTGTTTCCACGCCGCGGCCGCTGACGCACCGATCAGGCCAAGGCCGATTACCGATACGCGGAGGCGGATGGATTGCGAAGACATCAGATCAGTTTCGTGAACATCAGCAAGCGAAGCAGCACAGCTCAGAGGTTGCCCACTGCCACCGTTACTAGGCGTACTCGACGTGGTTGCCTGACTTGCGCCACACGTCGACGCCACCCTCAAGGTTGTAGAGGGTCTTCATCCCGACCGCCGCCGCCATTTCGCACGCAATCGCGCTTCGAACGCCTGCCTTGCAATAGAACAAGATGCTGTCGCCATCAAGGTGGGTGGTGGGGTTTGCAAGGAAGGTATTCAGTGGCACAAGCCGCGACCCGGCAATCTTGCCATCCTGGGCGATTTCCCGTGCCTCACGGACGTCAATGATGTGAACGCCTTCGGCCATAAGTTGCTTCGCGCGAGCAACATCCACACGAACAAACGGTTCACTTCCGCCACCTGGCATGGCCCGTCTCCCTAGCTCACTCGTTCAGTATTCGTGGGTTCGGGGGATGAAACCGGTCCCGAACCCGAGGTGAGTGTACGCAATGCAGGCAACTATTGGCGGGGGACCGCGCCTCGGCGCGCACCTTAACGGTGGCATAAGCGGAGCGATTGACAGTGCGCGTCGCATTGGACTAGGGGTCGATGGTGCCCCCGGCGGTCCGATTCAGGTGTGGTCGCACAATCCAACGTCATGGCGGGCAAGTCGACCAAAGGACACGGTCATCTCGAAATTTCGCCAGGGGTGTATCGACCTTGATCTGGCGCCAGTCGTCACTCATGGGATTTATCTGATGAACTTTGCTTCGCCGGATGACGCCCTTCATGAGAAATCCATCAATGCACTCGTTGACCACCTTGAAGTCGGCGCAATCATCGGCGCTACGGCAGTGGTTATCCATCCTGGGTCCGGCGTGACGCTTGGCGTTGATGAGGCCGTGTCCCGATGTGCGCTGGCACTGCGGGACGCACTCGAACGCACTGATTCACTAGAGGGTCGACCACTGATTGCGCTTGAGACGTGTGCCGGTGCTGGAAAGACGATCGGCCGGACTTTCGCCGAACTTGCCGCAATCATCACCCAAGCCGGTACACACCCATCCCTCGCACTCTGTCTGGACACCGCGCATTTGTTTGGCAGCGGCTATGACCTCGCCTCTGAAGATGGGCTCATCGCGACGATTGCGGACCTGGACCGGCACCTGGCAACTACCAGAATCGTCGCGATCCACGCGAACGATTCCAAGGTGCCACTTGGGTCCCAGAAAGACCGCCATGAGAACATCGGAATGGGGGAGATTGGTGAGGCTGCTTTTGCACGAATGCTTGCCCATCCCCGACTGCGAGACATTCCGTGGATCATGGAAGTGCCGGGAATGAGTGGCGAGGGACCAGATGCCGAGAACCTGGCGGTCCTTCGCCGGTTGGCTGCGCTTGCCTAGTCGGTTTCAATGACCGATGCTCTGTCAATCCGTAGCGAGGCGATGCGTCGCGCGGGAAAAATAGAGAAGCGGGTTGGGGGATGACGCAAGATCGGTGCCACACTCGACAACTTCACCGATCAGGATCACGTGTGTCGTCCCGCCGGGGTGTTTTGCGACCACCCGGCAATCGAGCCACGCGAGGCTGTTTCGAATCAGTGGCGAGCCTGTTTTGCCTGGTTCTACGCGCTCGCCCGAAGCGGCGAACTTGTCCTCTATTGATCCCTCCATGCCAGCAAAGACCCTGAAGGTCCGTTGCTGATCCTGCGTGAGGACGTTCACGCTAAACGCGCCTGAAGCCTCGATGGCACCGAGTGACCTGGACCGCTGATCGACACAGACCAGGATGGTTGGCGGATCGGCCGAGACTGACGTAAACGAACTCGCCACGAGGCCCACGTAGCGGCCATCGTGTCCCGCGCCAACGACTGTCACACCGGTCGCCCACCGGCTCATCACCTCGCGGAATGCCTGCTTCACGTCGGACATGTGGCGCCTTCTCTATTGAAGAAATTTCACGGTATCGAGGTGACCGCACGTTCGCACGATACCCCAACGGGCCTCCTTCAGTCAGTCCGGTCGTCAAACTTTGATACATCGAGCCCGCACGCCTGCTAACATAGAGGATACAGTACTTTGTGAAAATTTTCACAAAATCAAAGGCTACTCAGAAGGACGCCTACGCGAATGTCAGCGGACCCCGTCACCGTCGCCATCCCAACTGGTGTGCTCGTTGCCGGCTCTCCCAAGGGGGGGTCAAGCCCGATTGTCGCCGCCGGCGACGAGGCGTGTGGCTACGAATACAGCTATGCCGACCTTTTCACGGAACGTCTCCGGGCAGCTGGTCAAGCAATTTCGACAGTGCAAGCGCCACTTCCCCCTGAATACATCCATATGTCACCCGAAGAACTTGACACCCGCATCTATCGCGCGAAATCAGTTCTGGGTGACCGCTTATTCATACTCGGTCATCACTACCAACGCGATGAGATCATCAAGTTTGCCGACGCCCGGGGTGACAGCTTCAAGTTGTCCCAACTGGCGGCGGCGAGGCCCACGGCTTCACACCTTGTGTTTTGCGGCGTGCATTTCATGGCGGAGAGTGCCGACATCCTCTCGGGTGCGAACCAGCAGGTCATCCTGCCAAACCTGTCGGCGGGGTGCTCGATGGCGGACATGGCTTCCACTGACGACGTATTGGCGTGTTGGGACCAACTGACGTCGGAACTTGGCGACGACCACGGGATCATTCCCGTGACATACATGAACTCGGCGGCTGCCCTCAAGGCGTTCTGCGGACACCATGGTGGGATTGTGTGCACGAGTTCCAACGCTCGCTCGGTGCTGAACTGGGCGTTCGAGCGTGGGCGTCGTGTGCTTTTCTTCCCTGATCAGCATCTTGGCCGGAACACGGCGCTTGCAATGGGCATCCCCATTGAGGAAATGGCTTTATGGACGCCTGGCGCCTACCTCGGAGGTCAGAAACCTGAGGCACTGGAACGTTCTCGGGTCATCCTTTGGCGAGGCCACTGCTCAGTTCATGGTCGCTTCCGTCCCGAGCAGATCACAGCTGCGCGCTCATCAGACCCGGACGTCAAGATCATTGTTCATCCCGAATGCCCACGGGAGGTTGTGGACCGTGCCGATCACGTTGGCTCGACGGAATACATCATCAAGGTGGTTACGGAGGCTCCCAATGGGACGTCATGGGCAGTCGGCACGGAAATTCACCTGGTGAACCGGCTTCAGTCCGAATTGCCGGGCAAGCGCGTCGTCTGCCTGGACCCTGTGGTGTGCCCCTGTAGCACCATGTACCGCGTCCACCCGGCGTATCTTGCCTGGGCGCTCGACAACCTTGTTTCAGGCAATGTGGTCAATCGAGTTCAAGTCGACGAGACGGTCGCCCAATGGGCCCGGATTGCGCTTGACAGAATGCTCGCAGTGCCCTGACCGCGCCCGGCGTACGTTCAGGGAGATGGGTACGCGTCACGACCGGTACCGGCGTGTGCCTCGACTCCTGACGACAATCACGCTGACTTTTCAGTAAGCACCGGCGGGGATTCTGAACGGAATTCCAACTCGGGCTCCTGAAGACCAGCAATTGTGTCCGCGGTGACCGTAATCCGCTTGATGTCTCCCCGTGACGGGACCTCATACATCACATCAAGCAGAACTTCCTCGATGATCGTGCGAAGTCCTCTGGCACCGGTACGCTGCTTGAGTGCCAGATCCGCGGCACCCTCGAGAGCTTCCGGTGTGAAAATAAGGTCAACCTTGTCGATTGAGAAGAACTTCTGATACTGCTTGATAATGGCGTTCTTCGGTTCCGTGAGGATGCGGATCAAATCGGCATGTACGAGCGACTTGAGCGAGACGGACACTGGCAACCGACCCACGAACTCCGGGATTAACCCGAACTTGAGGAGGTCATCCGTCATGATGTGGCGGAACAGCGAACCCTCGCCAGTATCGGCATTCTGAGCCTGGGAGGACTTGAAACCGATTGCGCGCGACGATCCGACGCGCGAACCGATTATCCGGTCCAACCCTTCGAATGCACCACCGCAGATGAACAGGATGTTCTGGGTGTTTATCTGAATGAAGTCCTGATGCGGATGCTTCCTTCCGCCTTGGGGCGGGACATTGGCCACCGTACCTTCGATGATCTTCAGTAGCGCCTGTTGCACACCTTCACCCGAAACATCTCGCGTGATGGAAGGGTTGTCTGACTTGCGAGCAATCTTGTCGATCTCGTCGATGTAGACAATCCCGCGTTCCGCACGCGCGACATCGAAGTCGGCGGCCTGGATTAGCCGGAGAAGAATGTTTTCAACGTCTTCACCAACGTAGCCGGCCTCTGTGAGGGCGGTAGCGTCGGCAATGCAGAACGGAACATCGAGGATGCGGGCTAGCGTCTGGGCCATCAACGTCTTGCCAGACCCAGTGGGTCCGACAAGCAGGATGTTGCTCTTCTGCAACTCAACATCGTCAAGTTGCACGTTCGCACCAATGCGCTTGTAATGGTTGTAGACCGCGACGGACAATACCTTTTTGGCCCGGTCCTGTCCGATCACGTACTGATTGAGAAGTTCATAAATCCGCTTGGGAGTGGGCACCCTTGACGCTGCAGCCCCCGCCTTTGCTTCAGGGTGAGCGGACTCTTCCTCAATGATCTCGCGACAGAGTTCGATGCACTCGTCGCAAATGTAGACACCACCGGGACCGGCAATGAGACGACGAACCTGTTCCTGCGTTTTACCGCAGAATGAGCAACGGTATTGCAGTCGACCGTTCCGTTGGCTCGCCATTCCCGATCCTTATGTTCCTCATTCTTGCCGACCCCGCCACGCGTTCCGACCGGGGATAGTGCGGTTCAAAATGCCCGGTTCCGTCCTGGCCAATGTCTTGGATGTGTGCAACGGACCTGCCACGCACCACCAGAATCATTGACCCTCAGAACACTCCGGAGGCCATGATATTCGGTCTCGAACCGACCGTCAGGCGGCTGATGTTTCGTCCGCCGCCTTCGGAAGCTCAACCGCGTTGCTCGCAATCACGCCATCAATGATCCCGTATTGCACAGCCTGATCAGCGGTCATGAAGTAGTCACGGTCTGTATCGCGCTGAATGCGTTCCAAAGGCTGGCCGGTGTGAACGGACAGGATGTCATTGAGGCGGCTGCGGAGGCGCAAGATCTCGCGTGCCTCGATCTCGATATCGCTCGCCTGGCCACCGCGGCTGCCCTGCGCCCAAGGCTGATGCATGTGAATGGTGGAGTTGGGTAGCGAGTAACGCATTCCCTTCGTCCCGCCAGCAAGGAGCACAGTGCCAAAGCTCATCGCCATGCCGTAACACATCGTTGAGATCTTGCACTTGCCAGAACTCGTGATGTATTGCATCGTATCGTAAATCGCCAAGCCGGCATAGATGCTGCCTCCTGGCGAATTGATGTATATCTGAATGTCTTTGTCGGCATCCTCGGACTTGAGAAGGAGCAATTGCGCGACCAGTAGGTTGGCAATCTGCTCGTCGATTGGCGTCCCGACGAAGACGATGCGATCCCGGAGCAACCGTGAATAGATGTCCATGCCGCGCTCGCCGCGCGGCGTGGTCTCGATCACGTAAGGAATGATGGCCATGAACGCTTGTCTCCTACACACCCGTTGCTCTCATGCCTAAAGCCACGTTCAAAACGCAACCCCTGATGACATGTGGGAAACAGTGTTCTATTCCGAGGGTGTCTCTTCAGCTTCCGAAAGGCCTTGACCGTCCCTGAGTTCGGAACTAGTCAGGGTCGTCGGAACGGGATACCCACCTACATAACCTACCAGTTTCTCTATCGCCTTGTGACGCAGGATGCTCGTGCTGATGCGTCGGCGCGAATCGGCACTGTTGAGCTCTTTGCGGACACGTGAACCGTCGGTTGGATAACTCGCGACGGTTTCGGTTACTTCCCGGTCGATTTCGCTCGTGTCAACCACAAGGCCTTCCCGTTCGACGATTGAATCAAGCAGGGTTCGGGCCTTGATCTGTCGCTCGGCCGCCTCATGCAGCTGCGCGTGCCAGCTTTCCTGAGTCTGTCCCGTCAACTGAAGATACCGTTCGACAGTCATGCGACGTCTGGCAAACGACTCGCGCTCTTCATCTTCGAGATAGTGGGCCTCGAGTTCGATGAGCCGTGCGGGGATCTCGAACGTGGCACCGGCGATTGCTGCATCGACAACCTTGTTTTCGGTCCGGCTCCGTGCGTTCCGGATTGACTCAACGGTGAGGCGGGCACGGATATCCGTAAGGAGGTCCTCGAGTGTCTCGAACTGGCCCTCACTCACCGACTTCACGAACTCGTCGTCAACGACCGGGAGGGCTTGATGCCGCAACTCGTGGATCGTGACGGTGAACAGTGCCTCACGGGGTGCGACCTCGGTCTCCCCATCCTCACCAGTTCGAGGCACGGCGGGCCAGATCACGGCAAACTTCCGCGTGTCCCCGACGGCCATGCCATCGACACCGGAGTCGAAGCCGGGCGGGAAACCGTTCTTGCCAATGATGATTTCGCTGCCCTTGCGCTCGGTGCGACGGTTCTCAGAGGTGGGATCGTTCTCAAGATCCATCACGATGTCCGCGATGACCATGTCATCAGCCCCGACGGTTCCATCCTTTGATTCCCACGTTGCGCGGCTCTCGCGCAATTGGGAAATCACCCGTTCCACCGCTTCGTCGGAGATGTCGATGACCTCAGGTTCGATCTGGACATTCGAGTACTCGCCAAGGGTGACTTCGGGCCGAAGTGCAACGGTTGCAGTGAAGACCAACGGCTCGCCGGGGTCTGCCTGGACCAGGGAAAGCTTGGGCCTCTCAATGGGAGAAAGTCCGAGTTCTTCAATCGCCTTGTCGTAGCTTTCCGGAATGAGGCGGTTAACCGCCTCCTCGTTCACGGCAGATTCACCGACTTGACGCCGAACGAGGTTTCGAGGCGCCTTGCCCCGCCGAAAGCCAGGAACGGATGTCCGTCCAGCAATCCTCGTCAGTGCCTTGTCCACCGCCGTGGTGAAATCTTCCGGAGGCAACTCGACGGTGAGCGTTGCGACTCCGGGTTCGGGCTTCTCAGTCGTGACTTTCACAAGACTCTCTAACCCCGTTCATGCGTCATGGGCACCGAGAAGTCTAGCACAGGGTGCCCTGCCCATCTGGAGGACAGGGCAGTACGACCAGGCGGGACATGTCGCCGTGGTATGTTGAGTTATTGGCAGCGGGGGTAACATCGGGCGTGACAGTTCGAGTCCTTGCGCTTCTGCCTTGCGAATGAGGAGGGTGGGCATACATGGCATTTCTTAAACCGGCCGTGGCCGCGCGCGTGAAACAGCGCTTCGATGAAGAACTCGTCGGCGATGTTCGGCTCTTGACCTTCATTCAGCCGACGACGGGACTTTTCGTCCCCGGCCGTGCGGAAACCGACAACGGACGCCAGACGGAGGCTTTGCTGCGCGAGGTTGCGGAACTTTCAGACCGTATCCATGTCGAGGTTGTGAACCCACGTGAAGACCCGGCTCGTGCATCCTTGCACGGTGTCGAACGCTTTCCGGCGATCGTCGTTCAGTCAGGGGAGACCGAAGGAGCGACCGGTTCTCAAGCGGCCGAGGAACGTGGGCGCGTCAGGTTTTTCGGACTGCCTTCCGGCTACGAATTCATGACCTTGCTTGACACCGTAGTGAATGCTTCCCGGCAGGAGACGCGTCTGTCCCCGGCGTCAGTTGGTCTTCTTGACGCGATTATCGAACCGGTCCATCTCCAGGTGTTCGTGACGCCTACCTGACCTCATTGCCCCGGGGTGGCCAGTTTGGCGCACCAGATCGCAATGGCGAATACCAATGTGCGCGCGGACGTGATCAGTGCGAACGAGTTTCCGTCGTACTCTGCCCAGTTCGCGGTTCAAGCGGTCCCGAAAACCGTGGTGAACAAGGGTGGTGAAATCCTCGGGGCGAGACCGGAAGGCCGGTTTGTTTCCGAGGTGCTGCTCTCCCTGGGTATTGAACCCAACACTCCACCAATGGAACCCCAGTAAGGCCGCACCCTGCGCAAACGAGGGTCTCGTTGCTCACCTGTCAGTGCACTGGGCGGAGATGGCGATACGCCGTCTCCGCCCAGGCCGTATCACTCGCTTGCTAATCGTGTAAGGCCAAACTCGAGCGAGTCTGCCAATGCAAACCAGCTGGCCTCAATGATGTTGGTTGACGAACCTACCGTTGTCCAGGTCGCTCCGTCGTCAGCGGAATCGATGGTGACGCGGGTCTGGGCGGCGGTTCCAGATCCTTCGTCGATCACACGGACCTTGTAATCAGTGAGACGGATCGACTCCACATGGGGATAGCGACCGACAAGTGCCTTCCGCATCGCTTGGTCAAGTGCGTTGACGGGGCCGTTACCCTCTCCGGCGGTATGTATCACCACACCGTCAATCCGGAGTTTCACCATTGCCTCCGCGAGCATGTCGCGCCCATCCCGGGACTCGACCATCGCGAGGAAGTCGACGAGCTCGAAAGGGGCGCGGTAATCGTCGTGGGTGCGCCGTGCCATTAGTTCGAATGATGCTTCCGCCCCCTCGAACTGAAACCCCTTCCGCTCGAGTTCCTTGACTTGGGCGACAACCTTCCTTGCGCGGTCGGGTGAGGAGATGTCCACGCCAAGTGCCTCGGCCCGCGTAACCACCGCGGCCTTCCCGGAAAGTTCGGATATCAGGATCCGGCTTACGTTGCCTACGGCATCTGGCGCAATGTGCTGGTAACTCATGGGGTCCTTGCGCATTGCATCCGCGTGATAGCCAGCCTTGTGCGCAAATGCACTTGCGCCGACGAAGGCCGCGTGGGGATCCGGGTTCAGATTGCACACCGCAGCTACGAACCGCGCCGTTTCGGTCAGGCTCGCAAGTTGCTCATCGGTAATGCAATCGATCCCAAGTTTCAGCTTGAGCGTAGGAATGATCGCGCACAGGTTGGCGTTGCCACACCTCTCGCCGTACCCATTGATTGTGCCCTGCACATGCGTAGCGCCGACGCCAAAGGCGGCAATTGCTCCGGCGACGGCGAGTTCACAGTCGTTATGGGTGTGAATCCCGATCGCTATTTCGGGTCCGAATGAACCCCGAACCTGCCTTACAATCCGCTCGATATCAGCCGGTAAGGTTCCGCCATTGGTGTCGCAAAGCACAAGCGCCTCGGCTCCGGCCGAAGCTGCAGCCTCAAGGCACGCGATTGCGTATGGTTCATCGTGCTTCCATCCGTCGAAGAAGTGTTCGGCGTCATAGAACACCCGTTTCCCTTTCTCGCGCAGGAAACCCACCGAGTCCCTGATCATCGCCAGGTTCTCATCAAGGGACACCCCGAGGACATCGCGGACTTGCACGGCATTGTTCTTGCAGACGATGGTCACGACCGAAGTGCCTGCATCCGCGAGGACGCGAAGATTTGGATCGTCCTCAGCCCGGTTGCCCTTGTAGCGGCTCGACCCGAACGCAACAATGGTTGCGTGCTTCCAGGTCATTTCCCTTGCACGGACGAAGAACTCCTTGTCGCGTGGGTTAGACCCAGGGTATCCGCCTTCGATGTAGGCAACACCAAGGCGGTCGAGGCGCTGGGCAATCTTTAGCTTGTCGTCGAGCGAAAGGTTCAGGCCCTCGCGTTGGACACCGTCACGCAGTGTCGTGTCATAGAGATCGATCAGCCGGCGTGGTTCGGACATGTTGAGCCCTCGATGCTTCGGGTTTGCACCCGTCCTGATCCGGGCCATTCCCGACGAGGCGGCGAATTCGGTCCCGGACGTCTACGTCAATAGCGTTCGCACGCCAGATCCCGTCGACAAGGGTGTCCACGGTGCGAAGTGCAGATTGCCGACGCGTGGCGGGAACGGGTTTTTCGCTGCCTACGCCACGGTCGGCGCAGTAATTCGTGCCTTCTGTGTTGATGACGCCGCCCGGGCTATCTCGGCCGCAATCAACTCGCCCATCCGGTCGGTAACAACAATCTCGGTGCCGGGACCCGCAATGTCTGATGTTCGGAACCCAGCTTCAAGGATAGTTTCAACGGCGTGCTCGATTGCGTCGGCCACCGCTGGCAATGCAAGGGAATACCGAAGCATGAGGGCCGCCGACAGGATTGCTGCGATCGGATTGGCCCGCCCGGTGCCAACAACCTCAGGTGTGTACAGCGCTGTTCCGTGGATTGGTTCGTACAGGCCTTGAACTCCACCCAAGGAATTCCTTTGGGATCCAAGCGAAGCGGAGGGAAGCATGCCCATCGAACCTGCGAGGACCGACGCCTCATCGGTGAGGATGTCACCAAACATGTTCTCAGTTACCACGACATCGAATGACGCGGGCCTCCGAATGAGGTACATTGCAGCGGAATCCACAAGGATGTGCTCAAGGGTGACATCCGGATAATCGACCGCGACCCGGTTCGCGATTTCCCGCCAAAACCGACCAGTGGTAAGGACATTCGCCTTGTCCACCGACGTCACTTTCTTGCGACGGAGCCGTGCCAGGTCAAAACTCGTACGAAGTACCCTCTCGATTTCCTGCTCGCTATACGCAAGCGTATCGACCGCGCGCCACCCCGTCGGGCTTTGCCACCGGCGGCTTGGCTTCCCGAAGTAGAGCCCGCCGGTCAACTCGCGTACGACGATCATGTCGGTTCCGCGGACGATGTCTTCCTTGAGAACCGAGTGACTGAGAAGCGAAGGGGAAAGCTTGACCGGCCGGAGGTTTGCGTACAGGTCAAGCGCCTTGCGCAGGCCTAGGATCCCTTGCTCAGGTCTGACCTTGGCAAGGGGGTTATCCCACTTTGGGCCCCCAACAGCGCCGAAATACACCGCATCGGCACGGGACGCGAGGTGCAGTGTCGCATCGGGAAGTGCCGATCCAGTCGCATCGATGGCCGCACCGCCGATCAGCGCGTGATCTGCCGAGAAATTCCATCCGTACGCCTCGGCTGCCGTTTGAAGCACACGGAGACCGACTTCAACCACTTCAGTGCCGATGCCATCTCCGGCGAGGACCGCAATGTGTGGCACGTGGCCGGAGGCCGAGGTTGGTGCACCCATGGTCAATGAACTCCTCGCCGAAGGGAAGATGGTCCGTGTCAGGCCAGGACAGGTGTCGTGGGAAGATTGGCATCGCGGCTGCGCTCGAACCGGGTGATGTCGGGCTCGTGTTGCATCGTCAAACCAATGTCGTCGAGTCCCCTGATCAGGCAATCCTTGCGAAAGGAATCGACACCGAACGAGGCAATCACGCCTTCCTGATCTGAAACAAGCTGGTTTTCAAGGTCAATTGTCAAAGCGTATCCCGGACGTTCCTTCGCACGAGCTAGCAATTCTTCAATCACGGGTTCCGGAAGCACAACCGGCAACATCCCGTTCTTGAAACAATTGTTGAAGAAGATGTCAGCAAAGCTTGGGGCGAGCACTGCCCGGATGCCCATGTCCTCTAGTGCCCAGGGAGCATGTTCCCGGGACGAGCCACAGCCGAAATTCCGCCCCGCAACGAGGATGGAGGCACCCTGATATTCCGGTTGGTTGAGTTCAAAGTCCGGGTTAAGGGACCCGTCATCCTTGTACCGCCAATCGAAAAAACAGAACGGACCGAAGCCGGTGCGTTCAATGCGCTTCAGGAACTGCTTGGGAATGATCTGGTCAGTATCGACGTTCACCCGGTCGAGTGGCGCCGCCACTCCGGACAATGTGGTGAAAGGCTGCATGAGCACGTTTTCCTTGTGTTCCCGGCGAAGCGTTTGGTCAGGCGGTTGGCGCCCAAGTGCGGATGTCGACAAAGTGCCCGGCAATGGCCGCCGCGGCGGCCATTTGCGGGCTTACCAGATGGGTGCGGCCACCCTTGCCCTGTCGTCCTTCGAAGTTCCGGTTACTTGTTGACGCGCACCGCTCACCCGGCTTCAGGATGTCAGGGTTCATCCCCAGACACATGCTGCATCCGGCTGTACGCCAATCGAACCCGGCGGCGATGAAGATTTCGTGGAGGCCTTCCGCTTCCGCCTGAACCTTCACTTGCATGGAACCGGGCACGACCATCGCGTAGACGCGTGGATTGACTTTCCTGCCTCGGATCACTTGAGCTGCGGCTCGGAGGTCCTCGATGCGTCCGTTGGTGCAGGACCCAAGGAAAACCCGATCGATCGGAATGTCCGCAATAAGCGTTCCGGGTGTCAATCCCATGTACTCAAGCGCCCGTTCGGTTGCCCGCCGCTCACCTTCGTCATGGGCGGAACTGGGGTCGGGCACGCGGCCGGAGATTGGCGCAACCATTCCCGGGTTCGTGCCCCACGTCACGAACGGGGTGAGGTCAGGGCCGTTGAAGACCTCGACACGGTCGTACGTCGCACCTTCGTCGGTAGGGAGGCGTCGCCACTCGCCAACCGCCCGCTCGAAATCCTTGCCAGTCGGCGCATGTGGCCGTCCTGCGACGTAGTCAAACGTCTTCTGATCGGGTGCGATCATCCCGGCGCGCGCACCGGCTTCAATCGACATGTTACAAACCGTCATCCGGCCTTCCATTGAGAGGTCTCGGATTGCCTGACCGGTGTACTCAATGACGTACCCGGTCCCACCCGCGGTGCCGATCCGCCCGATCACCCCGAGGATGATGTCCTTCGCTGTCACGCCCGCAGGCAGGTGACCGTCAATGCGCACTTCCATCGTTCTGGGCCGCGCCTGCTGAAGGGTTTGCGTCGCCAGTACGTGCTCGACTTCAGACGTGCCGATCCCAAAGGCAAGGGCGCCAAACGCGCCGTGGGTTGACGTATGGCTGTCCCCGCACACGATAGTCATTCCGGGTTGGGTGAGGCCAAGTTCCGGCCCGATGACGTGGACGATGCCTTGCTTGTCAGAATCCAGGTCGTAAAGTGGCACACTGAACTCTTTGCAGTTCGACGCAAGAGCGTCCATCTGCTTTTTGGAGATCTCATCGGTTACCGGCAGATTTCGCGCCCATGTGGGAACGTTGTGATCCATCGTTGCAACCGTGAGATCGGGTCGGCGGACCTTGCGTCCGGTCAACCTGAGCCCTTCGAATGCCTGCGGTGAGGTGACCTCGTGAACGAGGTGGAGGTCAATGTACAGAAGCGCAGGTTCGCCCGCAGCCTCCCGGACCAGGTGTGCCTCCCAGATTTTCTCGAACAGGGTCTTGGGGTCCGTCATGATGGTCGCATCTTCTCGTTCGTCAATACGGGCACTGATCATGCGTGAGCCGGAGCTGCCTCTGGTTCATTCATGGTGATGGGAGTGGAAGGTGAGGCGCGCCGTCCACGGCCAGCTGCCCGGTCATGTTGCGCCGCAACCACCTTGTTTATTGCGTTCACGTAAGCCCGGGCAGATGCGACGATGATATCGGTGCTTGCCCCACGACCGACAAACGTGCCTTCATCGGGAGACTCAATCTTGATTGACACCTCACCGACGGCGTCAGTCCCTGCCGTTGCCGAGTGCACGGTGAACTCCACCAGCTTTACCGGCAAGTTGACCAGTCGTTCGATTGCATTGCACGTGGCTTCGACCGGGCCGCTTCCGGTGGCTGCATCCTGCACGAGCTCTCCGCCGGGAAGCATGAGGCAGATGGTGGCCGTCGGGATTGACGGTTCGCCGCAACTTACCTGGACACGCTCGAGCCGGTACGTTTCCGGCGCCACCAGGACCTGATCTGCAACGACGGCTTCAACGTCGCCATCGGTCACGTCCTTCTTCTTGTCGGCGATTTCCTTGAACGCCTTGAAGGCGCGCATGAACTCATCGTCACTCAAGGTGTAACCGAGGGCTTTCAGTCGGTCGCGGAACGCGTTGCGCCCCGAATGCTTGGATATCACGATCCGAGAATCTGTCCGCCCGATGCTGTCGGGGGTCATGATCTCGTAGGTGATGCGATCCTTGAGCATGCCATCTTGATGCAGGCCTGATGCGTGCGCGAATGCGTTGCCGCCGACGACCGACTTATTGAGCTGCACTGGGAAGCCCATGTATGAGGCAACCATGCGGCTCGTACGCCAGATCTGTTCGGTCTTCACGCCCGTCTCGCAGTCGAAGAAGTCGGCGCGGGTCTTCAATCCCATAACGATTTCCTCGAGCGCCGCGTTTCCCGCGCGCTCGCCGACACCGTTGATCGTGCATTCGACCCACTCGACACCCTCCTTGACGGCGGCGAGTGACAAGGCAGTTGCCAGTCCGAGGTCGTTGTGGCAGTGAACAGACACGGCGGCGTTGCCGATGTTCGGTACTCGGTTCATCACATAGCGAACGAGGTCAGCGAACTCGGCAGGTTGCATGTAGCCAACACTGTCCGGGATGTTGATCACTGTTGCGCCGGCAGCGATTGTCGCTTCGAATACGCGGCAAAGGTAGTCGCGGTCGGACCGGGCGGCATCCATGGCCGAAAACTCGACTTCTGGCAGGAACGAGCGCCCAAGTTTGACCGCTGCGACTGCCATCTCAAGGGCTTGTTCCCGCGAAATTCTCAGTTGGTAATTCAGGTGAATATCGCTTGTGGACAGCACGGTGTGAAGGCGCGGTGCGACAGCCTTCATGAGCGCACGCGCAGTTGTCTCAATGTTCGGGAGTTTTGCATCCGACAGCGCCGCGACTTGGCAGTCGCGCACAAGCTCACACACTGTTTCGACAGCACGGAAGTCGCCGGGCGATGTGGCCGGGAACCCGGCCTCGATGCAGTCGACACCAAGGCGTTCTAGCTGTCGGGCAATCTCGATCTTCTCGTCGAAGGTAAGTGCGCCGCCAGCGGCTTGTTCCCCGTCGCGGAGGGTGGTGTCGAAGATCCGAATGCGGCGCATGATGTCGCTCCCTGGAGAATTTCCCGACCACTTCGCCAAGCGGTGATTGCGATAGCCGATTTGGATCGCTGACGTCCGCTCGGTGATGGTTCTCGCGTGTTAGTGCTACTTCGAGTTCAACCAGCTCATCTTGGAGCGGAGTTCGCGACCGACCGTCTCGATCGGATGCTCTGCCTCGTGCCGCCGCGTGGCAAGGAATGACGGACGCCCGGCCTGGTTTTCAAGGATCCAGTTGCGGGCAAAGGTCCCATCCTGAATTTCCTCGAGGATCTTCTTCATCTCCGCACGCACTGCCGGGGTGACGATGCGGGGACCTGTGACGTAATCGCCGTACTCAGCCGTATCAGACACGGAATAGCGCATGTACGTCAGGCCGCCTTGGTAGAAAAGGTCAACGATCAGCTTCAACTCGTGCATCGTCTCGAAATACGCCAGTTCGGGCTGATAGCCGGCCTCGACCAGCGTTTCGAACGATGCCTTTACCAATGCGCTGACACCACCGCACAACACGGTCTGCTCACCAAAGAGGTCGGTCTCGGTTTCCTCAAGGAATGTGGTCTCCAGCACTCCGGCTCGCGTCCCGCCAATTCCCTTCGCGTATGCGAGGGCGTTTTCACGGGCATGCCCGGACGCATCCTGATGGACGGCAAAGAGACATGGAACCCCGGAACCCTCGACGAAGACCTCACGGACACGGTGACCCGGGCTCTTGGGTGCCACCATGATCACGTCGACGTCTTTCGGGGCAACGATCTGGTTGAAATGGACGTTGAACCCATGCGCAAACATCAGGGTCTGCCCTGCACGAAGATGCGGCTGGACCTCGTGGAGGTAGACATCCCGCTGGATCTGATCCGGCACGGTGAACATGATGAAGTCGGACGAGGTCGTTGCCTCAGCAACCGACTTCACCACCAGGCCAGCGGCGGATGCCTTGGCCCGCGACGGAGAACCCTCGTACAGGCCGACGATGACCGCAACGCCGCTCTCGTGGAGGTTGAGTGCGTGGGCGTGGCCCTGGCTGCCGAAGCCGAGAACCGCAACGGTCTTGCCCCTAAGTCGGCCGAGGTCGGCATCGGCGTCGTAGTACATGGTTGCCATTGGTATGTCCTTCCTCTTCCAGGGACTTTCCGGAAGTCCTGTGTGTTCCGGGGACCAAAGTGTGCCCGTTGGCGAATTGCTTCGGGGCCAACAGGCTACCCGGCGGCTTCTAGCATTCGTGCTTCTGAACCGCGTGCGGTGATTTGCGCACCGCGAACCATGCTGATCATGCCGGTCCGTACCATCTCCTTGATCCCGTACGGTCGCAACATGCCCAGAAGACTGTCTATCTTGTCGTCAGTCCCAGTCACCTCGACGATCACGGCGTCAGTTGCGACATCAACCACCCGGCCGCGGAAGACGTCCGCAAGGTTGCTGATTTCCAGACGGTTGGATGCTGACGCGCAGTGGACCTTGATCAGGGCAAGCTCACGGTCAACCGTACGGTCCTCCGAAACATCACTGACGCGGATCACATCGATCAATTTGTAAAGCTGCTTGATCACCTGTTCCACCTGTGTCGTTGCACCGTCGACGACGATGGTCATCCGACTGATCTTGTCTGTCTCGGTATGACCAACGGTCAGGCTCTCGATGTTGAACCCACGTCGGGAAAACAGGTTTGCCACCCGTTGCAAGACTCCAGGTTGGTTCTCGACGAGTGCGACGAGCGTGTGCTTCATGGCATTCGTTCCGTTCTTCTCGATCTCGGCTCTCGTACGCGGCTAGACCCCACCCTGATCGCTTCCAGCCGCCACGGCAACCTGCTGCATCTTTGGGGCGAGATCCTCTGCACTCTCGATGGTCTCCTGCAACGACGCGCCAGGAGGCACCATCGGAAAGACGTTTTCCTCGGCATCAACCACGAACTCGATCATCGCCGGACCCTCAACCGCCCGCGCCCATTCGAACGCAGCGCGCACTCCGTCGACGTGCGCGACCCGAATGGTTGGGATGCTGTACGCCTCGCCAAGTTTGACAAAGTCCGGGTTCCACATCTTTACGCCCGAATACCGTCGGTCGTAGAAGAGTTGCTGCCATTGGCGAACCATCCCCAGGTAACCGTTGTTGAATAATGCGATCTTGACGGGGAGTTTTTCCTCGACGAGGACGGAGAGTTCCTCGAGAGTCATCTGGAAACCTCCGTCCCCGGTCACGCACCAGACCTCTTCTTCCGGCTTTCCAAGTTGGACCCCGATCGCGGCCGGCAACGCGTACCCCATCGGCCCGAGCCCACCGCTCGTGATGTGGGTGTTCGGGCGCTCAAAGAAGTAGTGTTGAGCGGCCCACATTTGCGCTTGTCCGACATCGGTAACAAGCACCGCCTTGCCCTCGGTTGCGTGGTAGAGCTCCCGCACGATCCAAGGGGAAGACATGGTTTCCGCCTTCGCGGGCAGGGCCAATGACGGATGTTCGATCCGCCACTGCGAAAGGGTCTGCATCCACTCGGGATGGTGACCCGGTTTGACCTCCTCAAGAAGGGCCTCAAGGACGTTCTTGGCGTCTCCCACGATCGGAACGGCAGTCCGGACATTTTTGCCAAGTTCTGCCGGATCAATGTCGATGTGAATGATCTGAGCGTGCGGTGCAAAGGCATTCAGGCGCCCGGTGACCCGGTCATCCATTCGCATCCCGACGGCAATCAGGCAATCAGTGTGCGAGATGGCCATGTTGGCGTAGTACATCCCATGCATGCCGGGCCAACCGAGATAGAGGGGATGCGTTTCCGGGAACCCGGAAATGCCGAGCAGGGTCGTGAGGACCGGGACCTGCGTCTTCTCGGCGAATGCGCGCAGTTCCGAGTATGCCCCCGACAAGATGATCCCGTGTCCGGCGATGATCAGTGGCTTCTTGGCCTGCTCAATCATCCGCGCCGCTTGGCGGACCTGCTTGGAATGGCCCTGCAGTTTCGGTTTGAACCCGGGCAGGTTTACCTTGGTCGGATACTCGTAAATGGCGGTGTTGGTGGTCACGTCCTTCGGAATGTCTATCAGCACTGGACCGGGGCGTCCGGTCCGGGCAATATGAAATGCCTCCTTGATGACCCTCGCCAGGTCCTTGACGTCCATCACCAGGTAGTTGTGCTTGGTGATAGGCATCGTGATCCCAGTCGTATCGGTTTCCTGGAAGGCGTCCTTGCCGATCATGTAGGTAGGAACCTGACCGGTGATTGCCACCATTGGCACCGAGTCCATCATCGCCGTCGCGATGCCAGTGACCAGGTTCGTTGCACCCGGCCCAGAGGTCCCAAGGCAGACACCAACGTTGCCGGTGATCCGAGCATAGCCGTCAGCCATGTGGGACGCGCCCTGTTCGTGACGGCACAAGATATGTCGGAACGGATACTGAAATAGCGTGTCGTACAGAGGGATGATCGCACCACCGGGCATTCCGAAAATAGTGTCGACACCCTCCTTGATGAGGCTTTCGCAAAGGATCTGCGCTCCGGTGAGACGCTGCATGACGGCCTCCATGGCGTGAGCTCGGTTCCATCCGCCGGTGATCGGGAGCCTCGACGGACACAAAAAAACGGCTTCGTCCTGAGGACGAGAGCCGATCCCGTGGTACCACCTCAATTGACACGCCTACCCCATGGAAACCCTTCGTTCACACGGCCCGAGGCAGATGGAAATGAAGGTCGTCCACGGACACTTCATAAAATCTGCCTGAGCATTCACGCCAGAAACAACCAATGAAAAGCATGTCCACTTGACCCCGCTCTATCGGTTGGGATCCGGTGACGACTAGGCAGCCACGCTGCTTTGATCGTCACGGCTCAGGGGCGAGTTCGCATTGGCCTGGTCCACCGACTCACACCACCCGTCGGTTCTCTGAGCGACCGCGACACGGCTACTACTCCCCGTCATAGCGACGGTATTCGGTTTTCAATGGCTAGAAATGCGTAACGCGACCAACGAATCGCTCGCCTGTCCATTCACCATAGCAAGGACCCGGGGAGGCGTCAAGGTGTTGACGTCGACATCGAAGTGGCGGCCGGGTCACCTGAACTCGACCCGGTAGAGATGCACGGTCGAATCCTCATCTGATGCGTTCAGCTGGTTGATTTCTAGCCGCACCCGTACGACATCCTGTGCTGGTGCGTCCAGATTGATCTCCACAACCGAGTTTCCTCCGTCTGGTACGCCTTCACCCGATTTTCTGACCTCTGCCGATCCGTCTCTTGGGAAAACCTGCGCCGTTACTCGCCACAGGCTCGCACCTACTGTCAGGCGGATTGTCCGTACTGGTCGAGGGTTTCCAAAGGCAACGTCAAGCACAGCTGGGTTTGGGCCTGCGAGTCTCGCCAGTGCACCTGGGCTAATGGCAAACACAGGCGCAATCGCCCCGTCGTCCAGGTTTGTATAGCCGACTATGGCGCGCTGCCCGTCAATCGCGACAGTGACGAAGCTCAGTTTTCTCCTCGCCTCACGTTCGGCGGCGAGCATTGCGCGAACGTCAGGGGCTTCGCGTAGCCGGACCATGAGAAACCCCGGAGTTCCGTCCGGGTGCAGCACCTTCGCAGTCACCTGGTCAGAAATAATGCGGGGTCTTCCGGTCGCTCCACCGGGGTTTGCGATGTACGCGTCAAGGGCTTCCAGTTGCGCCGGCGACATCACCGCCCATAGGTCCGGGCCCCATGGTTCTTGTCCGTGGATCAGCGTGTCGAGGCTGCCGAGGAAGACGCGACCTGTGGCGCGGTTCTCCTTACTTACGAAGAAGTTGATGAAGTGATGCCCGCCCCAATTCCAGTCGGTCGTCACCATCACGCGTGACCCAGGGAATGATTCCAGCTGGTCATTCACCATCTTGAACACATACTGGCTCCCCCACTGGATGCCGTACCCGCCATAGTCCTGCCGTCTCGTGGACTGTGTTGTGAGCGCTTCCTGGAGGACCATGTATGACCCGGTTGTTGCCACGGCGATGACCATCAAGGCACCTACGAGACGTGTGCGCCGTAGCGCCCGCGGAAAAATATCCAAGCCAACGACAGCGAGGATCGTCACCGGGACTACGACCCCAAGCGATCTGGTGGGTGCGAAGCGCGCGACGATGGCTGGCGATAGGGTCACCGCAAGGATGGCGCAGATCTGCCAGCGGTAGGCGCGAAACCTCGGCAGGGCGAGGCATGCGATCCCGGCAATGATGAATGGCGCAAGCCACAGGGGAAGAAGGGGCATCGTCCCCGGGTAGTAGTTGTGGTAGCCAGTGACATCAACATACTTTGTTCTCTCCATCCCTGAGAACCAGACTCGGGGATCGAGTGCGATCAGGAATGAGCGCACCATCAGAAGCCCTACATCGATGATTGCGGGTGCGTTCGATGCCCAATAGGGATGAGCGGAATTGGTCCGAGATGCGAAGTAGCCTGGGTTCTTGGTCAAAAAGATCAGAAGCGGCAGAAGCGCGACGATTGCACCTATGGAAGGATTTCTCCACCGGCCCAGGTGGCGACGATGATATCCAAAATCAATCACAATAAAACTGATAATACTTGCGAAAATAATAATATGAGCGATAGAATTGGAGTAGAATGTCAGTGCGCCGAACAGTACGATTATCCAGGCAAATCTTGGATGTTCGTAGCGGTACACGAAGTACGCGCAGATGAAGCACGCGTAAAAGGCCACCCAGGTCGCACTGTCGTACGCTGACCGGGACAGGTGAAACCACATCGGAAGGGCGGCGACGACAAGTGGCGCGAGCCACCAAGCACGATTCCTCAGCGCGATTTTTAGAGTAAGGGCAATGGCTATCGGTGTTGGGGCCGACAGCAATACTGCAGTTGCCCTCGCAACCGTGACCGATACCCCGAACAGTGATGATGTGACGAGGTGCATATACACACCCACATCCGGGTTCCAGTTCGGGTACGGAAAGAAGATCGGGAACAGAATACCGAAGCCGTCGCGGAAACGAGCGTCGAGGAGATCCCGCGAAAGTGCGACTATCCCGGCTTCGTCGCCGTCAAAGGCGATTGGGTACACATCAATTCGCCAAAGGCGAGTTACGGCATAGACCACCATTCCGAACCAGAACCCGGCCCAAGCAAGGCGAGGCCCACCGATGGGTGAGCTTTGGATCATGGAATCGACGCGGGCGATCGCTGCGACAAAGGGACGTAGGACAAGAATCAACTCTGGATCCGAGGCCGAGACCACTCCATCTGTCGGCTCATTCTGAGCGAAATCAAGAAGATTCGAGTCCGCGTGCTGAGGTGCTAGATCTGTCCTAGACGATGAACCCCACCCGATTGCAACGTCAACGGCGACGTCGGATTCAGGATGACCATCCAGGCCAGGCGCGTCGAGCGTGGCCGGCCTTCTGCCGATGTATGAAGCGAACGACGCCGGCGGATTGTTGGACTTGGGGGTCGAACCCGCGAAAACGTGGACCTTGATGAGCGCGTGGGCACGCCAGGCCGGCGGTTGAGCGACCTCTGATCCTTCGTCGATGCGAAAAAAGATTGACAACGTCCACACGTTGTCTTCACCGTCGCGATCTCGCGAAACTATCCAGCCAGTGTCGTGAATGACAGCGACGTGATGAATGTGAGACGTCTTGGAACGTCTTTCCCCTGAACGGGATGACCACCCGTGAGCGCCCCCTTCACCATCGTGCACGAACGCGACCGGTGTGGGGTCCAAGGCATCAACCGTCGTCGTCACCATCGATACTTTGGCGTCATCAACGGCACCAATTCGCCAATCCCGTATGAGACGAAATGCCTCCTGAGTGCTCCCCTCGATTGACCAGTGAATCGATTCGGCGGGAGGTGGTTCAAGATTGACTTGAAAGCAGAAATGGGACCTGATGGTCCGCTGCACACGCAATTGATTGGTTGCTGACGGCCGAAGATTTGCATTGAGCGTCCCACCGATCCTGACGCGCGGGACGGGCGTGTTTCGGCTTTCTGCTGCCTGTCGTGTCGAGGTACTCGCTTGGTGGTCTCGGGAAACTTCCCACTGCCCAAATGGACCATCAACGGCTATGGTGTCCCAAGTCGGGCCCGAACTTTTCCCCGCGGGCACCAGGTCTTCGGGACCAGCGTTGACATCAAGTCGGCAAACAGGCCCCCCCCAAGCGTGCGTGACACCAGACAACGCACTACCCTCAAGTTGGTTCCCGTCATATCGGTCAGGGTCGGAATTGCTCATGAAACAATGACGTCACGCAAGTGCACGATGGATTCCTGGCCGGCTCCCCGCTGCAGAATCTCGAGACGAACCGCGGCGATTTTGCCGGGATTGAGGTCGAACTCGATCGTGGGATCGACCCGGCTCTCCACGGTCTTGAGATAAACGGTTTCGGCTCCCATGTCAGAGTACGTCTTGACGACTAGATCCCAGTTACCTGCCGAGAGCACAATTGTGAGGCGGCTCGTATCCTTGGGTTGCGGATATGCGAACTCGAGAATTGCAGGATTTCCACCGTTGAACCGCCCAAGGGTCCTCGTATCGCCGTCAAAGATATCCCCAAGTGCTCCCGCGTCGATGAGGGTGTGGCGAACTTCAAGACGCTGGCCCTTCACGACCACCTGCCCGTTGCGCAATGCAATTCGGGCGGCCCGCTCTTCCTGGACTATGCGGTCAAAGTCTGCGGAATACGCAAGCCGAACGAACGAGAAGGCTTCACTACCATCCGGGTAATGCATCGTCGAATCGGTCAGGATTTGCCCAAACCGTCGTGAGGTCCGCGCCAGCTGAACCTCGTCCGCCGTCATCACGAAGACCATGTGTTCGTCAAGTGGTCGCCTTGCGCCGAGGAAATCGCGGACGTTTGCCATGAGCACGCGGCCCTCGGATTGCAAGGAAGGCACGAAGAATGGCAGATACAGGTCCGTGCCATTTGCCCAGGTCGATGAGATGAGGAACTTGTCCTGGGGTGTCTTTCGTGCACGCGTGACGACTTCCCGGAATACCTGGACCGCGCCCCATTGTTGACCATAGAGACCGTAGTCGGTCAACCATGTCGGCCCATTTGAAAATGAATCGACCATCATGCTTGCCGAGAGAACGGCACCCACTCCGAAAAGGGCCAACGCATGCCAACCAGGTCGGGCCAATCCGGCGATCAACCCGGGTGCAGTCAAGAATTGGACCCATTGATTTAGATTCCGCAGGCACCCAATACGTCCTGCCGCGAAATCAGAAGACGGAAACGCAATGAACCATTCAAGTCCCACAACCGCAAGCAGCGTCGCGGGCACAATCACCGCGAGGACGCGGGTAATGCCGACGTCGGTCAGGCTTGCACCGATTGGCGCCGTGATCAGTGCGATGAGGAGGACCCGGTACACGGGTACCTGAATTCGAGCTACCGAAACGAAAATCCCGATCACGATGAACGGGGCGAAAAGTTGTGGGAGGTGGGTGTACCCGATCATGAGGTGTCGACCGAGGTCCAGCTGGGTTGGCCGGAACCAATAAGACGGAGCGAGCCCCCCCCAATAGTGGAGTGCAAACTGACGGACCTTTTCTGCCAGTGGGATATCCAGGACCAAGTAGGACGACACTCGCCAAAGTTGGTCTCCAGTGGCATCTGGAGCTGCCCGCTGGAACATAATGTAGGGAACCAGGCAAACGACGCCTACCGCGAGGAACGGGACCAGCTGGCGCCGTTTCGTCCAGTGGTAAGGCAGGTCGGTGACCGCAAGAAACACACCGGCAAGTCCAATGATCAGTTGACCGTTCGTGTACGTGTAAAAAGTGAATGCAGTGGCTAGAGCCGCGCCATAACCGGCACCCGGATGGCCCTCGCGGTACTTGACGTAACACAAAAGGAAGACCGCGAACCCAGAGACTGCGTAGACCGTCTCAAACGTGGTTCGACTATGCAGGAACCAGGAAGGGACGATAGTGAACCAGAGTGGAACTGCCCACCACGTTCTTGCGCGAATTCCATCCCGGGCGAGTAGCGTGGCTGCCCCGACCCCAAAGATTGAAAACACGGCGGCGGTACCTCGCGCAGTCTCAACCGACGTACCGAAAAGTGATGTTGAAACGATGTGGAAGTACACCGGAAGCAAAGGCGCCCATGATCCTCCATTAGAGAAGTAAAGCGGGAAAAGAACATTCAACTCATTACGGAATCCGGAAGCGATGAGGCGCTGTCCCGCAACGATCTGATACGCCTCATCCCCGTGGAAGTAGATTGGAAACCCTGAGAGGTTTATGAGACGGCTCGTGGCGTAAATAACCATCGCTGCAACTGCTGCGACCGTCGCCAGAGTGACCCTTGTTCCGCGAACTCGGTTGAACAACGATTGGGGTGACAACGATTGCTTTTCGGCCGAGGGTTGGGAACTAACCCGACCCTCGAAAGCGCCTTCATCAATCCGAGGCGCATGTGTGGAAACTTCCGTATCGTCAAGCGGAGTTTGTGGCGCCGAGCGATCTCCGGCCTGGCCTGGCCGTGATGTGGAATCGGCTTGATTGATTTCTACGTAGTTGTTGGGATCTAATGGGTTTCCTGCGTTACCAATGAGCGAGATTTGTGAAACGATGGCCCATTCATACGTAGTTGAGCCGTGGCTGTCCTCTTGGCCTGCCTCCTCGGTTAGCAAATAAACCGAAGTCGTTGTTCCGGTGCCGTCCTGTTGACCGCGCGTCATCGCGAGCGCTAGTCGCCCTACCTGGATTGCTGTCGCCCGCCTCGAAGTGACTGATATTCCGTGGGCGTTGGGGTTACCGGTAACGAAGGTCAGCCCAATGGAAACAAGAGCATCCTGCCCGTACGCGACGCTGATGGTCTCCCCACCATCTATTGCGACGTGAAGGGTGGGATGTCGGTCGGACCACGCTTGCGAGATGGAGTTCCAGTCGCGCCGTTTGCCAGCCTCTTCATAGGCACGGACGTGAAGAACTGGTGCATTTTCGGAACCGATTGATGCCACCTGAGCCTTGTGTTCAAGCGCAGGTCCCACCGAAAAGTCGGTCAAGATATTGGGTGCTTCGTCAGGATCAACTCGGACCTGTGCGAGCGGTTCCCAGGACGCTCCGACGCAAATGACGGCAAACAGTTCGATACGCCCGCGTGCGTCCTTGCCAATGACCCACCCGAAGTCGCCATTCTGCACGACGATTGGAATGGCCCCTGTTGCATCAAACGGGATGGTGGTGGAAAACGGGGTCGATGTCTCCAGTGCCTCGTTGGCGCCCGGATGCTTCACGATGACCGATGCGCCGGGCCAATCGGTCGAGAGGTCGACGCCTCCGCCTTGTCTGTGGCCCGAATGCTCCTGAAGCCCTTGTGTCATTTCCTCAACAGTGTCCCAAAATGACCGATGACCTGCACCGAGAAGTGATTGGCGTTACTCCCCGCCCGTTCAGGGTCTTGAGACGTGCCGTAGTACTTGTGACGGGGCGTGACTTTTTTTTAACGCTGGACGATACCGTCAAGGGCAAAAGCTTCGGGTTCGATGAACAGTGACCGTAGTGCGCCACCGGGTTCAGGTACAGGCAATGATTCGTCACGCCCCCTGTTAACCGTTGGGATGCCTGCGTACAACGAAGCCACCCAGATCGCCTTTTCGGTGAGTGCAGTCCGAGTTGCACTGGAGGCGCTTGGGGTTGCATGGGAACTTGTTGTCGTCGATGACGGAAGTTCGGATGGGACTGACCGTGAATTGGCTGCAGCCACTATTGGCGATGATCGCATCCGGGTGATCCGCCTTCCCCGAAATCGAGGGGTCGGATCTGCGATTGCGACAGCCATCGGGTCTGCCTCCGGTGAATGGTTCATGGTGATCCCCGCGGATCTTGCGATGGATCTTCGAGACGTCCGACGTTACCTCGACGCTGTCCGGCCGGGTGTTGCTGCCGTCGCCGGATATACCGCGACCCGCGGCGACTACTCACCGTGGCGTGAATTCATATCACTGGTGAACCAGTGGGCTGTTCGCCACCTTGTTGGAATAGGTGTGCGAAATCCAAACTACATCCACATGTACCGCCGTGATGCCGTGTGCCGGGATACCCTGACGTGCACGGGGAGCCCGGCCCTCTTTGCGGAACTCTTGGGCCTCTGCACACGGATTGGCAACGTTGTCGAGATTCCCGTCCGTTATGTGCCGCGAACGAATGGTCGTGCGACCGGTGCACATTGGCTGAGCATTCTCAGCACGGCGCGTGACCTTGTTCGCCTTGCGCTGTTGCGACGATTCGGATCGGAGGAGCGACGCGCTCCAAACTAGTCATCAGTGTCCAGAAGCGGTTCATCGTCAGGTGAGAGCATCCGGATGATGCGGGCGGGGTTTCCCGCGACCACGGCGAACGCGGGTACGTCTTGCGTGACAACCGCGCCCGCTGCAACCACTGACCGCGCGCCTACTTCGACAGCAGGCAGAAGGACGGCGCCGCCGCCGATCCGGGCCCCCGCCCTGAGAATTGGCCCGACGAGGCGTTGCCCGGCTCCCTCACGTCGCCATAGCATGCGTCGGTCATTCGTCGTGACGACGCCGGGACCAATGAACACGTCATCCTCCACAACCATGAGTGCGGTGACATACGCACGGGTTTCGATGAGGACCCGGTTGCCAACGGTTGTTCCAAACTCAACCACCGCTCCGGTTCCGACCACGCTCTGTGATCCGACCGTTGCATTTTCCCTGATCATGACATGATGACCGGTCTGCACACGGTTACCCAGGACCACACCGCTATAGACAATGGTTCCGGATCTAAGATGGCATCCCGTGCCGATGGTGACCGGCCGACGCTCGCCCGATCGTGTCGGGTGACAAATTTCTACACCGGGCTCAATGAGCGTGCCCGCGCCAACGATTAGGAGACCGGCGGCAACAAGTTCATCGGGGGCCAAATGAGTGCCAACCACGGCCGTAGACCTTTCCGGACAGCGGAAAAATTGAATGCGTGCCGGTGCGCAAGTGCCAGTGTGCCACGGAATTCGCCTGCGCGACGCGGTACCCTTCCAATCAAATCCTTCCACTGGGTGCGACCATCAAGAGCGGTGGCACCCTCATCTGGTTATGAGACGCCGTGGCTGAGAATGTCCAACGTACCCTGGGGCTCCGAATGACTTGGAAGACTGCATTCGCTCCGGTGCAAGGTGAGACTTGTCAGGTACTTGGTAGCCGACTGACATGACTGGCTCTGGCCCATTGACGACACGACGGGAGGTTGGCCGGGGACGCGGACTCTCGCGTCATTCGTCCTTCAGGCGACTGCTAGGAAACCGTAGCCAAACCCTTGGTACTGCGTGCGTTCTGATTGGATTTGCTTCCGTACTCTACTTTCAGAGCCAGGCAGATCCGGCAATCTTGGGTAATGGCCTCACGACAATCGCCGGTCTCCTTTTTGGTTGCGCCATGTTTCTGGCAGGGCTTGCCGTGGCTGGTGATCGGATACCTGCAAATTGGGTGCATGGCGAGACCCAGGCACCGGCTTTGAGGCCTCAAACCACTCCGAAGACCGTAGGAGAGCTTGCAGCGCGATCTCTTGGAGCGCGGAACCCGTCCGCTCACTTTGCGCCCCGAAAGGTTTCCCAAAGACTGGCCGCTGTTGCAGCGGCGCTCGGTGCGGCCACATTCGTTCTTAGTGGGGGCAACAAGTTCACCTCAATCAATGTAACGGTTTGGGTTGCTTCCGTCCTGACTTTCCTTTGGGCCTGTTGGGAGAGAGATCGGAAGGTGACCGTATTTGAGCGGATTTCTGCTGGTCTTGCCCACCTTTCACTCGAACGCTGGCAGTCTGATCGTCGTACGGGGACCTCGTCGGAAGGGCATCAGGGCGGCGGATGGAAGCAACCGGAAGGAATCCGCTTGACACCGACGGCACTCCTTGTGATTGCGCTTCTGGTTACGGGCGCGCTCATCCTTTCATGGCGTGTGGCCGAAGTGCCTCGGGAGATGACCAGCGATCACGCCGAGAAACTTCTAGATGTGCAAGATGTACTTGACGGCCAGTACCGAATTTTCTTTCCGAGGAATACCGGCCGTGAGGCGATGCAGTTTTATCTCATCGCACTGATGGCCCCCCTTGCTGGAGTGAGTTACCTGACCATGAAGCTCGGGACGGTACTCATTGGCTTCTTCACACTGCCGTTCACTTTCCTTTTTGTTCGGACAGTGAGTGGTACCGGTGTTGCCCTACTCGCACTGTCGCTCGAGGTGGCAATGCGATGGCTGCTGCAAGTGTCGCGGGTCGGACTGCGTTTCCCGTTCCCGCCGGCATTCGGAGCGGCCATTGCCTACTTCCTCTTCAACGCGTTGCGTGATCGGCGGCGGAATGACTTCCTTCTACTGGGACTAGTAATCGGCATTGCGCAGCACACGTATACCGCACTCCGGTTGGTCCCGATTGGCGTCGCAGTATCGTTGGCAATTGCCTACGTGATTGACCGCCGTCGTCCGGGCCGGGCCGGGCACGCGTCGAGGCTTCTTGCTGACACCGTTCTGATGGTTGCAACCGCGTTCCTAGTCTTCATGCCCTTGGCGAGGTACGCCGCGGAGGAACCCCAAATGTTCCTTTTCCGTGGAATGTCGAGGCTTGCGTCAGACCAGGTGAACGCTGTACCACCGAATGCAGTGTTGGTGTTTCTTCAGAATATCGTAAACGCACTACTATTTTTCAACTGGAGAGGTGATGCGGTATGGGTCAATACCATTCCTGGTCTACCGATACTCGACACCGTGAGCGGTGGGCTGTTCGTCCTTGGCGCTGCGTACAGTTTGTACTCGCTGATCCGGCATCGAGATGTTCGTCAACTGCACGTAGGTATCTACCTCTTTATTTCACTGCTCCCGTCAACCATGAGCATCGCCTATCCTGGTGAGAACCCAAGCACAGTGCGGATGGGGGCGGCGATACCGATTGTGGTGCTCTTGATGGCGACTGCCCTCCATGCGGTGCTGACAAGGCTTGCGCTTTGGCTGGGCGTTGGAGCGCAGCGGCGCGCAATGCTCGCGGGTCCGCAGGTCACCATCGGATCGCTTCTGAAGCATCGGAAGGCGAAGTCAGATATTAGTATTGGCTCTTTACTAATTTTCGTTTTCGCGATTGCGGTGATCGGCTCGATCTGGAAGACCAACCTTGACGCGTATTTCACGACATATCCCGCCCAACACACCCTGTCGAGCCAGCATGCAAGCCGTTTTGGTGACGTCATCAAGGGATTTGTGGCATTTGGCGGTCTGCAGGACGACGCGTTCATCCTGCCGGGGCCTTACTGGGTCGACTGGCGCCTTGTCGCGATTGAGGCTGGGGACATAAAGTGGCATCCCATCATCGAGAACGTTGCCGCTGCGCGCACCCACGATGGCCGACCGGGCAAGCGCCTGTACATCGTTCATCCGGACGACCGGACCTCCCTCGACCAGTTGAGGCAGTGGTATCCGCGATCCACGGTGACCGTGGCTTCCTTTCCGGAAACGATGGGGCAGCCGTTGTTCTTCACCGTCGAGGTCCCACCAGGGTCCGTATCGGTGGCACGCTAATGACATGCGGCGCATCCTCGTGCGTACGGCGTCGAAACCGGTCAGAATGTGTTCTCCGGACCAAAGCTTCGCGGGCACGGTCCCAACAATGACGGTGGCGGAACCGAAAACGCGATCATCTGGGAGCTACAAGCCAACGCTCATTGGGATTGGGATTAGTCTCGGGTGCATCGGGATCCTTGCCGGTACTGTTGATGTTCACCAGACCATCAAGGCACTTCGCGACGTAGACCCCTATCCGCTGTTCGTGTCGGTGGTGTTGACGGCAATCACAGTTGCGTGCCGGGCGTTGCGCTGGCAAGCCTTGCTTAGACCGGAATCACGTTCCGGGTTCTGGTCTGCGGTCGAGGCGACGCTGATTGGCTACTTGTTCATTGCGGTCCTACCAGGCAGAGTTGGCGAAATCACACGGGCGGCAGTCCTGGGCCGTACTGAAAACGTCCCGACTGGGCGTGCAGTCGGAACGATCATAATCGAGAAGATATTTGATATTGCTGCCCTCCTGATCATGTTGGGGGTTCTCTCGCTCATCATTCCGCTCCCCGTGTGGGCACGAACCGCTGGCCTAAGCGTGACCGCTGTCTTTGCAGTCCTGACTGTTGGGTTTCTCGTAGCGACGTCGGTGAGACAAAGACTTGTGGGCTGGATCCAGGCACGACTGGATCCTCTGCCGGTCCTCCGGCGTTGCCGTCCCTCGCGGCTTGCAAACGAGCTGTTACGGGCCGCGAATAGTCTTTCATCAGGCAATCTACTTGCAGTTCAGGTTGCAGCGAGTACCGTCCTCTGGCTGCTTGCAATTTGTCAGGTCTACCTTGGGACCCTTGCTTTCCACCTGAACACTGGTTGGGATGCCGCGACGTTTGTGCTCGTCGCCACAAACTTGGGCATGACCATTCCTTCAGCGCCAGCTTCGCTCGGGGTGTATCACGGCATCACCGTACTTGCGCTTGACGTTTTCAATGTGACCGCGCCGACTGCTCTCGGTCTCGCGGTTGGAATGCATGCCCTCGGGTTCGGCACACTGAGCCTTGCGGGCGCATTGTGTCTTGTCCGGGGTCTCTTGCTCGGACGCTTCGCGATTGTCGACCTGTGGAAGTGGAGAGCCTGACGTGGTGATCATTTTGTTGACACGTCGCTCGCCAGAGTTCGGTGGCACCTTGAGGGGGCTTCCGCATGGGAACTGATCGAGCTTTACCCTCTCCCCCCGAGTTGTTGCGGATTGGTGCCGACGGTCAGGTGTTCGCCACCGCAAGCCTTCTCGCCCGCGCTCCTGCGATCGCACGCCAGCACCTCTCGACGCTTCCCGTACACCGCGCAATCATCCGCGTGGTCGAATGCCTGATGGTTGGGGCTGAACCGCTTGTTGGTCCTGTACTGGATGTTGGGTGCGGTGACGGGCACTTTGCTGGTGCCTGTCTAGTGCCTTCATATGGAGCTCGGATCGATGTGGGGATTGACCCGGCGGTTGCGTCCGTTCGCGAGGCGCACGAAGCCGGTGTGTATCGAATGGCTCTTGCGTGTGGTGGCCAGGCTCTGCCATTTGCAGATGGATCATTCCCAACGGTCGTGAGCAATTGCGTTCTCGAACACATTCCGCCACTTGAGGAAACCCTGAGGGAAATCCACCGAGTTCTCGCACCGGCTGGCAAGTTGATAATCACCGTTCCGAGTGATCAGTTCGCCGGCTCGCTTTTTTGGTCCCGGACTCTGTCCCGTTTCGGATTTCCTTCCGCTGGGTCTGCCTACGGCAGATGGTTCAACCGAATCTCCCTTCATTTCCACACGTACGATCGTGATGGATGGCAGGCACGGCTTCATGCTGCCGGCTTCAAGGTCGAAAAATGGACCTCCTATCTGCTTCCGGATGTGATGGCCCTGTTTGACCTAAGCCATTATTACGGGGTTCCGACATTGGTGACGAAGAGACTGACTGGAAGGTGGATCCTTTGGCCAGGTAAATGGCGTTACCTACCGTGGGAACGTGCGCTGGAGAATGCGCTGGCGTCATGGGCACGGCAGATTGCCGTCCCGAATGGCTCCTACTTCTTCTTTGTCGCGAGGAAGGCATAACGTGGCCAGTGCACCGACTGATGAGCCTGGACCGGTTCGGCCTCCAAACCCCGGAGCGGAAACCGCGGCCCGTGAAGCGGATCCATCAACGGGCGATTACGGGTCGGTGGCTGATGCATTTGCGGTTCCGGAAGAGACGCACAGCTTTCCGGTTGCGATCCGAAGCACATTCAACTCGCAACGGTCTCGACATCTTGAAAATTGGGTTTTCGCGCTCATCATCGCCTTGGCTGCAGTCCTCCGATTCACTGGTGTGAACTGGGACAATGGAAGTCAGCTGCATCCGGATGAGCGCTTCCTTTTCATGGTCGAAGGCGCACTTCGTCCAGGGTTTGTCGCAACTGGTGCGAACGGCTCCACTGTCCAGACAAGGTCTGCACCAATCTGGGAGTACTACTTTGACACAGCGCGGTCGGGTCTCAACCCGCACAACGTGGGCTATGGCTTCTTTGTCTACGGAACATTTCCGTTACTTGCGACGAAATGGATTCTGACCCTTTTCCAATCCAGCGGATTTGACCGGATCCATCTGATTGGGCGGTCCCTTTCAGCACTCTCCGACACCGGTTCCGTTGCACTTGTGGCGATTATTGCCCGCAGGATGTTCGGACCTCGGGTCGGCCTGCTCGCTGCTGCGCTACTCGCGGTGTGTGTACTTCATATTCAACAAGCACACTTCTTTGTTTTTGACAGTTTTCTGGTGACGCTCGTCCTGGCATGTTTCTGGTCTTGCCTAAACATCGTTGCATTCGCCCGTTGGCGCGACTTCGCGATTACTGGCCTTCTGCTCGGTCTGACCTTCGCTACCAAACTCTCGATGGTGGTGTTCATGCCGGTGATTGCGTTCGCTGGTCTGATCCATCTCTGGGAGGTTCACCGGGCAAAGCATCATCGTGGCCTGGATTACCTTGGTGACGAGAAGGAATCGCCTACTGTCGCCGCAGTGCTGGAAGAATGGTGGGAGGATGGATCTCTTACCGCAATCATCGCTGGAGGGATTCTCACAGCGCTTGTCGCGATCCTCGTTTTTCGGATCGCCCAACCGTACGCGTTCGCAGGTCCAAGCCCGTTTGACCTTCGCCTGAACCCAAAGTGGTTAGACAACATCGACTACCAGGCGAAGTCTCAGGATGGGTCAGTCGATCTGCCTCCCAGTATCCAGTGGGCCGAGACATCGAAGGTCTTCTTTCCACTACGACACATGGTGAACTGGGGACTCGGATTGCCATTGGGTGTCGCGGTTTGGGCAAGCTTTTTCGGCGCCTGCTGGCTTGCAGCATCTCGGCAGCGATGGCAGCACGCGCTTGTTGCTTTCTGGGCCGGTCTTTGCTTCCTCTACTTCTCGTCTGTCCTGAACAAGACGATGCGGTACCTGCTTCCGTCATACCCCTTCTTCGTGATCCTCGGCGCCTGGGGCCTGGTGTCGATGTTCGACGCACTCAAGAATGGTAGAGATCGGGTACGTAATGGGATGCCGTTCCAATCGAATGATATTCCGGAGGCGGTGAGGTTGAGGCTTTCCACGCTCAACCTGACGGCAATTTCACCAATCGCCCCACTCGTCGGCTCACTTGCCGTACTTGGCGTGTTGGTCTATTCCTCAGGATGGTCCTTTGCGTTTACTCGCATCTACGCAAGCCCAGTAAGTCGCGGTCAGGCCTCAATGTGGATTTACCGCAACGTGCCTCCGCCCGCAGTCATCGCGAATGAACACTGGGATGACCCGTTGCCTCTTCCAATCCCAGGGTTCGACCACGGAAAGTACGCGGGGCCCCAGTTGCCTCTCTACGACCCAGACGAGCCGAAGAAGATCGACACAATCATACAGATGCTGTCGCAATCTTCCTACATGAATATCACGAGCAATCGCTTGTACGGGTCAATTCCCCGGATGCCTGAACGGTACCCCATGACAAGCGAATATTATCGGAGGCTGTTCGCTGGTGACCTTGGTTTTTCGCTTGTCGCCACCATTCCGAGCTACCCGTCAATTGGCTCGTGGGTGATAAACGACGATACCGCCGAGGAAGCATTCACCGTTTACGACCATCCTAAGGTTCTCATCTTCCGGAAGGATCCAGATTTTTCAGCGGCCCGCGTGAGACAGATCCTGACCTCAGTCTCCCTCGACCACGTCCAGAACATTCCCCCCATCATGGCTGGACGCCCGAACCTTCAATTGAACGCGACGTCACGTGAGGCTGTCACGGAGGGTGGGACCTGGAGCGACAGTTTTTCCTTGGATAGCGGGTCCGCACTGGTTGCGCCGGTTCTCTGGTACTTCACGCTTTCAATATTGGGACTGATCGCGGCACCGTTGGTTTGGTCTGCCCTTCCTTCGCTTCCTGACCGCGGGTACGGGTTGTCGCGCCCCATCGGTCTCTTGGCAGTGAGTTGGGTGGGATGGCTATTCGCGTCCGCTGATTTGCTCCCCTGGACCCGACTTTCACTTGTTGCAGCGAGTGCGGCGTGTGTGGTGCCGGTCATCCCGGTACTCAGGCGCAGCGGTCGTGAATGGGTGTTTTGGGTGCGAGAGAATTGGCGGACGATTGTCACCATTGAGGTGTTCACACTTGGCGCGTTTGCCGTTTTCTGCTTGATCAGGTCGGTGAACCCTGATCTCTGGCACCCCGCGCGTGGCGGTGAGAAGCCGATGGAGTTTGCGTATCTGAACGCCGTCATCAAGACGGCTTCATTCCCGCCTTACGATCCTTGGTTTGCGGGCGGTTACCTCAACTACTACTACTTTGGATACGTGCTTATCGGGGCACTCGCGAAGTTAGCCGGCGTCGCTCCGTCTGTCAGTTTCAACATTGGCGTCGCAACGGTATATGCCATGACTGTAGGTGCGACCTTTGGGGTCGCTTCAAACCTCACGATTCTCGGATGGAAGACGGCGGTCGGGCAAGGTGGGGTCGTGAGACGATACCGGCCGATGCTGTATGGAGGGATTGCGGGGGTGGTATTTCTCGCCATTGTTGGAAACCTTGACGCATTTGGGCAGCTTGTCGATCGTCTCGCCCGGTCGGCGAGTGCTGCCGGGAGTGTGCCGGTGTCGGGATTGCCTGCATTGGTAGGCGGTGTGCCGGCGGTCCTTCTCGGGGGTGGGTCGCTGGAAGGGTTCGATTTCTGGCGTTCCTCACGGGTGATCCCGAACAACACCATCAATGAGTTTCCGTTCTGGACGTTCCTTTTTTCCGACCTTCACGCGCACATGATCAGCATTCCCTATCAGGTTGTTTCGGCCGGGGTGATGCTCGGAATAGCGACGCACACTGTGCCGATATCTGGTTCTGGGCGGATGACTGCCTTTGATCGCCTCCTTGGCGTGATTACGATCCGGAACTTGGTTGTCGGGGCAGGGTTGGGATGGGTCGTCGGTGCCCTGAACGTCATCAACAGTTGGGAGTATCCAACCCACCTACTCCTGGCGGTGATTGCACTTGGAATTGCGAGGGTCGCAAGACGTGGATCTGCCACCGCGACAGACGTCGTTCATGTCATGGTGAGTTCGCTCGTCATGTTCGTCACTTCAACACTCTGGTACCGGCCCTTTTGGTCGAACTACCTGACTGTGTATAGCTCGGTAAGTTTGTGGACGACAGATAAATCGACGTTAGTCGACTACTTGATCATTCACGGAGCAATGGTCTTTCAATTGCTTACGTTCGTGGCACTCGTGGGATGGCCGGTCTGGCGGTCGACCGGGTGGGGTCGATACATCGCGGTGCGTCTACGAAACCTCGACGCATGGGAGCGGGTTTCGCGTCACGAGCGTGCTCTGCTTCCGTCAAGTGCCTTGTTGGGTACTTGGTATGTCGCGTTAAGTGCAATATTCGTTTTGGTAATTGCTACCCTCGCCATTGCAAGGTCATCCCTGATCGCGTTCCTTATCACAATGGTGTTGATCATGGTGCTAGTAGCGTGGGAGCAACGTCGTCAACCCGCACTCGCTTTCGCGGCCACCCTTGGGGCAACGGGAGCGGCCATAGGTATATTTGTCGAGTACTTCGCACTGTCCGGTGACATTGGGCGAATGAACACCGTCTTCAAGTTCTACCTGCAGGTGTGGGTGCTCTGGTCATTGGTTTCGGGTGCGACGCTAGTTTGGGCGTTTGCGCGAGTGTTTGATCGCAAAAGGCTGAAGCCAATCGGGCTATTGCACTGGGGATGGGTGTCCGTCACCTCAGCACTCATGCTTGCCGTTCTGGCGTACCCGCTTGGAGCCGTGCCCGCACGGGTTGCGGATCGGTTTGCCCCGTTGCCCCCGACACTTGACGGAATGGCGTACATGAAGTCGGCGACCGTGCAGGATGCAAGCAGTGAAGTCACGCCCGCGAACCCTGGTGGCGCGACACTGAGGGCATTTGCCGACTACCTCGCGATCAGGTGGATGCTTGAGAATATCCAAGGCACCCCGGTGGTCCTTGAGGCATCCGTGCCTGAGTACCGATGGGGTTCGAGGGTCTCGAAGTACACCGGACTGCCGGCAGTCCTTGGGTGGCGGTGGCACCAAGCCCAGCAGCGAGGACCATACGCGCCTCAGGTAGACGGACGTTTGCGGGATGTCCAATCGATGTTCAACACCACGAGTACCGACGTGGCACAGGTGCTCCTTTCGAGGTACCACGTGCGGTACGTGTACGTCGGAGATCTGGAACGCGCTTACTACGCGTCGGCTGGAATCGCCAAGTTTGCGTCGGCGCCTGCACTTTTCCGATCCGTCTATGATGCGGACGGGGTGACCATTTACGAGTTCCTTCCCGAGGCTGGACGTCAGGGTCGGACACAGGCGCTGCCTTTGGAAGGCCCATTGGTCCAGTGATGATGCGTGAAAGACGCGCACGGTGGCTGACCGGGATAATTGTCATACCCGTGGGTGGATCAGGCCGCCTGCAGGATCCGAATTTCAGGAGCGTTAGGGCGTGTCAATGAAGCGGTCGTCTGATCGAAGTGCAGCCGATGCAACGCTTGAACCTGACGAGGTGCCATTGACTGGTGAACCCGCATTGTTGGAACAGTCATCCAAGGCTGCGGCGCCGGAGGTGGTTCCTGCCGAGGATGTTGTGCGTCAGCCTGAGCGTGGACGCTGGGACATGCGCCGACGCGCCTCGCGGACTACGCGGGCTGACGGCGATGATGTCGCTCAACCCGCACGGCGACAAGAGTTGTCAGAGGGTGCGGTTTCGGCTTCTGGGGGTTCAGTCGTCATCGCGGATGACGATCCGTCTGTAGGTCCGAACCTGTTGGAGTGGTTGCGGCAACCGTGGCTGTATGGATTGAACTACGGTCAGGCACTTCTCGTACTCATACTTGTGATCACGACACTCATCTCCCGGTTCTACCACGTTGGTGACCGGGCCATGCATCATGACGAGAGCATGCACGCGAAGTTCGCTTGGGACACGTTTCGCGGACAGGTCTACAAGTACAACCCTCTGCTTCACGGTCCATTCCAGTTCCTGAGTGTCGCAACGAGTTTCTGGATTTTTGGGGCAACGGAAGCGACGGCGCGGGCAGTTCCGGCAGCTTTCGGGGTTGGACTGGTGGCGATCTCGTTCCTGTGGCGTCGATGGCTTGGGACGACGGGCTGGATCATCGCGCTAGCGATGCTCGCGTTTTCCCCTTCGTTCATCTACTTTGCAAGGATGCTTCGTGAGGATTCGTACACGGCGACGTGGACCCTGCTTGCGATGACCGGATTTGTCGGGTTCATTCTCCATCGGAGACGTGCCTGGCACTACACCTTTTGCGTCGGGCTTTCATTCGCGTATGCCACGAAGGAAAGCACGTTCATCACCTTCTTTCTCCTCGGGACCTTCATGATTTTGTCGGCAATCTGGGAACACGGGACTGTTCCGATGCGCAGGATTGTCCAGGTTGCCGCGGTGGGCGCACTGGTTGGTGGGTTCCTTTCGGCAGTTGTGGGCATCTACAAGAAAGAGCTGTTCGAAATTGGTGGTGGGTTCATCGGTCTTGTCCTCGGAGCATTCGCGGGGATGGTGTATGACCGCCTGCGCCCAGCTGAATTCGATGAACGCCATGCACGTGAACGCGGTGCAAGCGGCACCTTCACAGGTGCCTGGTTTCAACTTTGGCGTGACCGGGAGGGGTTCTGGGGCCTCGGAACCTTTTCGGGTGGCATTGTCATCTTCTTTTTGATCTTCATCGTGCTTTTCACAAGTTTGTTCACGAACTTTGGGGGTATTCGTGAAGGACTCATTGGGGGCATCAGGTATTGGCTAGAACAACATGGTGTCCAGCGCGGAAACCAGCCTTGGTACTACTACATTCTTATTCTCAGCGCGTATGAGACATTGCCATTTATCTTTTTTATAGCAGGGACGGTTGAATACTTGCGCCGTCCGACGTGGGTAACCAGCTTTCTACTCTGGTGGGGCTGGGGTGCGCTGACAATTTACAGTTGGGCTGGTGAGAAGATGCCGTGGCTCGTGATCCACATCGCGACGCCGATGGTCTTTGTCGCCGCCCGGTTCATTGGCGACGTCTGGCGTGATCCTGCGTCCGATCCATGGAAGCTTCGGATCACGACCGGTGTCGGGGTCCTGCTTTCGTTCTGGTGCATCCATACGGGTTGGCCGGTCAACTTTGAGCGCCCTGACACGCCGCGCGATCTCCTGGTGTACACGCAGACGGCCCCGGACGTGAAGAAGGTCATGGCCGACATCGAGCGAATCAGTCTTGAGCAGACCGCCAACAGCCGGGATATCGGCGTGACCGTGCAGTCCGGAACTTGGTGGCCGTTCTCGTGGTACCTGCGTGACTACAAGAATGTGGACTATCCCGCGCAGCTGACGGCTCCGGCGACCAAGCCGATTGTGCTCATCGCGCTTGAGGACGACGAAAAGAACGCCCCCTTCCTCAACGGTTACACGAAGACAAAATACAAGATGAGGTGGTGGTATCCGGAAGACTACCGGAACATCACTTTGCAATCGTTCCGGAATGTGATCACGAATGCCGAGACCCGATCGGTCCTGTGGCAGTGGCTGATATACCGTGAGCCGACCCAGCCACTTGGCTCATACGATTTCTACGTGTACCTGAAAGACGGGATCTCCACGGGGACCCCGCAGGTTGGCGGTGCGCCAGTAGCCCCGAGCGCCCCGCGGATCAATCCCGAGGCCTATGCCGGGAAGTCAGTCCCGGTCCAGGTTGTTTCGGAGTTCGGCACCACTGGCAAGGCGAACGGTCAGTACACGTTGCCGAGAGGGATAGCTTCCGCAGGATCGAACGCCTTCTTCATTGCTGATACCGGGAACCACCGCATCCAGAAGGTTGATCGTGCAGGCAAGGTGTTGCTTGCATGGGGGACCGAGGGGTCTGGCGACGGCCAGTTCAAGGAGCCGATGGGCGTCGCGATTGATCGTGACGGTAATGTGTTCGTTGCGGACACGTGGAACCACCGCATCCAGAAATTCGATCCGAATGGCAAGTTCCTTCTGAAGTGGTCCGGCCAGAACGGCGGGTTCTGGGGACCGCGTGGCATGGTCGTGGACCAGCAGGGGAATGTGTACGTCACGGACACCGGGAACAAGCGCATTCAGAAGTTCGATGGAACTGGCAAGTTCATTGCCCAATTCGGTCAGGGCGGTGGCGGTCCGGGTCAGCTGAATGAGCCAATCGGCATCGCCCTCGATGCACTCGGGAATATGTATGTGGCGGACACCAATAATCGCCGCATCCAGAAGCTCGACCAAAGCGGGAAATATCTTGCGGAGTTCCCAATTCAGGGTTGGCAATCGGGTCCACGCACCGAGCCGTACGTAGCAGTGGATATTCAGGGCTACGTGTTCGTGACTGATCCTCCCAACAACCGTATCGTGAAGTTCAGCCCGTCTGGGGAGGCCCTTTCAATCGTCGGCACGGTGGGGAAGGCCGGTGGGCAGTTCGACCTACCCTTGGGGATTGTCTCGGACGGGTCTACGTTGCTTATTGTCGACTCTGGAAACGGTCGCATTCAGGCAATCACGGCCCCCTAGCGAAGGGATCCCGGTTGCAATGCGAACCCAAGGGGGGCTGCTTGTAACCCTCTCGGTTTTCTCGTAGCGGTGCCTTCCCTAGGGCACCTGCTACGTGAGGGAAATGGGGCTTACCTAATGATCGTGGCGATTTGGTGGTGGCTTGTTGTGCAGGTCATATCCATTGCCACGCTTCCCGCCAGTTTCAGGTTTTTCCATCCGTTTGCGGATCGCGGGTATGCACTGAACAAGACCGTCGCCCTCGTGGCATTTGGTTTCGTCTCGTGGTGGCTCGGCGTAACGGGCCTCCTTGAAAACCAGGCATCGACAAGCTTGATTGTCATTGTCGCTCTTGGCGCAGGGAGTTGGTGGAGTGCGGGCAATCTCCGCCGTGATTTGCAGGTATTCATGGCGCGACGCCAGGGCCTACTCCTGCTTCAGGAAGCCATCTTTGCGATCGCGTTTGTTGGGTTTCTGCTGATCCGTTCGCACGCGGCTGATATTGCCGGGACTGAGAAGTTCATGGACTTCGCATTCCTGAATTCGGTGGCCAGATCAGCCTATTTCCCACCGATTGACCCTTGGCTCTCGCCTGCATCTGGAATGCCGAACCCGACCGTCAATTACTACTACTTTGGGTACCTCGTCCACGGCTTGTTGATCCAACTGGCCGGTGTGCTTCCGGGAGAGGGGTTCAATCTGGCATTGGCCACCGTTTTCGCGTTGGCTGCAGTTGGCATCTTCAGCGTCGGCTACACACCCACCCGTGATATTGCAGGCGGGTGGTCGCGGTCAAACCTAATCGTTCGCACAAGGACTGAACTCCCGCGGGGAGGGTGGGCCCTGGATGCGGCCTGGCCATACGTGGTCGCAGGCTTGGGATCGGTGTTCATGGTCCTCATTGGGGGCAACTTGTGGACAGTCTTGAGACGCATCGACGGCAGTGGCATGTGGCAGAAGGATTTCTGGGGCGGGATTGGATGGAATGCAACCCGGGTCCTTGTCATCAGGGATGGTGACCGGGACATCGACTACACAATCAACGAGTTCCCGGCCTTCAGTTTCCTTCTTGGCGACTTGCATCCACACGTGATGGCTTTGCCATTTACCGTACTCGCGGTTGGCATCGCATACAGGTGGCTGGTCCATCCACCGGTGTTGTTTCGGTGGGCCACAGGCGTCTCCGTGGCTGGTCGAGGAGTGCCTTCAAGGTCTGGATTAGGCGTCCCGGGGGCGGGGGCCGGACCCGAAATGCCGCCGTGGCGGCAGGCATTCGCGCGGCTCAATCCGATATGGGAAGTCTTGCCCGTCGCGGCGCTTGTTGCGGTTCTCTACTTTGCAAACAGTTGGGACTTCCCGGCGTACTTCCTGCTCATTTGCGCCGCGGGCATTGTCGGGGCCTGGCCCCGTCATGCCGACGCGGACGAAACTGGTCCCGGCACATCGCCTTTCAGGATCATTTTCCGAACCATGTGCGTTGTTACAGGCACTGCGGTCTTGTCAGGCTTGCTGGTCTTCCCGTTCCTCGCGTCATTCACTCCACCGGTTGTCTCAGGCCCGGGTGAGATGCCGATTGGGTTCGTCTCACAACGAAGTCTGCTGTCGCAGTTCATTCAATTCTGGGGATTGCAGATTGCGTGGGTAGTGCCGCCACTCTGGATTGTTGGCAAGAATATTGCCGGTTCCGTCCGCCAAGGGATCCGGTCGTACGCGGTACCCATCGGCAGTGCAGTGCTTGTCGGCCTGATCGCGGTGCTTGAGTTACGTGGAGCTGGCACCTACGCGTTGGCCGTGACGCTCGCGGGTCTCTCGATCTACGGCGCACTTCAGGCAGTGTTCCCGGCTGCCCCTAGGTCGGGGGGCGGTGACAATCAATCCACAACTCAGGGAGATGTCGTTCCAGAGGCCTTGCGAGGTGGGCGCGGCCTCGGGTTCGCACTGGCCATTCTCGGGACGGCATTTGCTCTGCTTGCGGTCTGCGAGGTCTTCTACATCCGTGACTTCTACGGTGGCTCGCTCCGTCGAATGAACACCGTGTTCAAGCTCTACTATCAATCGTGGCTCATGATCGGCGTGGCCGGCGGGCCGCTTGCGTACTGGGTCATTCGTCAGACCAGTGAATCGGCAGGTGAGGTTGCCCGCGCCGGGTCCTACTTGCTCTGGCGGCTTGTTGTTCCGGCGATGATGGCTTTTGGGATCGTAATCATCGGTGGCATGCTGGTGTATCCGTTGAAGGTGACCGGGTTGCGAACCAATGCGTTTGCAAACGAGCCAGTTCTGGACGGCATGGACTGGATGCGCAAGTTTCATCCGGAGGACTACGCAGCGGCGCGATGGCTTTGCGAAAACGGGGTCGAAGGCTCGGGAACAAGGGCTCCGGTTATTCTGGAAGCGTCCGGCGGGCCATATAGCGAATATGCCAGGTTCTCCACCCAGTCAGGCTTTCCAACGGTGCTCGGGTGGGACCAGCATGAACGTCTCTGGCGGGGTGACCGCATCAATGCGGAGATTGACCGACGGAAACGGGACGTCGAACTGGTCTATCGCAGCCAGTCCGCCACCGAAGCCCGGCAGGTTCTTGAGACGTATGGCGTGACGTACCTGGTAGTTGGCTACCTGGAGAGGCAAGCCTATGGCGGGCCTGGTCTATCGAAGTTTGATCAGCCTGAATTGGGGCTCACCCAAGTGTTTCGTGAGGGCCAGACGACGGTCTACGCCACCGGGATCCCACCGCTCAGTCGGGATGCAGCCAATGGTCAGGTACCGGCCGTTCAGAACTCGAAATGACGGCAGATCCACCGCAGGTCAATCCGGCTCCACCGGCTAGTTCAGCACGGCAGATTGATCCGCGGGATATCTGCATTGTCCTACCGACCTACAATGAAGCGGAGAATATCGAGCCGATGGTCTCGGCTCTTCTCGGTCTCGTTCCACAGGTCCGGATCCATGTTGTTGACGATGCGTCCCCCGACGGTACCGGCGCAATTGCCGACCGCCTCGCCCAGGCCAACCCGGGCCGGGTAACCGTGCTGCACCGTAATGCCAAGACCGGTCTTGGTGATGCGTATATCGCTGGTTTTCGTGACGCACTAGCGTCAGGTGCCGAATTGATCTTTGAGATGGATGCGGATTTCTCGCATCCGATCACCGCAATCGGCCCGATGATCAGCCTTTCGATTGACCATGATGTCGTGGTTGGATCGCGATACGTGAATGGCGGAAGCCTGGATCGAAAATGGAGCATCAGCCGACGCCTCCTGAGTTGGGGTGGCAACCAATACGCCAGAATGATTACGGGCCTGCGGGTGAACGATACGACGGCGGGGTTCAAGTGCTTCCGTCGCGATGCACTGCTCAAGGTCCCGCTGGATCAAGTCCGGTCGCAAGGCTACAACTTCCAGATTGAAATGGCCCTGCGGTGCCAGAAGGCTGGTCTCCGGGTCGTGGAGTATCCGATCCATTTCAGCGAACGGACGCGCGGAACGTCGAAAATGACCCCGTCAATTGCCATCGAAGCACTTTGGCGCATCCTCCAACTCAGGATCCTGGTCGGGTAGGTCCGGGGGCGGTCTTGTGCCGTTTGGCAAGCGTGCTGGCCCGCAACTCCCAGAGGTCTCAGAACAGGGACACAATCTGCGTAGCTGCAACTTGTCAGAACGTTTCTAGGCCGTGTCTTTCGGGGTTGACGGCATTCGTGGGTGCCAAGGACGCCCGGCCACTCACGGTACCCTTCAATCGGTTGGATGACCGGTCCGATCGAGAATTCACGATGGAAGCGCGAACTCCAATGATCAACGCGGATCAAACGAACCTCATTCCCGCCACCGACCTGCCGTGGTCGGTCATGCCTGCGAAACGAACCCACACGTGCGGCGATCTGCGCGCCGTGGACTCTGGTGCCGACGTTGTGCTGCACGGCTGGGTCCACCGCCGACGTGACCACGGGGGCCTGATTTTCATCGACCTGCGTGACAGGTACGGACTGACACAGGTCACGTTTGACCCCAACCGAAACCCACACGGTCACTCCACTGCTGAGGGGCTCCGCAACGAATACGTGGTTTGCGTGCAAGGAACGGTAGCGGCCCGTCCGTCCGGCACCACGAACCCCAACCTCGCAACTGGCGACATCGAAGTCATCGCGACAACGGTTACGCTTCTCAATGCAGCAAAGACCCCGCCCTTCTATATCAACGATGACGCAAGCGTTGATGAAAGCCTCCGGATGAAGTTCAGGTACCTGGACCTGCGCCGGACCGCGATGCGCGAGGCGGTCGTACTGCGCCACCGGGTCATCAAACGGATGCGGGACGTCCTCGATCGGCAGGGCTTCCTGGAAATCGAGACACCGATCCTCACGGCAAGCACTCCAGAAGGTGCCCGGGACTTCCTTGTGCCGGCGCGCCTGCATCCAGGCGAATTCTATGCGCTTCCTCAGGCACCCCAGCAGTTCAAGCAGCTTCTCATGGTGGGAGGAATGGATCGCTACTTCCAGGTCGCCCGATGCTTCCGCGATGAAGACACGCGGTCTGACCGTCAGCCCGAGTTCACCCAGCTCGATCTTGAGATGGCGTTTGTCGACGAGGAAGACGTCACCGGAACGATCGAGGCGCTACTGATCGAATGCATTGAGGCGTATTCGTCGAAGCGGATCATGAGCAAGCCGTTTCCCCGCATTTCCTATGCCGACGCGATGGCCCGCTACGGGTGCGACCGTCCAGATTTGCGATTCGGGCTGGAATTGACCAACCTCACCGCTCTCCTTGGGACTAGCGGGTTCTCGGTGTTCCGTGGCGCAGTTGAAGCGGGAGGCATCATCAAGGGACTGGTTGTGCCCGGGTGTGCGGGTTGGAGCCGCCGCGAGATCGATGGGTTGACCGAACTTGCGCGAACATTCGGCGCGAAGGGCCTTGCGACCGCCGCGTGGCTTCCCGAGGGCATCAGAAGTGCATTCCGGCAGCATGTCGGCGACGAAGTCATGGGACGGCTTTGCGATGGGATGGGCGCACATGAGGGAGACCTGATCCTTATCGTCGCCGACCGTGAGGCGACTACGAACGCCGTCCTTCATCGTGTGCGCGACCATCTCGGTGCCAAACTCGGACTTGCTGACCCCGAGGTCCTGGCGCTCTGCTGGGTTGTTGATTTCCCGCTTCTCGAACACGATGAAGACCGCGGGGTTTGGACCTTCACGCACAACCCATTCTGCGCACCCAAGGATGCAGATATCCACATGCTGGACACAAACCCGGGTGCGGCGTCATCTAAGCAGTACGACATCATCTGCAACGGGTTCGAAATTGGTGGCGGAAGCGTGCGCATCCATACGCGCGCGCTTCAGGAGCGCATCTTCCATTTGATGGGGTACACACCTGATCAGGTCCAGGCACTTTTTGGAACCATGCTGGACGCGTTCGAATATGGCGCACCTCCCCACGGCGGGATTGCGCTTGGTCTTGACCGGATCATTGCGATCCTCTGTGGAGCGTCCACCATCCGCGATGCGATCGCATTTCCGAAGAACCAGGTTGCGCGTGACCTTCTGATGGGGTCTCCATCCCAAGTCACTGACAACCAACTCGCGGAACTGTCGGTGCGGGTCTCACTCCCAATCTCACGCACCTAGTGATTTGCGGCTCAGTGGTCGCAGAAGTAGGTGTTCCCGCTCAGGAAACCCCTTCGCTGTTTGCCACACGGCGCGACTTGGGTTGCAACGTCGTTGCAGTGTCGTACACTATTTAAGGGAAACTGCACCAAGGTGGCTACATCGGGTTTTAGTGGGGGGCAGCCTGGCTTGGTCCGCACTGCCGGATGCTTTGGAACACGATCAACTTTTGGGGGGTGATCCATGGATGGCGAAGGCGTGCCGGGCATGACCCGGCGTAGGCAGTTCGCGTGGTTGAGCGCCGTTGTTGGCGGCGCGGCAGCAGTCGCGTGCGGTGGCGAGGAGGCGGCGAAGCCTGCGGCACCGGCAGCGAAGGCTGAACCAACGAAGGCACCAGAACCGACAAAGGCTGCGGTCGCACCGGCGGCACCGACGGCAGCTCCTGCCCCGGCTGCTGCCCCGGTAAAGATCACGTGGTTCGCAGGGCGCGACCTAACCGGATTCAGTGTCAAGCAGGTTGAGGAGTTCAACAAGCAGGCGGGCGGCAAGATCACGCTCGACTATCAGGAGCAGGGGCAGCAGACCTCCGACCTTCGCGACAAGTTCATTCTGGTCGCAAATGCCAAGGATCCGTCGGCCGACGTCGTATCAATGGATGTGCCATTCGTTCCCGAGTTCGCCGCTGCCGGCTGGACCCTTGACGCCGAGAAGGTACTCTTCGGAGATGATCGGACCAAGTTCTACAAGGGAACCCTTGATGGCGCGACGTACCTCGGCAAACTGTTCGCTGTGCCGTGGTACAACAACGGTCCCGGCCTCTACTACCGCAAGGATCTTGTGGAACAGGGTGGCTTCAAGGGACCCCCGAAGTCTTATGACGAACTCCTTGAGCAGGCGAAGAAGCTGCGCACCGCTGACATCCAGGGGTTCTCGGCCCAGATGTCGCAGACCGAAGGCGGAATTATCACTTGGTTCGAGTACCTGTGGGGACACGGCGGTGACCTCATGGACGAAAAGCTCGAAGTCACCCTTGACAAGGGAACGGCTGGGGTCGACTCCTTCAAGCGGCTCCTGGCTTTCATGTACACCGACAAGATCCTTCCCGAGGGCGCATTGGGCTACAAGACCGGTGCCGATGCCCAGAATCCGTTCATTGAAGGCAAGTCCGTGTTCCTGCGCCAGTGGACTTCCGGGCTGACACAGAACGATCGTGACGACTCGAAGATAAAGGGCAAGTGGGACGTTGTGCCCCTGCCGTCGCTCAAGGGTGACAAGGCTGGTGCAGGTTGTCTGGGCACGTGGAACCTCGGAACCTCGAAGTTCTCAAAGAACCCTGACCAATCAGGGGAGGTGATCAGGTGGTTTACATCACAGGCACAGCAGAAGGCTCGATATCTCGCCATGGGTGTGCCTCCGTGCCGTCCTGCAGTGTTCGATGACGCCGAGGTCAAGGCGAAGTATGCGTTCGCAGATAAGCTCAAGGTCACGTTTGAGAGTCTGAAGCCTCGACCTGTAACGCCCTTCTATGGGCAGATGTCCGCGAACGTCATCCAGCCCGTCTTCGGGAAGGTCACGACAAGAGCGGTCACTCCCGAGGAGGGCATCAAGGAGATGGCCGACGGCATGCGCAAGATCATGAAGGGGTAGCGGTACCCTGGATTTGACCTGGTGCCCGTGGACAAGGGAGTGCTTCCTGATGTTCACGGGCATCGCCATTTCCGGTCACTTGTCCACGGGCCGTCGCGGCCGATGAACCTCACGCTACCGGAAGGTGGGATGAACAGGTGAACGCGGTTCCTGCACAGCATCCATCGCGTCCAGCTTTCAGGAAACTCTCTACTCAGGAGTTTCTTGAGGCCCGGTTTGCCTTGACCCTGATCGTTCCTGCGGTGCTCGCCATCACCCTGGTTGCGTTCTACCCGCTCGCTCACGCATTCTGGCTGAGCCTGTGGAAGATCAACCTCAGGTTTGCCAACACGCCGTGGGTCTTTCTCGGGTTTGGGAACTACCTGGATACCTTGACCGACGACCCGCGATGGCTTAACGCACTCAGGGTGACCGGCACGATTGCCGTGAGTTCGCTGACGGCTGAGTTCATCCTCGGCATGGTGTTTGCCCTGGTGATGAACCGGGCTTTTCGGGGACGTGGTCTGGTACGTGTTGCCGTGCTCATCCCGTGGGCCTTGACGACCGTCGTGTCCGCGAGGATGTGGCAAGTGATCTATCACGCCACCTACGGCGTATTCAACCGTCTTCTCTTTGATCTTGGCATCATTGAAGCGTACAAGCCTTGGATCATTAGCCCCATCTTCACCATCTGGGCAATGGTCTGGGCGGATGTCTGGAAGACCACGCCGTTCGTCGCACTGCTTCTGACCGCTGGCATGCAGATGATCCCCGGGGAACTGTATGAGGCGGCGGCGATTGATGGGGCGACGGCGTGGGACCGGTTCTGGCGGATCACCTTCCCGTTGCTGCGCCCGACACTCCTGGTTGCAATGCTGTTCAGGATGATCGACGTGTTCCGGATGCTGGACCTCCCGATTGTCCTGACAGGTGGAGGGCCGGGTCAGGCCACGGAGACACTCAGCCTGTACACCTATAGGGTCATCTTTACCGACCTCAAGTTCGGCGCCGGCTCGGCGCTTGCCGTGATGACATTCCTGGTCATCCTGTGCATGGCATTCGTGTTCATCAAGGTGCTCGGAGCGCCAGTTGCAGGGTCCGAAGCAGAGGATCGATAGTGCCATGGGTTCATCACGTCGTGTCCGCCCCGTACAGGCCTTGCTGATGCACTTGCTAATTGCAGTAATTATCATCTGGTGCTTGGCACCGTTCTATTGGACGGTGATTACCAGCCTCAAGCAGGCAAATGCCATTTATTACAGCCCGACAACGTACCTGCCGAACCCGGTCGATTTGGCCAGCTGGATCAAGGTGGTCAACTTGCCCCGGTTCCAGGGAGCGCTGCTAAACAGTACGATCATCGCGAGTTCGGTGACGGTGGTTAGCTTGACCCTTGGTTCGCTTTGTGCGTATGCGATTGCCCGCCTCCGGTTTCCGGGCAAGAACATCGTCCTTGCGCTGGTGCTTGCGGTGTCGATGTTTCCCGGAATCGCTATCATTAGCCCGCTCTATCTCCAATTCCGTGACTGGGAACTGATCAACAACAAGCTGGCGCTGATTTTGCCGGGAGTGACATTTACCCTCCCGGTCTGCATTTGGACGCTTACCGCGTTCTTCCGTGACCTGCCCCGCGAACTTGAAGAGGCGGCCTACGTGGATGGAGCGTCGCGCATCCAGACCTTCACGCAAGTGATCGGGCCGCTCGCCGCGCCCGGTGTGTTTACGACAGCTATCCTGCTGTTCATCGCCTCGTGGAACGAATTCCTCTTCGCCAGAACCTTCATGAGCAAGGTTGAAGAGTTGACCGCGCCCGTAGCAGTCGCACAGTTCGAGGGAGCTGATATCGCAGCGGTCACGCCATGGGGTGAAATCTCGGCCGCAGCGATCGCAACCACGATCCCGCTTGTGATCCTTGTTCTGGTGTTTCAGCGAAGGATTGTTGCCGGCCTCACGGCTGGAGCGGTCAAGGGCTAGGGTCGACAAGTATTTTAAAGGGGCCGTGTACGTGATCTGTTTCAGTCTCGCGGCCCTCAAAGGGCGTTGAATTATGAGTGCAGCATCTCCGTTTGTGATCGTCGACGACCGCGAGTTTGATCGGATCATTGACAGAACGGTAAAAATCGAGCGAATCGCAGGCGGGTTCGGGTTCGCTGAGGGCCCTTCATGGACCGATCATGATGGAGGATTCCTGGTATTCAGCGACATTCCGAAGAACCGCATGCACTGTTGGTCACCAACGCATGGCCTCACAACTTTTCGTGAGCCGACGGCGAACACCAATGGGAACACACGTGATCACGAAGGCAACCTCATCTCGTGCGAACATAGTGGACGCCGGGTCGTGCAGGAAGACGGCCATGGCGGACTGGTAACAGTCGTCGACCAGTTCGGAGGCAAGAAGTTGAACTCTCCGAACGACGTGGTCGTCGCAGCCGACGGAGCGTTGTGGTTCACCGATCCGCCGTATGGCTTGTTCGGTCTATCGATATTTGACGTTCCTGCACCCCCGGAGGTCGAGATTGGGCGCGAGCTTGATCGCAATCACGTTTTCCGTTTCGATCCCAAGACCAATACCCTGGGTTCGGTAGTCGATGACTTTGACCGGCCCAATGGGTTGTGCTTCTCTCCAGATGGAACATTCCTCTACATCGCGGATTCGGGTGCACCACGGCATATCCGGCGGTTCACGGTAAATCCCGACAACACGTTGTCTGGTGGTGGCGTGTTCTGCGAGATTGGGAATGGCCTTCCCGATGGAATCCGGTGCGATGTCGATGGCAGGCTTTGGTCAAGCGCGGGCGACGGGGTTCACATTTTCGGGACTGATGGACATCTCATTGGCCGAATTGTGACGCCAGATGCGCCTTC
>SHXX01000031.1 GCA_009693165.1 Chloroflexota bacterium
ACAAGTGGGTGCGGATCGGTCATGGGTCTTTCGAAGGATAACCTGCAAATCCAGCCTGACAAAGATGTCTTCAGAACACTGCCAAGAATTGACAGATGATCGGCATTACGCAGCCTGTCATTCGCATCAACGGGGACGAACCGGGAACTCGCCTGATAGTGCAAGGTTCCCTGCGCCGAGCGGTGCCCAGACTACAATCTGTTCGGAATTGACGTGCGACCAGGCACTCCTGTCCGAACGTTCCTTATCCATCAGGCAAGTTTGCGCCTGACCTCGCCAATTGCTGACCAAGGCCGAGACAGAAACAATGTGTCGCGTTGGACCCTGTGCCGATCCATCCGCGCATGTCGCTGAAGGCGAAGGGCTTGACGGCCCCCGCGTTGGGCGACGCATGGTCGGGAAACTCCCTCATCGGGTCATGCCAGACGTGGGTTCGCGGGTGCCGGATCCAACAACCTCGAGACGCGCTGTTCTGGTGGGGATGGTGGGGATGGCCGGGATGGCCGCGACCACCGCGGGATGCACCGACGATGAGATCCGAGGCACCCGCCCAGCGGATGCGGCCGGCAGCGGAAAACCTGTCACCACCGAGCCAACACTGAACCGGGATGAAACCACAACCACGGTCGCCCTCGCACCGGCTGCTGAAGACGCCCCCTCACCCTCAAGCGCAATTTCTGCGATCCAGTCAAACGCGACCCGGATTACCAGGTTGGCTGCGTCACGCGTCACTCAACCCTTTTTTGCCGACGGTAACGACCGCATACTTTTCTATGACCAACCGGCACCGGGACAGGGCGGAATGTTCGCCATCGGTCCTCAAGAGGTTGAGCCACGACGCGAGCGCGCCGATTGGGGATACCTGCTTGGCGGCTCGCGCCTTCTGGTCACACCGCGGGTTCAGCGACGTGACACGGCCGTCACCCACCTGCCCACCGGGCGAGAGTGGTCCCTTCCAACCACAACAACTCCGGTGTTTTCGAGCGACGCTACCGCCGTCGCGTACAGCGCGAGCGGGGTCGGTTCACCCGGTGGTCCGTCGACGGGTGCCGGGTCGTCCGGTTGGTCAAATTCCGCTTTCGGTCTGACCCAGGTCGTGCTTGCACGCGCTGACGGCGAAGACGGACGAAAGGTTCGTCTCCCGATTAATGGTTCGGTGCAAGCCTGGATCCCGGCACCGGATGACCCCGGAAACGTCCGGCTCCTTCTATCCGGGCGACGCGCTGAACCAGATGATCCTTCGTATTGGGCATATGACACCCGCGATGAGGCGCTGATCGAACTCGCGCGGGGCAAACGTCTGACCGGCCTACTCGCATCACCGGATGGAACCTGGATTGCCCACGTTTCGATGTGGAACCGGAAGGGCGACCAAGACGGCCTTTGGGTAACCCGAACCGACGGTTCCCGTCGCCGCCGGGTTGCAATGATCGGTGGATACCGGTGGACATCTGACAATCGCCTCCTCGTAATCCCGCACCGGGCTACCCGTTCAGCAAGCCACGAGCTTTGGGAAGTGTCACCGGAGAGCGGCGATGTTCGACGCATGACGGATCCTTCGGCCACGCCCTTCCAGATTGCCAACTTCGACTGGGATATCTCTGACGACGGGTCGAAGCTTGTCTACGTGTCCGCGGTCGACAAATCGCTTTGGCGCATCGAACTAGGCGGTACCGGAACCGTCGGGGCGATCCCGGAACCTCCACCAGTCCCTTCCGAGGCGACCGGGGGGAAACCGTACCGGCTGCCGTTTGCGGTTCCACCCGGCCCATCCACGTGGTATGTCGCCCAGTGGTACGGCGTCACGACGGCAGGTTACCGCGGGCGGAACACAACGTATGTCCAGGGGCAAGGGATCCATTTCGGGATTGACTTCGCCACCGAGTGCCGGTCAGAAGTGGTGGCAATCGCGCCCGGCAAGGTCATCGCGGTCGACGGAGACTTCGGATCCCCGCCACACAACTGTGTTGTTCTCCTTGATGATGGCAACATCGCGATGTATGGCCACCTCGTTGAACGGACGCGACACGTACGTGTCGGGGACCGCGTTGAACCCGGTCAAGTGGTGGGAAATACCGGCGATTCGATTGCGCCCTACACCTGCAACCGCAACCCCCACCTTCACCTTGAAATCCGCAAGCAGGGCCGGGCGATCGCGACGAACCCAGTTCCGTACTTCGACGCGAATTGGGATGACATGGGCCTTGGGGTGTGGCCCGGTTCGCGGTTCGAGCGGAACCTTGACGACCCGGCGTCAAACCAGTTCCTGGACGACCAACCGGACATTCGCTTTGGTGGACCGATCATCACGAACTTCGCCCGCCCGTGGCCTCCGTGACGACTGATCAGTTGCCTGCACGTCCGAGGTGTGCCAAGAGGCGGTCAGATTGTCGTGCGCCCAAGTTTCATTCGGTCAACCGTCACCGCATCGGCGATCGGAACGGCCTTGATCGGGCTCGAATCCACCACCTCTTCCAATGAGGCTCCACCGTCGGAACCCGCAGAGTTGCGACGTCGATACCACCAAACCAGGCAGGCAAACGCGGCAAACGCGGCCCCCATCCACCCCATACGGTTCATCACCCAGGTGACCCGGCGCCACTCACCACCAAGGAAGTAACCCCCGCCGACAAACGCACCCGACCAAAGCAAGGCCGCCGGCGCTTCCATGAGCAGGAAGCGCACCAGGGAGAGGCGACTCGCGCCGGCCGCGAGGGCGAGTGACGAACGACCGTGACCGAACGCGTGGACGACGAGCATCATCCACCAACCATGCTTGTGGATGTGTGGCTTTGCCTCGTCAAGCTTGCCAAGCAGGTACGGTCCCAACCGGCCGACCCACGGCCGGAGCAGCACACGTTCTGCACCGATGCGCCCTAGCCAGTAGTCGAATACCGCACCGCAGCACATTCCGGCGGCGCCAAGAGCGACAAGAAATGGAAGTGATGCATCGACCTCACGTCCGGCGGCCGACGCGAGCGCAACCGCCACGCCTCCCGGAAGCAGGAAACCCAGAACCACGGTGTTCTCCAGAAATGACCCGAAGAACACCAACAAGTACGAGTGATTGCCCAAGGCATGGAGAACGGGATGAAACCACTGTTCCCACCTGCCATCAGGTAGGGGCACGATCCCATCCGGCACTTGGGTGGTCAAGCCACTCGTGGATGCACGCATCACCGCATCGCTGGTCATGTGGAAACGATTCGTGGAAGAAAGTACTGTGCGGTGACGCCAAGGCAGGGTGTGAGTTCGGCCCCGTAAACGCGGTCTACCGAACGCCTACCAAACCCTCGAAGACTGGATGGTGTGAGACTACCATTACGGTGCCAGCCGTGTCCTATCGGCGAAACCTATGAGAAATCCCGGTGTCAGCCCACCAGCCCAACTGCAGCGCCAAGAACTCTACTGACAGCACCGAGGGCAGCGGCCGTTTGCCAGTTGCGATGGTCCCGATCTCCAACCGCGTTGGACACCCCACGGATGACCGTCAGTGATCCACCACTCAGACGCGTAGCCAGTGCGACTGCAAATGCTTCCATGTCCTCAATCAAGGCTTCGGCGTGCCGGATGCGTCGGTTCTGGGCATCAACCATACTCCCCGAAGCAGCGGCTACCGAAAGGACCCGTCCGCCACGTGGGATGCCGTCTAGCGCGCCAATGTGCGAGAGCTGCTCGATGGGCCACGTGGCCAAATCGATGCTGTCTTGGACAGGATGCAGTCCTTTACGGGCATGGCCTTGGGACCACCCCATCGCTCCAGCGGCCACGAAATCATCGCCCGCCCCCGCGCCGATGCCGTCGCATGTAGCCCGGGTTCCGATGACAACACTGCCTACTGGCGCGCGCAAGACATCGTACGTGCCGGCAATGCCGATCAGGATTGTGGCCGGATGCCCTTCCACGGGGGCATTGCACAAATCTGACCCAATGGGTCGGAAAAGGCGCTCCGCCCGGGCGAGGGCATTCATCGCACCGACCCCCGACGCAGCCAGTCCGAAGCCACATACCTCAATCGTGACATCGACAGTTCGCGCACCAGCCAACCCATGGGCATTTGGATTGATCGACGGGGCATGCGACGAACCTAGAAATTCGACCTCGAATGTTCCATCACTTCGAAACCCATACCGGGCCGTCACGTGACCATATGACGACAGCGCGTCACGGGCGCCTTCACCGAACACCTGCACCGCCTCGAAGACTGTTGGGACAAGGATGAGCGGACGCACAACATGCCTCATATGCAGCAAACGAGGTTACACCGCGACTGCGGAAGCAGGCGTTCGCGGTCAGCGATCAGTTCTGACCGGAGATTACTACCATGCCCGGTTGGACCCCCGAGAGAACCTCGGTGTCGGTGTCGGTCTGGATGCCGAGTTCGACATTCCGTGACCGCCGAATATCGCCGTCCATGTATTCAATGAATTTCCGCTTGCCAACGATCTTGATCGCAGTGTTGGGTACCAAAAGGACATCCGGCTTGCTGAGGAGCGTGATCTGGACACGCGCGAGCATGCCGAGTTCCGGGCGCCCGAGTGCAGTGGGCGGTGGCCATTCAACTGCGATCCGCGTCGCCCTGTCGGGTGCAGCGCCAACCCGTTCGGTCGTCGAAACCGGCAAGGAAATGATCCGTCCCCGGATCAATTGGCCCGGATAGATGTCCATCGTAAGGTCGACAGGCATTCCCTCTTGCAAGCGCGGGACATCAGCCTCGGAAATGTCCGCCTTGACAACCACGCCCTCAAGGCTAGACAGGTTCATTACTGGGAAGAATGCTTGCACCGTGTCACCCGGACGCGCTGCCAAGCGGGTGATCCTGCCGGAGAACGGCGCGGCAATCCGCACGTCACCGGTCTGATCTTCAAAGTTGGAAACATCGAGTCGCGCCTGCGCAACGGCACGTCTGAGCGTCTCTTGGTCGAAGGTCGCGATGGTCCGTGCCTGCTCAGCAACTTGCCGATTGGTGTCTACGCGGTCGCTCAGTGCCGCGATTTGCGCCTGGATTGCGCTGACCCGGTTGGCAGCGTCATCCCGGTCGAAGCGGTTCGGTCCTTCGAGAATGAACGCGAGGCGGCTCTCGGCTGCCTGCAAGTTTGCCTCGGCGACGGCCACCGCACCCCTGGCACCGTCGCGCGCAAACTCGAAAGCGGCGATCTGTGCGCGCATCGATGCTAATTCGGCCTCGTTCGGGCCGCCACGGAGTTGGGCAAGCCGAGCCTCAGCCATCCTTACGGCAACACGGGCAGCGTCAGCGTCGTAGGTCTTCGGCGCCTTCAATTTCTCGAGCGCGATCTCGGCAAGCCGGACCGATGACCGCTGTGCCTCGATTTCAGTTGCCGACGGAACCGTTGCCAAGAGTTTCCCAAGGGCGTTCCGGGCAACATCCACCCCATTGCGCGCGGTCGCAATTGCCGACGCACGCGGGACCGGCGCGACCAGTACCCCGGCATCGATATCTGCGAAGACCCGGGTCACCAAGCCTTCAGCACGCAGCAGATCAAGTCGTGCCCCGGCAATGTCCTCGGCACGCACCGGAGGCGAATCGATCAGTCGTGCCATGCGTGTCTTCTCCTGGTCAACGAGGAGCTCGGCCGCGCGGATCTCCTCGGCCCACGGTCCCGCCTCCGCCTGGGCGAGGCGAACCCGGGCAATCTCAATGTCCAACCGCGCGCGCGTGAGCTCCTGTGGAGGCGGAGGCATCAACTTGAGGGCAAGTTCCGCTTGTTTGACGGCGAGGTCAGCCTCACGGGCACGGATCGCAAAGCGCGCGCTGTCCAGTGCGCTGCGTGCCGAGGCGATCCTTGATCGGACGTCCAGTATGTCGGCGTCAGGAATATCGGCATCGACACGAGATTGCGCCAGCCTCGCGCCGGCAAGTTGCACCACGGAACTCTTCACGGCAAGTTCGTCCACTTGAACAGTGTCAATGACTTCTCGGGCAATCGAAGCCTCAAGGCGCGCGTCGGCTTGCCGAACACCAAGGCGTGCCCGGGAAAGCTGCCACGGCAGATCACGCTGATCGAGTTCGGCGAGAACTTGGCCGGCATTCACCAGATCTCCCGGCTGCACGAACACGTCACGAATGCGACCAGTGTTCCGGAAGTTGAGATCGGCCTCCTGCGCGGCTACGACACGACCAAGGGTCTTGACGGCATCGATGATCGTTCCGACACGCACGGTTGAGTAGGCACGGTTGGGTGTAGCCGTAGGTCTGACCGTCGCGGTTGGGAACGGGGACGGCCCATCGGTCAGGGGATTGCAACCAATCACCCCCGAGAAAACAACCAAGCCAACCGCACCTACAACCAAGTGACCGAAAAGCCTGGCTGAACGACCCTGGGCAGGAGATGACGCGACGCGACGGCCTTCAGATACTTGGAATGGGGTCGCAGGTGTCTGGTCAACCGTCCCGCCGTTCGCGAGTCCGGGACCGTCCGGAGACGCTTCAGTCACGGTGGGGAGTATAGCGCCGTGCGGTCATTCCCGAGGCCTGATGCGCCTCTTGGAAGATTGGGAGGTGGCTATACTGCCTACCGCCCTCAGCCAGCGTTGACCACATGGCGTCCTCTGGATGACGGGCCAGGTGAAGCACTTCTAAAATGCGTGACGGCAATTCGCCAATGGACAGGAGAAATAGAAGATGTTGACCGGCCTTCACCACGTGGGTTACGTGGTTCCCGACCTTGATGCGGCGATTGCTTTCTACCGAGACACGTTGGGTCTTGTCCTGGACCGACGCGGGGATGCCGGTCCAGGGTTCAACTTCGAAGTCGCTGTCTTCCGTCTCGGCGACGGGTCGACCGGCATCGAACTCATCAAGCCAATCACGCAGACCGGTGCATTCGCTGACTTCTTGCGCGCCAACCCGAACGGCGCGCTGCATCACATTGCCTACACCACGGCAGGGCACCTCACCGAGGCGGTTGCTCCGGCGCTCGCTTGCGGCCTCCATCTTGGGCCGACCACTGCCAATGGGCCGATTGACACCGCGGCGGGATGGAGGATCCTTAACATCGACCCGTCGAACACTCACGGACTTCTCACCCAACTCGGTGAGAAATAATTCCAGTCCCGTTTGAAGATCACGCCCCGGACGCCATCTGCCTTCCGGGGCACTCCTCTTTTCACAAGTGACTGCGGTTCGCCGCCGACGCTGACGAGGTCAGTCGACGTACGGACCGCGCCAACGTATCGGTTCTCGCAGTGGCTGACCGGCTCCGAGCATGAACCGGACACCTGATGTCCCGGCAGTGACGGTCAGCCCACCCATTAGTCCCAGGATTCCTATTTCACCGTCACCAACCGTTTCGGCCCCGGTTCCAAACGAACCAAGACCGGAAATCACATAGACGAACCCCTGCCACCCGTCCGGAATGGCAAACGTCGCGGTTGCCGAAGGATCAACGGTGACGTCCTGATAGATCGCAGGCGTCACAAGGGTGACTGCACCGCCCTCGCCGGCCAGTCTGCGTACCGTCGCGTGATCAGCTCGCGTGACCGGAACATCCGGACCATTCACCGCGGTGTAGGCAGGTTCGCGTGACTTCTCGGAACGCGCGAGGTTGATCCACATCTGGAGACCGCGCATCGTGCCTTGGGAGTGATCGTGCTCCTCACCGTGCCACATCCCGCGCCCGGTCAGGATGTGTTGCAGGCCAAGTGGCCCGACAGTCGCGCGGTGCCCCTCGCTGTCCTCATGGGTCATCCCACCCGACAGCAGGTAGGTGATGATCTCGAACCCACGATGCGGATGCGGCGGAAACGAGGGGCCGCTGGTCGCCTGAAGTTCAACGTCATCGAGAAGGAGGAACGGATCGACCGGGTCATACCGGCCATCACGTGTCGGCAACGCGCGCCTGATCGGCACACCCGCCCCTTCGAGGGTGTTCGCCGCCGGGTACACCGCGCGAAGAGACCGGTTACCGATGGTCGCGCCGGTTGATGACTTATCCGGGGTCACGTTGGTGCTCCTTGTCACTTCCCATTACTACGTATCGCATACATAGTATGTTTATAATAGCATTGTCCTCGGCCCGTCTATGCAGGCTTTGCGGAAGCTGCCAGGGCCAGAACATCTGACTCCGCCCGCCGAATGTCGGTGAGGAACAGCATGATTGTCCCCGTGACGAAAAGGACCATCAGCGACAGAATCGCGTCACGGTAAGAACCCGTCGACGCGACGACCAACGCAAATATCTGTGGACCGATCCACGAGGTGCCTCGCTCACTGATCTCGTATACCCCGAAGTAGGTCGCCTCCTGACCATGCGGGATCAACCTCGAAAACAGTGACCGCGAGAGTGCCTGGGAACCACCGAGTACCACGGCGATAGTCGCACCCATGCCAAGTGCCTGGGTCGTCGTGTCCAGGAACGCGTATGCGTACACCACGATGCCGCACCAGACAACAAGGCTGCCGAGGACAGCATCCCGTGCACCGATGAGGCGGGCAAGGCGCTCGAAACCGGTCGCACCGAAGAATGCCACGAACTGAACCATCAGGATCAGACCGGTAAGGAAAGCGGTGTCATCACCTGCAGCGCGTTGCGCCGGAGAAAAGAGTTCCTGCGCCAGGAAGACCGATGACAATCCGATTACGGTCTGGATGCCGTCGTTGTAGAGGGTGTACGCGAGAAGATAGCGGACGGTCTGAGGCAGACGTCGAAGCTGGCCCACCGCAAAAGCAATCTCTGAGAAACCTGCGATCAACCAGTTTCGGCGCGGTGCCAGAACTCGGGATGGAGGCCTCGCCCGAAGAAAGCGAAGGCTGAACAACCCCCAACCACCCCACCAAACCCCGGCGGACAGGAGTGAAATCCGCACGGCCTCACCCTTTGATATTCCGATGCTTCCGGCAAAAGTAATGAGAACCAGGTTTGCCGCCAGAAGGGTTCCCCCGCCGACGTACCCCATGGCATAGCCGTGGCTGGAGACCCCATCGCGGCGCGATGGGCTGGCGATGTCGTTCAGGAAAGCGTTGTAAAGAACCATCGAAGCGCCAAGACAGATGTTCGCAATGATGTAGAGGAGACCACCAACCAGGTAATTCTCTCCTTCGACAAAGTAGAGGGCAACGGTTGCCACCGACCCGATGGCGCAGAATGTGCCAAGCAGGCGTCGCTTGAGGTTGGTGTAATCGGCAATCCCACCCAGCACCGGCAGCAAAAACAGTTGCATGAACACAGAAATTGACACGCATTGGGGGAAAAATGATTTCGCAGTGATGGTCCCGAACAGGCCAAGACTGGCAATTGCGCCGTTTTCGCCTACGGAACCCTGGGCGAGGGCGGTGAGATACGGGCCAATCAGGACAGTTGCAACGGTCGTGACGAACGCCGAGTTCGCCCAGTCATACATTGCCCAACCGAAGAGCTCACGACGGTCGTCAACCGGGTAGTCTGGTGTGATCATGTGGGTACCCTCACGCCATCGGCACTCGTGGTTCGGGCTGGGAACGCAACGTAATCCTGGCATGGTACTGCCACTGGATTGCCACCATGGAGACCGAGTGCCGGAACCTCCACATGGATACTTCCATGAAAATCTGGCCCGATTGACCAAACGCTACTTGACGAGGGACAACACGCATGGTTCAGACGACTTCACCGCACGCGCACCTCGCGACAGCCAAGGCAATCGCGGGCGAGGCATGGACATCCGAGCAGGCCTATGAAACATTGCGCGACCTGTGCGACCGTTTCGGTCATCGCTTTGCAGGAAGTGACGGCGAAAAGGCGGCTGCATCATTCATGGCCGACCGCTTTCGCGAAGCCGGCCTTTCAAACGTTCACCTCGAACCATTCAATTACCTCGGATGGGTCCGAGGGTCCGAAAGGATCACTGTTCTGGAGCCGCTCCGCGCGGAAGTGCGGTCACTTGCCCTCCCCTACTGTCCGGCCGGAACCTTCGAGGCTGAACTTGCATCAGTCGGCGATGGTGAAGCTGATGGATATGCCTCGGCCGGCGCCGCATCTGGCGCGCTGAAAGGGAAGGTTGTCCTGAGTGCGGCGGAAACCGCGGGCCGGAACGGGCGACCCTCAAGCCATCGGCGCGACAAGTACATGCGAGCAGTACAAGCGGGCGCCACGGCATTCCTGTATGTCAACCAGAACCCCGGTGACATGCCGGTCACTGGGGGACTCGAAGGCGGCGGGGTTAGCCAGGCACCGATTCCGGGTCTCAGCCTCGGATATGAGAACGGCGCATTCCTGCTGCGTCTTCTGGACCGCGGACCTGTCCGGTTGCGGATCGAGACACACGCCGACTTCCCGCCAGCAATGTCTTCAAATGTGGTCGCCGAACTACCAGCCGATCCGGGCAGCCCGTTCCATGATGAATTCGTGATCGCCGGTGGCCACCTCGATAGTCACGACATCGCGCCTGGCGCAATCGACAACGGGGCAGGCGTGGTTGTCATCGCCGAGGCGGCGCGGATCCTGGCGTCAATTGCACGCGAACGTGACCGTGGCTTTTCGAGGACCATCCGATTCGTGCTGTTTGGCGCCGAGGAAATCGGCTTGCTCGGATCGTACGAATACATCGCGCGCCATCGGGAAGTTCTCGATCGGGTGCGGTTCATGCTGAACCTCGACACTACCGGGCGAGGTCAGGCGGGCAGCGAGTCGATCATCGTTTCCGGGATCCCGGAACTTGTCCCGTGGTTCCAGTCACTCGCAGGCACCCTCGATTACCGGATGGAGGTCCACGACCGGTTCACTTCTTCGTCAGACCACTTCCCCTTCGCGATGGCCGGAGTGCCGTCTGCGAATGTTGGGACGACTGAAACGACGGCGTCACTCATGGGTCTGGTGGGCCGTGGCTGGGGACATACGACCGCTGACACATTCGACAAGGCAAACCCCAAGGGTCTCCAGTCCGCGTCGATGGTCGCGGCATGGACACTCTTCTCGGTGGCTGATGCCCAAGACTGGCCAACGCGCCGACGCGGACCGGCCGAAGTTGAAGCTCGACTCGAGCAGAGTGGGATGCTTGAAGACCTCACATCATCCGGCCGGTGGCCGTCTGCAAGGTAACCGATCAGTTGCAGGTCACGCGACTTTCAACAGGGCCGGACACCATTCACGGTGTTCGGACTTCGCGGCCCTGCCTACTAAGCTGCGGGGGCAGGAAGATCGAGGTACTTGATCCCGGTCCCATAGGCCACGATGACGGTGCCAACCTTGACTTGATATTCCAGCAACTCGACCGAAACAACTGCATCGCAATTGTGGTCACGTCCCTGTGCCTGAAGGTTCACTAGCGCCCGCTGAATCGGCCGGCCACCACCCACGGCTTGCCCGAATAGCAAGGCTACCTCAACAAATGGTCGGGGTTGGGCGTCTCCGGTAGTGAGCACCGGGCCACCACCGCCGACGAATCCCTTGGGGCTGCGCAACGCAAGTTCTGCCAGTGCGATCTTCTGCAAGTTGGCAAATGAAAGAGGCGCACCGGAACCCTGCGCGGGTACCAAAGCGTCTCCGCCTCGCGACTGACTATTTGCGGCCCCGTTGAGGGGCCGGTTACCTGCGCCGTCTGCCATTGATCGGGAAGCCTAGTCCAGAAATGCCGCCACTCAAGTGATGGCCGCTCGACACGATACCCGCCACCATTTCCGATTCGCAAACCGATCACAGTGGCTCAGGGCTTGGCCGCCAATCCGGAGCATTGGTCGCGGCCAGCAGCCTCGATGGTTCCGTCAAGCACTCGCCGCGTGAACCATATCACTACCGTTCAACGTCAGTATGATACTTGCGGTCTCGGAGAAGAAGATGACAATTGCAGCTACGACCCCAGGCAAATCCGACAATACCGCTGTTCCCCGGCCCGTCGGTGCACGAACCGTGCCGGACGTGCATGCACCGGATGGTTCAGAAATCCGGTCCCTGCTCGGTGCCGACCAAGGCACAACCCGGTCGAGTGTCGTCGAGGTCACGCTCGCCGCCTGTCAGGTTTCACGGCCAGTCCGCCACCGCACTGTCGAGGAATGCTGGTACGTGCTTTCCGGAACTGGTGAGGTCTGGCGCGACCCAGAGGCAGCCTCGTCCGGCGGACACATCGACCACGTTCGCCCGGGCGATGCCCTTGCAATCCCAGTTGGCTGGGCCTTTCAGTTCAAGGCAGATGCCGAGTCACCGCTCAGGTTCCTGTGCGTCACGATGCCACCATGGCCGGGCGCGGACGAAGCGGTCGCCGTTGCCCACGGAGGCCTTGGCGAGCCGACCGTGTGACGTACTGCTTGCCGGCGGGCACTGAAGGCAGCTGTTCTGTCATGCTTTTCCCATGAACAGTGCGATGAACAACCACGTTTGTCTGATCACCGGCGGAACCCGAGGCATTGGGCGCGAGACGGCACGCGCTCTCGCCATGAACGGCGCAACGGTCGTCATTATCGGTCGCGATGGTTCCCGAACTGACTCGACCGTCCGCTCGCTCATCAGCGAAACTGGCAACCCGTCTGTATCAGCATTGGTCGGCGACCTCTCCATCCAGTCCGAAATCGTTCGCGTTGCAGACGAGTTCAAGTCGCGCCACGACCGACTGAATGTCCTCGTAAATAACGCTGGTGGCATCTTTTACGAGAGGCAGGTCAGTGGCGACGGTATCGAGATGACGTTTGCCCTGAACCACCTCGGTTATTTCCGCCTCACGCACGAACTACGCGGCATCCTCGTTGCGTCGGGTTCGGCGCGGGTCGTAAGCGTCTCATCCGGCGCGCACCAGATGGCCCGGATCAACTTTGACGACCTGCAGGGGGAACAGAATTACCGTGGCTGGCGCGCGTATTCCAAGTCAAAACTGGCAAATGTCCTGTTCACGGTCGAACTTGCCCGTCAACTCGCCGGAACCGGCGTGACTGCGAACGCACTTCACCCTGGCTTTGTTGCCAGCAACTTCGGCATGAGCGGCGCACATTCCCCGGTCAGGAGCATCTGGATGCGCGTGGCACGCCTGTTCGCGCGCTCTCCGGAGCGAGGGGCGCAAACGTCAATCTACCTGGCTTCTTCGCCCGAAGTAGACGGAGTAACCGGCTTGTACTTTTCCGATAGCAAGCCGGTGCCTCCAAGCGCGGCTGGGCGTGACCTCGCAGCCGCAAAACGACTTTGGGTGGTCACCGCTGGCATGTGCGGACTTGGCAATAGCAACAATGACCACGGCCATGCCCACGGGCACTAGATTCCTGCCCGGATGAGTGTGTGTCGATGCACAATCACAACACAGTAGTAGTCAGGACGGCACTCGATGGGTGATCGATCGGATCCCCCATCGATCAGTGCCTAATCTACGAGAACACGCACCTCATCGCCAACGCGCACCTCACCTCCCTGAATGACCCGAACGCAGATACCCCCGTCGTCCCCGAGGGCGGCGCGCCCGCCTGGGCCGATTGCAGTCTCCATCTGCTCACACGGGTCACAGAGCATCGCGACTTCCATGATGACCTCTCCAATAGAGAGGTGCTTCCCAACCGACGGATTTAGCGGTAATCCCCGCACAACGATTTGACGCCGCGTCGCACCCGCCGGAATGGTGATCGCCAAGGTCTCGGCGGCGCGGTCGATTGCGGCACCGTCGATGAGTGTCACTTGCCGACGCGACCCTAGACGGCTCCGCCAGTCGCCCACAATTCCGTGATCGGGTTCGACAACGGCGGACTCGACCCCGCGTGCCGGTGCACCGCGCGCAGGGGCAAGATGGATCGACTCGATTTGACCCGGCCCGATTGTCAGGTCAATCCTGCCGGCCATCGACGATGCCGTTCGGGTCACTGCAAGGTTCCTTCCGCATCAAGCGAGCCCATCGCATGGCTGAATGCCTCCAACGTGAAGCGGATGTCCGCCTCCGTGTGCACGGCAGAGACCATCCCTCCACTGCTGAAAAGGTCGACGCCGAGTACGATCATCGCCTTGCGAAGCTTGGTCACGCGGGGGTCCTTACCCTTCGCGTAGACCGGCCCGCCTCCCGCATGCAACCTCGCCCGATCGAAGATCATATGGAACATTGAGAACGTTCCGTACGCGCATCCACCCAGTCCGTACCGTGCGCCGACCTCGTTCATGCCTGCTCGCAACTGTTCGGCAAGCGCGTTCGCATGGGTCTGCGCGCGACCGTCGGCGGCCAGTTTCAGGGCCGCAATTCCCCCGACGGCGGAAATCGGGTTGCCGTTGTACGTGCCCGGATGAGAGATACGGCCACCACGGTTCCACGCCGTGGTCTCGCCAAAGCGCATGATGTCCATGATTTCAAGCCTGCCGCAGACGGCACCACCAGGCAGCCCCCCGGCAAGAATCTTTGCCAGCGTCGTGAGATCCGGCGTGATTCCGTAAACCTGCTGGGCACCCCCAGGCGAACACCGGAACCCGGTTATGACTTCGTCGAAGATCAGCACGGTTCCCGTCGCACGCGTCACTTCCCGTAGACCGTGCAGGAACTCCGGGTCAATCGGCAGCGCACCCCAGGCAGCTCCGGTCGGTTCAACGATGACGGCCGCAATTTCTCCGGACGACAGGGCGGCCTCGACCTTCTCGAGGTCAGGTGCAAGGACGAGTACTTCATCAAGCACGGCGTGAGGAACCCCACTTGAGGACGGTATGTCATAGGGCGGTTCGACGGCCGCCGTGACTGCGTCGTGCCAACCGTGGAAGTGGCCCTCGAACTTCAGTACGCGGGTGCGCCCGGTGAAACTGCGAGCGAGACGTATGGCCATGTGCGTGGCCTCGGTACCCGATGCGGTGAACCTGACCCGTTCCGCCGAGGGGATAAGACGCTTGACCCACTCTCCCCACTCAATTTCGAGCTCATGGGCGGCCCCGAAATGGGTGCCTCTTGCAACTTGAGATTGCACGGCCTCGACCAAGTTTGGGTGTGCATGCCCAAAAAGCAGTGCACCATGCCCAATGGCGTAATCGATGTAGCGGTGCCCGTCAACGTCCCACTTGTATGCCCCTGAGGCCTCTTGCATGTAGAGGGGAAACGGGGACAGGTAGCGTGCATCGTGGGTTACGCCACTTGGAAAGACCTCACCGGCGCGCTCATAGAGGGCCCGCGATTTCGGGCGGTCACGTTGGAACGCGTTCTCGTAGTCACGCACAATCTCTGGCGCGACTGGCAACTCAGGTGCGACGAAAACTGCCATTGGCGGGCACCTCCTTCCGGAATCACAGACCCGCCGCCACACTTGGCTTGCGATGTCCGGTGTCCGGTTCAAGAGATTGTACGGAGATAGCCCGCCTGGCAAGTGGGGCAGGGGCACGCGTCCCCGGAGGTGCTACTCGACCTCGACGATCATCTCGACTTCGACCGTGGCGTCGCCCGGCAAGCTAGCCAGTCCGACCGCCGAACGTGCGTGCTTTCCGTGATCGCCCCAAAGCGCAACCAGGACATCCGAACACCCGTGTGCAACCTGCGGCTGCTGGGTGAGGGTGTCAGTGGCATTCACCATCGATAACAACTTGACAATCCGCTTGACCTTGTCGAGGTCACCGATCTCGGCCTTCAATGACGAAAGCAACCCGATGGCGCACTGCTTGGCAGCCTCGTATCCCTGTTCGACGGTCACATCACGCCCGACCTTGCCGGTCATCTGTGAAGTCTGGCCGGACATCCATACAAGATTGCCGACCCTGACTGCTGACACAATCGGAACTGTGGCCGGACGAGACGCTGGGGTCGTAAGTTCAATCCCCATCTCGTGAAGCTTGGCTTCAATCTTGGACATCGTGAGTTCTCCTTGCCATGGAATCCCATCGGGATAATCCCGACAGCGCACTGAGAGCGTACCCGCCACCGCAGCACCCGACCACCCAAGTGGGACAGGCCGGACATGCAACCGAACCGCGATTGTCGGTAGACATAGCGATGACGATGATGCCGGGGCGACTGAAGGTGCCCCCCAGCCCGGTGGGGGATTTTCCTCGGCTATGATCTCGACCAGGTTGCAATGGGGTGCCTCGGAGACGCGCAGACGCGGCCGGGAAATGGAATCTCGCCTCCGAACCAGTGAAGGGACTTCTGTCGATGCGTCCGCGTGGTGAGCGCCAGATCATCGTTCTCGCCGATGGGGGCTTCGACCTCCTCGAGGCAAAGACCGCCGTGGGTGTGATCCGCTACGGCATCGACCGGGTGGTTGCGGTTGTTGACCAGACCCATGCTGGAAAGCATGCGTCTGATGTCGTCGGGATTGGGAAGGACATTCCGATCGTTCCGTCGGTCGGGGACGCCCTTGCGATCGCCCCAACTTCCAACACCCTGCTCCTTGGAACGGCGCCCCGCGGCGGGATCCTCCCAGCATCGTGGCGAGCCCAGATTGTCCAGGCGATGCGCACCGGACTGGATGTCATCAATGGGTTGCATGCGTTCCTGAACGAAGACGCCGAACTCGCGCCAATCGCGGCAGAGTGCGGCGTCACCATATGGGACGCTCGACGTGCACCCGACAGACACCGCGTCGCCGATACCCGTGCCCATGCCCTGCCGGCCACCGTAGTTCTGACGGTCGGAAGTGATTGCAACGTCGGCAAGATGTCAACCGCATTGGAAATCGATGCGACGCTCCGACGCCGGGGCCGGACATCCGTTTTTGTCCCCACCGGCCAGACCGGGATCATGATTGCCGGATGGGGCGTCTCCATTGATGAGGTCATCTCTGACTTCACCGCGGGCGCATCTGAAGACCTGGTGATTGAAGCTGCGAAGACCGCATCGACGGCAAGCGACATCATCCTCGTCGAAGGGCAGGGATCGCTCGTGCACCCTGGATACTCGGGCGTGACCCTCTCGCTGATCCACGGATCGGCACCGGATGCGCTGATCCTCTGCCATCAATCGACACGGACCCAGATCAGGCGGTACACGCTTCCGATCCCGTCTCTGGCCGATCTGGTGGCACTCCATCGGGCCGTCACTGCGCCAGTGAAGCCGGCACCAGTAATCGCGGTATCTCTAAATACCTTCGGGATGTCCGAGGACGACGCACGCGCAGCGGTGGCGCGTGCAACCGCTGAGACTGGCCTGCCGGCGACCGATCCGGTGCGCTATGGCCCTGAGGTTCTCGCCGATGCCATCGAAGCGTTTTCACGCGCCCGAACGGCGTCGTAAGGCAGACAGGCCAAAGGGGCCGGCGACCACCGGCCCCGTAGCGAACAGCTATAGGGCAAACGCGGCGAGACCGCGCCGAAGTCCCGCCTGAAGTTCCCCGTCATTGCGGAACCTCACGACCTCATGGGCTTCGGAAACCCGATCCCGAAAGGCGCGGATCCGGGCAAATGCGTCGGCATCGGTGTCTAGGTCCGCGACCGAGAACGACGACTCACTATCGGCTAGCATGATTAGGGTTGGCTTACCCTGCCCGACCGCGTGCGAGTATTCAAGTTCGGTATAAGCCAAACCGGTTGCCGGATCGCGGGTGCCGTACCGCCAACCAAGGATGCCGACGTACGCATCAGCTCGGTCGATCTCCCGGAGCATCATGGCCCGGGGAATGACCGGTGCCGTCCCGCGGCGTGGTTCGTCCACAAGGCGCAGTCCGGCCTTGCCAATAACGCTCTCGGCAACCGAACGTTGCCTCCGCAAGTCACGATAGGTAGAGCTCAGGAATACCTCGCCTCGGCCCGGCTTCGATGGCGGACCAAGGAACTCCCGTTCAAACCTTGCCCGGCGGTCGCGCAATGCATGCAACTGTGAAGTCACCGCATCAAGCCGTGCCGGATCGATCGGTTCCTTCGCCACAATCAGGCCCAACTGTTCCCGTTCAAGCGCTCCGCGACGCGCGTCGAGTTCCGAAATCAACCTGACGAGAGACTGGCGACGCCTCGGTTCGGATGCCACCTGTCCGGCCCCAATCCTGACCTCAGACGCCACCTCGAACGGCCACGGCGTGACGTCGAAGTCCAATCCCCTCACCTGTACCGTCACGCCGATATGGGCTTTCATCGCATGAACGAACATCTGAAATAGTTGTTCATCAGAGATATTCTGGTATCTATTCCGTAAGACAACTTCCACAGCAAGCGAAGCGTGAGATCGCAGAAGGTGCGAAGAGAGGGTTTCGACCATCTCGGCAATCGCAACCTCGTACGGGATCCGGGCCGCACCGGTCCCAAGCACCGGAAAGGCGATTGACCGGCATCCGAATGTTGCAAGGAGTTCGAGCGAGCGGGCGACACCCCGGCGAACAATCAGTCCGGTCACCTCCGCGTCATTGAGGGGGAACCGGGAACCTCGCGCGAGAGACCTGTCACCAAGGTTGAGGGTGATTGCATGGAACAGGTACCGTGCCCGTAATCCGGGGGCGGCGGTCACCACGACCGAACCGAGTTCGGGTTCGGGTCCCTGGCGGACTTTCTCGATTTCCGCCATGAGCGCGGGTTCGTCGGCCTCGGCACGGATCGCACCGGACACCCCGCCGCCCATCCTGAGGGTGGTGTCGTCGGAACTGACAAGAACCTCTGCCTCAGAAGTGACGATGCTTCCGATGCGCGCGATCAGGTGGGACCGCCCGATCCAGAACGTCCGCCGGTCCGGGGTTCCCACATCCGCAATCGGAGGAGATGACATCGGGGCGCCAAGCCACTGGACGGGCGAGAACGCGATTCTCTGCGAAGACATGACTGGCGGCATCAGCGTCTCGACTGCCGGGAATATACCCGGCGGAGGTGACGCGGCGACAACACCCCGATCCCCGTGGGCCGGAACACCGTCGCGCCAGGCCAGGCCAAAGATGTCTTCCATAACGTCGGCGCATTCGGCGCAGGTAGCCTTGACAATCTGCGGTCCTCGCACAGGCCCCGGGTCACCACGGCGACCCGCGAGACGCAGGTGGCGAGCAACCTCGTCGAACTCCCTTGCTGCCTCCGGCAACCCCTTTACCCACCAGAGGAATGCGAACTGACCAACTTCCGAGGCATCGGGGTAGTGGCCACGGTCTTCGTCCTCAAAGCGTTCGGTATCAAGTGAACGAAGGACGCGCCGAACTTCGCGATCACCAATCGGGCCGCGCATGTAGGACGCTGAATCACTAGTACTCATTGTTTCTCTTCACCGACACGCATTCGCGCAGGGCTAGTTTTCCCCGGGAAACGGACTGGCGGGCGTTGCCTTCCGCTATTCCAAGCGTAGCCGCAATCGTCCGGTAATCGCACCCCTCAACCTCTTTCATGATGATCGCCCTGAATTGGTGTGGGTAGGCCTTTCGAAGCCAATCCATGCATTCGCGAGCCATTTCATCGGTTTCGGGCATCCCATCGTCAATACGGTCGTGAACCGTCGGGTCGAACGGAACAAGGCGCTTGTCGGCCCAGGCACGCTTCCGCGCATTCCAGTACTCGCCCCTGACGAACCCCTGAAAGGTTTCACGTCCCCGTGTGCGGCGGAACCCAATGAACACCCGGTAAAGCGTGTCATTCTCAACCGCAGCGCCTCCATGCACCTGATCATGAACCCCGTCCGAACGGATCCACCCCTTTATGTGCGTCGCAAGATCGTGGTACGCAGCCTCATCATTGATATTCATGGAGAGCCGGTCATGGATTTGCTCGAAACTCAGGGGCCCAGATGACTGGTTGCGGGTCGTCAAGTCATACATGCGGGTCAGTGGTTCCTTTCCCGACCTCCGACCGGACTGACTGGCCCGGAGAGGACGGCGTCGCAAGGGTTCACAACTCTGGGAACGGTGCAGGTGTGAGCGGTGCCGGGGAGAGAGGTCGTCCGGTCAGGTGCCGTCTGTTCGGGTCGCAACCCAACAGCTCAGACGATTCAGGAAGGTCCTGTCACAAAGGGGCGGGTTCGCTACCTAGGTTGTTGATGGCTACTTGCTACGAAGCGGGTAGCTGCGGAGGAGCGAACCAATGCCCAGAGGAACCAACCAGTTCAGTGTACACCATGCCACACCCGAACCGCAAGTGATCCTTGCGGATTGGTTGAGTGGTCTACGTGTGGGAGACCCACTTTCTCATCACGGTCTCACACTGGTGCCAGTTTATCCCACGGCCAGCGCAGCACTTGTCCCGTACGAGACCTTGGCAACCGCGATTGCAGCACGTCATGTCACGGTCACTGAACTCAATGGCGGGTCGGTGCCAGAGTTGTCGGTCCAGCATCGGGGGCCTGTGCCGGTCCTCCTCATCGACGGCGACCAGGTCGAGGGAGGGCGTCAGAACCGCGTGGTGAACACCACCATCCTGGTTCCGGTTGGGGTCGACTTCACACTTCCAGTCTCGTGCGTCGAGCAAGGTCGGTGGCGCGAGACACGTGTGGACTTCTCCTCGGGCGAAATCGTTCCCCCGTCGGTTCGCCGAGGCAAGGAGAATTCGGTGCGAGCATCCTACCGCAGTGTCGGAGCACCGCGCTCGGACCAGGGCGAGGTTTGGGCAAGGGTGAGTGAGTCGCTATCTTCGGCGCAGGCCGTCTCCCGCACCAGCGACCTGTCCGAAGCATATTCCGCAAGACGCTTGGATCTTGAGGACACGCGGATCAACTTGCCATGTCCAAACGATGGGCCTGTCGGCGTTGTGGCGATCTTCGGAGGAGACGTCAAGGCCGCGGACATCTTTGACCGTGCCGAGACACTCTTAGAGTTCTGGCCGAGACTGATCAGAAGCTACGCTCTCGAAGCCATCACCTCTGCGGTCGGTGTGCCGGATCCCGGGAGTCTGGCGCACGCATTCATTAGTACCGCGGCGCAAGCGACGGCGACAGTCAACACCCCACCGGGCCTCGGGCAGGACGTCCGCTTGTCCGGGTCTGGCGTGAGCGGTGCGGCACTCATCCATGGCGGCGCTTCAATCCATACCGCCCTGTATGGCACGCAGGATCTTGGCGAAGGCCCATCCACGCCCTCAGGCCGGGGCTCAGTGGTCGCCTCGCCACGGACCAGGCGAACCACCCCAACGCGATCGACCGCTCGGGCAGTCACTGTCGGGAACCTCACGATCACTGTGGTTGCCGAGAACCTGCTGACGCTCGAAGCCGAGGCGCTGATCCTGTCGGCGAACAAGCGTCTCAACGGAGGCAGTGGTCTCTCGGCCGCCGTCGAACGCGCCGCCGGGCCATCGTTCGTAGCCGAACGTGACCGGATTGTCCCAACTGGGCCGTCGAATGGCTTCTTCCGTGGTACCGCCGTAGTTACCAGTTCAGGCAACCTGGCGGCTGGCCGCCTGCGCCGTCGGTTGATCCACGCCATCACGATCAAGTACGAACACGGGCATCGGATCCCGACGACACCGGAAATCGTCTACGCAGCGGTCCGCGATGCACTCGACCGCGCCGAGGTCTACGGGATCGAGTCACTGGGCACCTACCTCATGGCTACACGGACGGCACGGGTCGGGGAGGCACCGTGGGCCACTGCACCACGTGACATCATGGCAACCGCGCTGGTCCGGGCCGTCCTGGATCACGCACGGATTGCAAACCACGTTCGGACGGTCACGATCTGCGAGACCGAACCGGAACGGTTCGATATGGCGTGGGAGGCGCTACGTCGCGCTTACACCGTCGGGTGATCGTCCGTCACGGCACGCGCCATTGAACTCCGTTTCCCATCTGCGGACCGGCACCTCGTGGGGAGCCGGTCCGTCGAAACGTGTTCGACACATCTCGGTACGTCCAAGTAACGGTCACCTGGTCGCTGCTCGCCCTACGATTCTGATGGAAGCAGCACGAGTGCTTCCGGAGCCCTATCGAAGGAGGAACGACGGTGACCCGCATGAATGTGAACCCAACTGCAGAGACCTCCGCGCACCCGGAACCAACGCCGTTTCTTCCGCAGGCGCAACTCCGGAAGAGGCCAGCAACCCGGGCTTCCCTTGCAATCGCGGCCACCGCCGTTCCAGAGTACAAGCCACTTTTGGAGGCTGACGCCGCGGAGCTAGGCGCCTGGAAGCAATGGACCGCCGCGCGGGCAGCCCATCAATGCGCCGACGGCGAAATCGCGCTCCAGAAGACAGCTGAACGATGTGCGGTGGCATGGAAGACTTTCATCGATGCTGAAGCACGTCGCAGCGTGGCATCGGTGGCCTGGCGCCACGCGTACCGCGCCCTGCCCGCCTTTAGTGATCTGCTCATGGCGACGGCACTGGCGTCCTTGGCATCACCATCGACTGAGCGTCTTGCGGCCTGACGTGCACGAGGGCCCTCACGTCCAACGCGAGGCGCTGGTGACGAACTCCACTCACCAGCGCCTAGCTGTTGTCTCTCACAAGGTTGTTGACAGGGAAGCGAGGCGGACGAGGGGGGAGAGGCCGTTGATGCCAAGGTGCGGTCGGTCGTGGTTGGAGTACTCCACGAAGGCGTCCAGTGCAAGTTGGCGCTCGTCCTCGCTGGCCAGCGGGCGGAGGTACAGGCATTCGCGCAGGACGGTCTGGAACCAGCGCTCCACCTTCCCGTTCGTCTGGGGCCGGTCCGGCCGGGTCCGGCGGGCACCCACGCCCAGGTCCGCGCACGACGCCTTCCATACTGCAGAGACGTACGGGCTCCCGTTGTCCGTGAGCAACCCGCTGCACCGGGACCCCGAGGCCACGGAAGTGCGCTTCCATCCGGCGCAGGAACCCGGAGGCCGTCACCCCGCGCTCGTCGGGGAGCAGTTCCACGTACGCCACGCGCGTCGCGTCATCGATGGCGGCGTGGATCACCGTCCATCCCGCCCCGCGGGACCGCGACCGGCGATCGCCGGTCACCCGGTGTCCCGGCCCGCCGCCGATGCGTCCGAGTTTCTTCGTGTCGATGTGGATCAGGTCGCCCGGCCCCGCCCGCTCGTAGCGGGCAGCGGGCGGGGCCGGCTGGACCGGTCCGCCAGGCCGGGCAGTCCCTCGGTGGTGAACCGCTGCCTCCAGCGGTAGTACGTCGTCCGCGAGACGCCGGCATCGGCGCACGCATCGGTCACCGGCGTCCCCGACGCGACC
>SHXX01000032.1 GCA_009693165.1 Chloroflexota bacterium
GCCGGTGGTGCCGGGGTCGATGCCCGCGAAGGCGCGGTACACCGGGATGTCGTGCAAGGCGTCACGGGCGGCCTCGTCGGCGAGCGCGAACCACTGCTACAGGAAGTGGACCCGCCGCCGCCGCAGGACCGGGTACGGTGGCCGGCCGGTGGTCCCCGCCGGGGCGAAGGGGGCAATCCGGGCGACGAGGCCGTCCCACGGGACGACGGCGAGCATCTCCGCGACGAAGGCCTGCCGGCGCGTGCGCGTGGTGGATCGTTCGAAACCGTTCGCGAGGCTCAACTGGTTCATGCCACCATGATTCCCGGTCAGGCCCCGCCGCCGCTACCTTTTGCAGTCAATCCTTAGGCGAACGGAGGCAGGTTCGTGGTCATGTCTACTGGTTCACGCGTAGTCGTCCAGGTTCCCGCAACATCGGCGAACCTTGGACCGGGATTCGACGCGCTTGGTCTTGCCCTCGATATTCGCGAGGAGCTGCGCCTGTGGGTGCTTGCCGAGGGTCATTCACCTGAGATCAGCGTTTCCGGGGTGAACGCGGGGGTCTTCCCGGAGGATGAGACGCTGATCGCATACCGGTCGGCGGTTGCGGTCTTCGACCGGATTGGCATGCAGGTACCGCCACTCGGTCTTGAACTCGTGACCCGCATCCCGCGTTCGGGGGGGCTTGGAGGTAGTGCGGCGGCCATCGTTGCCGGTGTCGTCGCGGCCAATGCCTTGGCTGGGAAGCCACTGGACCGAGCTGGCGAACTTGCACTGGTGGCTGAAATCGAGGGCCACCCGGACAACGTCTCGGCGGCGCTGCTTGGCGGATTGGTTGTCTGTGTTGCTGGTCGGGATGGATTGGTGACGTCACGATTGCCTGTCGACACGGACCTCCGGGCAGTCGTCTGCCTGCCGGATCAGGCGATCTCCACGAAGTCGGCACGGGGAGTCATCCCGCGAGAGTTTCCAATCGGCGATGCGGTGTTCAATCTTGGGCGGACCGCATTGCTTGTGGCATCGTTCGCGACCAAGGATTGGGGCCTCCTGCGCGATGCGATGGATGACCGCATCCACCAACCGGCGCGTGGCGGGATCTTTCCGGCCCTGCATCCGACTATCCAGGCGGCTCTCATGGCCGGTGCGCACGGCGCGGCGCTGAGTGGTGCAGGTGCGGCGATCATCGCGCTTGCGACCGACCATTTCGAGGCAATCGCCACCGCGATGCACGAAGCGGCGGCACGGCACGGATACCCGAACCAGACCCTTGAGTTGGGTCTTACAAACCGTGGTGCCGAGGTCATCACCGGATAGCGAGCCAATGCGACCGGTGGGAACCCCGGTCTGCCCTCCCTCACCAATCAACCGCGCACGTTGCGATGTGACATCTTCTGGAGGTCCTGCCGTCAGACCAGTGCGTAGGTGTATTGACGGGCCGGTCGGAAGTGCGAAACCTGCTTGTGGTTCGGTTCTGCAGCTCTCTTTCGGACATTGTGATCGGGACTGACTGCGAGGGCGCCCACTCTCCCAAGTGTTTTCCTCGGCTTTGAATTCTGGTGCGACTTATACTGCCAATCATGCGGAAAACGACGGCGCATTGGTTGCTGGTCTACGGCGGCACGATCCTGACGCACGATGGGGCAGCCCCACGGGTCGAGGCTCTTCTGGCACGTGATGGCGTGATCGTTGCCACCGGCCTTCGCGATGACATGGAATCCCTCGCCCGCCACTGGGCGGCGGAGATGCCGGTGAAAGCCCTTGACCTTGAGGGCGCAACCGCTATGCCGGGCTTCATTGATGCGCACATCCATCTGCTTGGGTGGGCGTCAAGCCTCGACCGTGTGCCTCTTGGAAATGCCACCACGCGCGCGGAAATCGTCAGCCGTGTCGCCGCGGCCGTCGAATCCGCATCACCTGGTTCGTGGGTCCAGGGTTGGGGATGGGACCACTCTCTCTGGGATGACACTGATGGTGGCTTTCCGGATGCATCCGTCCTTGATGCGGTCGCCCCGGACGTGCCCGTGTGGTTGCGCCGCAAGGACGGCCACATGGCCTGGATGAACTCGAAGGCGATGTCCCTTGCGGGATTGAATGCCGGGACCGAGGCGCCTCCGGGTGGGTTGATCGGGCGAGATGTGCATGGTGCGCCGAATGGCCTGCTGTTCGAGAACGCGATGGATCTGGTCGAGCATGTCGTGCCCGTGCTGGATCTTGCCACGGCAATCAACACCCTCAGGCGGCGCGTCGCAGACCTGCACCGGATGGGAGTAACTGGGGTGCACATCCCCGAAGGACGCCTCACGTTCCAGGCCTTGCAGGACCTCGATGCCATGGGCGAACTTGGTCTCCGGGCAAGCATGATGCTCCCCTATGACACGCTTTCACAGTGCGTGGAGGCGGGACTCCGGACCGGGTTCGGATCCGAACGATTGCGCGTGGGCCACGTGAAACTGTTTGTCGATGGATCGCTTGGGTCTGAGACGGCAGCGATGTTTGATCCCTTCATCGGGTCCCCCGGCAATCGTGGCGTCCTGACAATGACCCTTGACCAGTTGCACGATGGCGTCGCGCTGGCGTCGCGATCAGGGATTGCCCCGGCCGTCCATGCAATCGGGGACCGGGCGAACAGTGTGGTCCTCGACGCATTCGAGGCGACCCGAGAACTATGGCGCCCGGCTGGATTGCGTCCGCGGATCGAACACGTTCAGGTGCTTCACGTGGATGATGTGCCGCGGTTCAGGAAGTTGGGTGTGGTGGCCTCGATGCAACCAATTCATGCCACGCAGGACATGCATCAGGTTGACCGTCTCTGGGGTGACCGTGGCCGATACGCGTATGCCTTCGCGAGTCTGGCCGCTACCGGGGCCGTCTTGGCATTCGGGTCGGATGCACCGGTTGAGACGCCTGACCCGCTGGTTGGTGTCGTCGCCGCGGTGACACGTCAACGTCCTGGCGGTGATCCGCCCGGAGGGTGGTATCCTGAAAATCGTCTGACGATGGGTCAGACGTTGGCGGCATATACGATCGGTGCGGCCTTCGCCGGCGGTGATGAAGGTCGCTTGGGACAACTGATCCCCGGGGCGCGTGCGGATCTGGCAATCCTGGACAGGGATCCGGTGCGCACGCCGATGGAAGACCTTGCGACCATCCGCGTGGTCGCAACCGTCTTTGACGGCGAAGTCGTGTACCGCGCGTAGGCACTTGGGGTCGGCGCTTCTGACCGCTCATCCACCATCGAGGCTGGTTCATATCCGCCTTGCTTTGCGGTCAGGGGTGCCGGCGGGCCTTGCCTCCGTGACTGCCTGACAGGTGGTTGCGGGTAGCCAAGGTCAGGGTCGACAGCTGGAATCACGTACCCTTCTCTGGATGCGAATTGGGCTGATCTCCGCGGAATATCCGCCACGAACCGGTGGCATCGGCGATCACACCGCGCGTCTGGCGAACGAGTTGCGTGGGCTTGGTCATGGGGTCCAAGTCGTTACCAGTTGCGGAACGATCAGTCCGGACGATGACAACCTCGGCCGCGGTTCGCGCGTGCAACGCATCGTTGATCGATGGAACTGGCGTATCCTGTTCTCGCTTCCCCGATTGGCAATCCGGCAGGCGTGGGATGTCGCGCATATCCAGTACCAACCCGGCGCGTATGCCCTGGACGGTGCGATCTGTCTTCTCCCGCGGATCATGCGGAGGCGCCCGACCGCCCCAGCAGTCGTCACGACGTTCCACGACCTTGCCGTTCCGTATCTCTTTCCGAAGGCGGGGAAGTTGCGTCGCCGGCTCGTGCAGGACATGGCCCAGAACTCAGACGGGATCATCGCGGTCGCCGACGACTCGGTAGGGCAGTTGTACGGGTGGACGGCCGGTCTTGGTCACCAGATTGCTGTGACCCAGGTTCCGCTGGGCAACCACTTCGATCAAGCCCCTCCCCCAGAGTTCAACCGGGATGCGTGGCGTGCCGAACGTGGAATAGGGCCTGGTTCGATCGTGCTTGGCCATCTTGGCTTCGTGAATGCAAGCAAGGCCGTCGACGCGACGGTGACGGCAATGGCGATGTTGGTAGCCGCGGGGCACGATGCCCATTTGCTGATGATCGGGCAGGTCGTGAGTGCAACCGACCCTGATAGTGGGCGCTATCTCGATTCCTTGATCTCGATGATTGGCAAGTTTGGACTGACAGACCGCGTGCACTGGACGTCGCGGGTTTCCGTCCCTGAGGCGGTCGGGTGGTTGCGGTGTGTGGACATCATGTCCTTACCGTTCCGGGATGGCGCATCGCTGCGGCGGACAAGCCTGATTGCAGCGTGGGCGCAAGGGATCCCGGTGGTGACTACCGAACCGTCAATGTCGGTGGACTGGTTGCGGGGCACTCCGCCCGTGGAGATTGCGTACGCGCCTGACCCGCAGGCGATTGCAATCGCGATCGACAAGTTGATCATGTCGCCGGATTTGAGGCAGGAGTTGCAGACACGGGGCTTGCAGTTCGCCTCCCGTTTTGAATGGCCCTCGGTGGTGGTGGCAACACTCAACCTGTACCGCGAGGCGAGGCAGGCGCCCGCCCGCAAGTAGCCCGGACAATCCCATCTTCGGCATTGTACGAGGACTGGGACCGCACTGTGGCTCAAGCCAGGGATCATATGGCTTGTGTGGAGGGTGTTTGGCGAACGACTGATAGGAGGAGTCCGCGGTCGCCCGGGGTGATGGCTCCCCCGAACCACAACGTCAACGGATACACGGCGCACGCGAGGACGCCGGCACCCCAGTCTGTCAACGGCGTGATCGCGACGATGATCCCGGCGAAAAGGATCGCGGCGGGCACGGGTCGCAGGATGGCGACGGCAAGGGTATTGAGCGGTATCCGCGATCCGATCACCCGGATAAATGGCGCAAGCAGGACAACCTCAGTGGCGATCGTTACCGCCGCGGCCCCGCGATAGCCGAACATCGGGATCAGGATCAGGTTGGCTGCGAGGTTGAATGCGGCGGCGATGGCGAACGCGACGGTGATGCGCGACTGCAATCCCAAGGCAATAAGCACGTACTGGGTCAGGCCATTGATGAAACTCAAGGGCAGGAACCAGATCAGGATCTGCAGGGCGCGGGCACTTTCGGGCAGGAACGTTTCACCCCACAGCAGGCGTGAGACCGGATACGCGGTCCACGTGAGCAATGTCGCCACGGGTATCGCGATCGCTACGAGGATTGTCAAGGCCAACTGGTAGATGCGGGCGAGGGCCCCGTCGGCATCGCCGGCCCGGCGCGATAAGACCGGGAAGAGCGCGAGCACGAAACTGCTAGGCACGGCGCCAACGCCATCGATGATCTTGTAGGCACTTGCGTACTGACCGACCGTGGCGCGGCCCCAAGAGCCAAGGATCTGGACGTCAATCCGGAAGAAGACATTGTTCAAGAGGTTGTTGAGCATCAGGGGTACGGTGTCGGTTGCGAGTGACCGCGCCGACCGATCGGGCCAGATGACGGCGAGTGGAAAGAAGGTCCGTCGCACCGCTACTGCAAAGACGATCGCGCTGATCACGTTGGTGAGGAGAGAAACGGCGGCGAGACCGACCGTCCCTTGGCCGGCGAGGATTGTGAGTACCCCGGCCACGGTAGACAGGCCACCGGAAACGAGCTGCATTGCCGCCGGGAAGGTCATGCGCTCATACGCGTTGAAGACCGCACTTCCGGACGCGCTGACGGCACCTGGAATGAGGCCGATCGCAAGCAGGACAATCGTCCCAGCCAGGTCAACGGAGAGCCTTCCTGTTGAGACACCAACGGTGGCAAGCAGGCCCATCAGGATGGCTGCTAGCGCACTGAGGACGAGCCGGATGCCGAGTGTGGATGCGACGACGGTTCGTGCATGGGCGGAGCCATCGGTGAGGTTGCGTGCCCGGGCAACCTCGCGGGTAAGCCATGTACCAAGGCCGAAGTCCGCGATGATGCTGGCGTACAACCAGAGATTTACGGCGATGGCGTAGTCGCCAGTTCCGCCCGGTCCAATGGTGCGGGCCATCACGATGGCCAGACCCCAGGAGAGCACCCGGGCGCCAAGTGAGGCGACAAATGGGGAGGCCGTGTTCTTCAAGATGCGACGTGCGGTGCTGCCCGTGGCCGGTATCGCATCCTGTTCAGGCACTACGTCCGGGGTCGGTTCGTCACCCGTTGGCACTGTCTTGGCCGGGATTTTGTCGGGTGCGTCGGGCTGATTGGCTGTCATCATCCGGGTGCGTCTTGCCGAACGATCTCCATTGTCCTCTGGCGAGGCTTAAAGTGCATAACGCGCGAACGGGCCGTGCTAGCACGACCGTGAACAATCACCCGATTACCGGCTACCCTATCTCACCCACACCATGGCCGGGAACCCATCGTGCACGCGGTGGGTGTCAAAAGGAGAGTTCGTGGTGCGAGACACACACAGGCGTCGATCCGTGCACTCGCCGTCGGCGCCCCATCGACCGGTGATTGGGATTACCGGGTACGCACACATTCCCGAGAACGCACCGCTTGGCCTGCCGATCATCGGCGCGCGGTCTGCAGATGTTCACGCCGTGCAAAGTGCCGGGGGACTAGCTTTCCTGTTGCCTCCGGTTTCGGATGCTGACGAGATTGATCAGCTGCTTGATCTAGTTGACGGGCTGTTGTTTACCGGAGGGAGGGATATCGATCCCGCTGAGTACGGCGAGACGCCAGTCAACGACACGGTGGTGGTGACACCGGAACGCGACGCGTTCGAATTGCCGCTGATGCGCCGTGCCATTGCGCGGGACCTTCCCGTCCTTGCGATCTGCCGTGGTTGCCAGGTGATGGGTGTGGCGCTTGGAGGATCCCTTTGGCAGGACCTGCCATCGCAGAAGCCGGATGGATTGGTGCACTCCCAGAAGGAGGCACGGGCCGAGACGACCCACACGGTACGGGTAGAACCACACACGCGATTGCAGGCAATCCTGGGCGTGTCTCCATCCGAGGACGTGCCGACGAACACCTTTCACCACCAGGCAATCCATCGCGTCCCCGAGGGCTTCGTGCCGACGGCGTATGCACCCGACGGATGTATCGAGGCGATTGAGGCACCCGCACGCCGTTTTGCCGTGGGTGTGCAGTGGCATCCGGAATTCCTTGCGCCGGGACAAGAGGTCCATCGGCGGTTGTTCGAGTCGCTCGTGCGTGCCTCCCGGGGCGATGCGTGAAGCAGACAGGCGCCGCCGGGCGTCCACCAGTCATCGGGATTACGGCGTCCCTGAACCCCGAACCGAATGCCCAGGCTGGCGTCCCGGTGATTGGCGTTCGCGCGCCTGATATTGGCGCGGTGCGACGCGCGGGTGGGATTGTGATCCTGATGCCACCGGTCATCGATCTGTCGGATATCGACCCATTTCTCGACAGAGTTGACGGTCTGATCTTCGCGGGGGGGCCAGACATCGATCCGGGCGAGTACGGAGAGGTCGCGATCAACGAGACCGTTGAAGTCGCAGCCGGCTTGGACGCCTTCGAGTTTCCCTTGATGCGTCGTGCCATCGTGCGCGACTTGCCAATCCTTGGGTTGTGCCGCGGTTGCCAAGTTCTTGGTGTCGCGATGGGTGGCGCCCTCTGGCAAGATCTACCTTCGCAGCGTGGCGTGGAGATCCTGCATCGTCAGTATGAAACGAAGTCGCAGACCACGGCCCACGGTGTGGTAGTCGTACCCGGGACGAAGCTGCACGGCGTCCTGGAACTGGATACCGCGACCGACCTGCGCGTGAACAGCCTGCATCACCAGGCGGTGAGGGTTGTCCCGCCCGGATTAGTCGCGTCCGCCCATGCGCCTGATGGATGCATCGAGGCACTAGAGATGCCAGGCCGTCGCTTCGTCGTTGGCGTGCAGTGGCATCCTGAATTCCTCGACGCGGAACACGAGGTCCACCATCGGCTGTTCAAGGCACTCGTGGAAGAGTCTCGGAACTACGCCACATCCCGTCGCTCCTGATCCGCGCGTCCGACTGCTTGGGTGCATCCATTCGTGTGCCCCGCAGTCTTGGATGGGAGTACGAGTTCGCTTGGCCCAAACCATTGTGGTCCGTGACACGTGAGTGGGGCCAAGCGGGCCTCGATTACTGGTTCGTTTCTCCATCAATCCGCTCGAGGAGACTGACTGATTCCAAGTGGTAGGTCTGCGGGAAGATGTCGATGACCCCTGTTCGTGTCAGGCGGTAGCCCGATGCAAGCAGGCGCTTTAGGTCGCGCGAGAGGGTTGAGGGTTCGCAGGAGACGTACACGATGCGGTCCGGTGCGAGGATCGCGAGTGCGTCCAACACCGCAGGTTCCACCCCTCTCCTTGGTGGATCCAGGATGACGGATCGGTCCGGGACCGAGGAACCCTTTGCAAGCCGGGGCAGGGCGGCCTCGACTGGTTCGTGATGGATGGCCACATTGGTGTGGCCGAGGGCGGCGACGTTGTCGTATGCACCGGCAACGGCCGAGTCGTCACTCTCGATTGCGACAACGGCCCCGGCGAATGGCGCGAGGTTGAGGGCGAACACTCCGACACCCGAGTATGCATCGATGATCTGACTGGTCTTCGTGGGTGCTAGCCATTCGCGCACCCGGGCAACCAGACGGTCAGCGGCACCGAGGTTCACCTGAAAGAATGCGCCCGGGGGGACGGCAAGGATCTGGCCTCCCATCTCGTAGGCGAGGGTTGGGAACCCCCAGAGAAGCGTCCCGCGATCATGGCGGCCACGGGCCACCATGATCGCCGCGAGATCCGGGACAGACTTCACCGTAGCATCGACGAACGCCCGCATGTCTCGCTTCGAGACCGGAGACCGGCACACCACGGTCACCTGGATGCCGTAGCCGATTCCTTGTTCGTCCCGAACTGGGCCTGGTGGCATCGTGCGACCTTGGATGGGCTTTGGCGCCATTTCGCGGAGGCGGGTCGCAACCATCGGCATGCCGGGGATCGGCGGGGCGTGACGCAGGATGATCGCGTCGAGGCGTTCCCACGTCTCCTCGGGGATCAGCGCCCACGGCATGATCTCGATGGCGCGGTTGATGTCCTTGGACGCAATCGCGCAGACATCAATCGGCACCATGCCTTGGGCGTGAGCAACCTGGTAATTCAGGGAGCGTTCGCCCTTCGGCCCGAATCCGGGCACGAGTTGCACGCTGTTGCGGTAGTTCCATGGGTTTGGCGACCCGACCGCGGGGACCATTGGTGGATCATCGATGCCCGCAAGGCGCCGCAACTGGTCGTGCAGGACCTGGGTCTTGTACCGCAGCTGCGCTTCGTAGTCGGCGTGTTGCCAGTGGCACCCACCGCACAGGCCGAAGTGGGGACACGGCGGTTCGGTCCGGTCTGGCGATGCCGCCGTGACCGAAAGCGTCAAGCCCCTCAGGTAAGAGGGCTTGCGTTCGGTGATCAGGGCGTGAACCTTTTCATCTGGCAGGGCGCCGGAGATGAACGCGATTTGCCCATCGACGCGACCGACAGCCTCGCCGCCGTGACTTACCCCATGAAGGGGGAGGTCGACTTCATAGGGATCCTCAAGCGTGCGGCGCCGAACCGGTGGCGGTGCTGGTTCGCCATCGTTTTCGGGGTCATCGCCGAGGAAACGGGCATCCTGGGTCCCGGGGCGTCCGGGGCCGTCCGGGCTATCCATCGAGTTGCTGCTTGAGGAGTTCGTTCACGAGGCCTGGGTTGCCTTTCCCGCGCGTTGCCTTCATCACTGCCCCGACAAGGAAACCCATTGCGGTTGCCTTCCCTGCGCGGTAATCGGCGACGGCCTTGGGGTTGGATGCGATGGCGTCGGCCACGGCGGTGGTTAGTGCGTCGGTATCCGAGACCTGTCCGAGGCCTCGTTGCTGGACGATTTCGCGGGGCATCGCCCCCGTGCTGACCGCCTCCTCGAGGACTTCGGGTGCAGTACGCACACTGATCGTACCCGTGTCCAGGAGTTTTATGAGGTCCGCAAGATGCTCCGGGGCCAGGAGGATCTGATCGATCTCGGCACCGGTCGTGCCCAGGATACGAAGGACGTCACGGGTGATCCAGTTCGCGGCGGCGCGGGCGTTGCCGGAAAGGTGCACGGTCTGCTCGAAATATTCGGCGAGTGCGCGCGTCTGTGTCAGGGTGTCTGCGATGTCGGTGGTAATCCCGTACGCGTCGACAAAGCGATGACGCTTGGCGTCGGGAAGTTCTGGCAGGAGAGACCGCAACCGCTCCACTTCGGCGGCCGGGGTAATGATCGGCGGAAGGTCGGGTTCAGGGAAGTAGCGGTAATCATGAGCCGCTTCCTTGCTGCGCTGGGTCACCGTGATGGCCCGGTCGTCAACCCATCCGCGCGTCTCCTGAACGATCCGCCCGCCGGCGTCGAGGATGTCGCGTTGGCGAACGATCTCGAACTCGATGGCCCGGACAACCGACCGGAACGAGTTCATGTTCTTCACTTCGACCTTGGCACCATATTCGGCCTGGCCCCGCGGACGCAGCGAAACATTCGCGTCGCAACGGAACGCACCTTCATCCATGTTGGCGGTAGAAACGCCGAGATAGCGGAGGATCTGGCGCAGGGCGCGCAGGTATGCACCGGCTTCGTCGGCGGTGCGGAGATCTGGGTCACCGACGATTTCCATGAGAGGAACGCCGGCACGGTTGACGTCCATGAGTGAGTAGGTCTCGCCGCTGCTGTCGCGCATGTGCTTGAGGGTTGCGGTGTCTTCCTCGAGATGGACCCGTGTGATCCCGGCGCGACGCATCTGGCCGGGATTGGCCGGATCCTCGAACTCGAGCCAACCGGCCTGTGAGAAGGGCAGGTCGAACTGGCTGATCTGGTAGCCCTTCATGAGGTCGGGGTAGTTGTAGTTCTTGCGGTCGAACTTGCTGAATTCGGGAATCTCGCAGTTCAAGGCAAGGGCGGTGATGATCGTTGCCTCGACGGCGGTGCGGTTCATGACGGGAAGTGAGCCTGGCATGCCAAGGCACACCGGGCAGACGAGGGTATTGGGTGGGGCGCCCGAGTAGCGCGAGGAACAGCCGCAGAACATCTTGCTTTCGGTCACGACCTGTGCGTGGACCTCAAGACCGATGACTACCTCGTAGTCGGTGGCCGGTGGTGTGCCGGCATCGTGTGTTCCTGTCATTTCGTGACCCATTCCCGTGTCGAGAGGCGGGATCCCTCTGGAAGGTGCGTCGATACCGCAAGTGAAACGTCTGCAAGCATGGGTGGCGCGGGGTGGCCTGAGCGGAGCGTACGTGTATCGGGAGGGATGATGTGGGGTTTCGAGGTCCGGTTTCGGCGGGGGGAGTCTCTGCAAGGATAAGGGTCTTGCACGGGGTCAGGTCGGGAAGAGGGCGTCCCCGTCCGTCCCGACGCCACCCGGCCCCGAGGCGGGCAGAGATGCCCGCGGACCGGGCAGCGAAGCATGCAGTTCATGGCACTGATGCGAATCCGCTGCGAACCGGGGTGGTTCGGGGTGGGCACAGTGCAGCGTGTTTTCATCAGGGTGATTGGGAGGGTTCAGCGAAGTGTTGGTCAATCAGGTTCGATGCGGTGAACCAAGCGAAGCGTCTTCAAATCAGGGGCGATGGGGCAAGGATGGGAGAGGGTGAGGCGTGAATCCGTCGACCCGGCCGAGGAAGCGCGCCATGCGGTCGAGGGCTTCCGCCAGGTGTGCGGTGCTGGTTGCGTAGCACATGCGGACGTGTCCTTCCCCACTTGGCCCGAAGACCGAACCCGGGATGGCGGCGACGTGTTCCTCCTGGAGGAGTCGGTTGGCGAACTCGTCGCTCGTCAGTCCGGTTCCGGTGATGTCCGGGAACACGTAGAACGCGCCTTGTGGGCGGGCGCAACGCAGGCCAATCCGGTTAAGGCCATCCACGATGAGCGTGCGCCGGCGGGAGTATTCGGCAAGCATGGCCCGCACGTCTGGTTCCCCGTTGCGTAGCGCCTCGATGCCGGCGTACTGGGCCATTGTCGGCGCACTCAGCATGCCGTACTGGTGGACTTTCATCATCGCTTCCACCAGATGATGGGGGGCGCAGGCGTATCCGAGGCGCCAACCAGTCATGGCATAGGCCTTGGAGAACCCATTGAGGAGGATGGTGCGTTCCCATGCACCTGGCAGCGACGCGACGCAGGTGTGGGTCCATCCATCGTAGACCAGGCGCGCATAGATTTCGTCCGAGACAAGCAGCAGGTCGTGTTCAACGGCAAGACGGACAATGGCCTCGAGGTCGGCGCGCGAAATGGCCCCGCCCGTGGGGTTGTCCGGATAGCCGAGGACGATCACCTTTGTCCGGGGTGTGATGGCGGCCTCGATGGCAGAGGCGGTGATCGCGAATCCGTCGGTGTCGTGCGTCGCCACATGCACCGGCACTCCACCCGCGAGTGAGACGCACGGCGCATAGCAGACGTAACTCGGTTCCGGGATGATGACCTCGTCACCGATGTCAACCGTTGCCCGGATGGCGAGGTCGAATGCCTCGGAGACACCCGTGGTCACGATGATCTCGTCATCGGAGTGATAGCTGGCTTCGAACCGGCTCGAGAGATCGCTGGCGATCAGGACCCGCAACTCGGCCAGCCCCCGGTTCGAGGTATAGCCGGTCTTCCCGCGGTCCAGTGATGCCTTTGCCTCTTCGCGGATGTGTTCCGGCGTGACGAAATCCGGTTCACCGACACCGAGGGAGATGATGTCGGGCATCGTCGCCGCAACATCGAAAAATTTCCTGATCCCTGAGGGTGGAATCGCCTCAACGCGGGCGGACACGAAATTCCTGGGTGCGCGGTGCGGTTGGCTCATGCGTGTGGTACCAGGGATTGGTCCGAGGCGGAAGCTCCGACGCCACCCCGCCCCGCCTGGTTCATATGCGCTTCGCTAGCCAATGCAGGGCGCTGGCGGTGGAAACTGGTCACTTCCTCATAGGCGAATGCGGCCCGGAAGAGGGTTGCCTCGTCGAATGCCTTACCGATGAGCTGCAGTCCGACGGGCAGGCCCTGGTGGTCGAACCCGCACGGAATGCTGATCCCCGGGAGCCCGGCGACGTTCACCGGGATGGTGCAGACGTCTGACAGGTACATCGCGAGGGGGTCGTCGATACGGGCACCCATCTTGAACGCCACGGTTGGCGAGACGGGCGAGGCGATGACGTCGACGGATGTGAATGCGTTGTCGAAGTCCGCCTTGATGAGTGTCCTGACCTGCTGGGCCTTGCGGTAGTAGGCGTCGTAGTAGCCCGAGGAGAGTGCGTAGGTGCCAAGCATGATCCGTCGCTTCGGCTCGTTGCCGAAGCCTCGCTGCCGGGTGGCGTCCATCGCACGGGTCATGTCGACCTCATCGAGGGCGGCGAGGCCGTACTTGATGCCGTTGTACCGGGACAGGTTGCTGCTCGCTTCGGCCGGGGCAATGATGTAGTAGGTTGCGAGGCCGTGTTCGGAGTACTGCAGTGAGACCGGGTGGATGGTTGCGCCGAGGCCCTGGAGGGTCTGGATGGCCTCGCGGACGAGGCGTTCCACATCAGGTTCCATGCCCGCGGTGAAGTACTCGGCGGGAACCCCGATCCGGAGGCCCTTGACGCCGTCCCGGATGGTAGCCCGGTAGTCGGGCACGGCGACCGGCGCGGTCGTGGCGTCCATCGGGTCCGCGCCGGCGATTGCTTGCAGGACCATCGCCGATCCTTCAACGCCGATCGAGAACGGTCCCACTTGGTCGAGTGACGATGCGAAGGCGACGACCCCGTAGCGTGAGACCCGCCCGTAGGTGGGCTTGAGCCCGGTCACCGAGCAGAGGGATGCCGGTTGCCGGATTGACCCGCCGGTGTCGGTACCGAGCGAGACGATTGCCTGGCCCGCGGAAACGGCGGCGGCGGATCCGCCTGACGACCCTCCCGGAACGCGGCTGACGTCCCAGGGGTTGTGCGTTGGGTGGTAGCCGGAGTTCTCGGTGCTGGACCCCATGGCGAACTCATCCATGTTCGCCTTTCCAACGAAGACGGCACCGGCGGCGCGCAAGCGGGCGACCACGGTGGCGTCGTATGGCGGAATGAAGCCTTCGAGGATCCGTGAACCCGCCGTCGTCTGGACGCCGGTTGTGCAGAAGAGATCCTTGAGGGCGACAGGGATGCCGGTGAGTGGCGGCGTTGCGCCCGGATCACTGCCACCAAGCGCGACATCGGCGGCGCGTGCCTGCGCCAGGGCCTCGGCGGCGGTCACGGTGATGAAGGAACGCACCTGGGTCTCCGTGCGTTCGATCTGGCCCAAGACGGCGTGCGTCAGTTCGGTCGCCGAAATCTGCCTGCGGACCAGCAAGTCCCGGGCTTCGGGCGCGGTGAGTGCGGTCAGGTCGCCGGATATGCCCACCAGGTGTTCCCTCGTCACGTGCATGTGTCGGGTCTGACCAGCCGGTTGGCCGGTCGCGCCCATATGTCCGATGTCTCCAACATTCCCGTGCTTCGCGATCGCCGGGGATAAGGCCCCCACCCGCTGCCGCTGCCCCGTTGCGACGTGAGAGAGGGGAGTGAGTGTCGCGTGCTCGGGGAAGGCGCTTATGTCTCGAGGACCGCCTGTACCCGGAAGAAGCCATCCTCCTGCCGAGGGGCATTGGCGAGGACTTGTTCACGGGGCAGTGACGGCCGTGCGACATCGTCCCGCATGACCGAGTGGAGGTCGAAGACCTGCGCGGTCGGCGAGATTCCCGTGGTGTCAAGTGCTTGCAGGGCCCGGAAGTGTTCGAGGACACCGGACAACTGTTCCGCAAACCGCGAACGATCCTCGGCGGTTATCCCCAATCGGGTGAGGGTTGCGACGTGGTCGACGTCTTCGGGGGTCAGGTTCATATCCCGATCCTCAGGCTATCGCCGCCATTGCTTCTAGACGCTTCGCTCATGGTGCTTCCGGTACGCAAGTGATCGTATCTCCGGCCCCGATGGGGGTGTCCACGTCGCCAGTCCCGGGTTCACCAGCGCGGGGACTGGCCCGGACGGGTGGTGTGCCCTGGACAGCGACCTCGGTCAGGATTCGCCTAGTCGCGACCTGCATGACAACGGCCGTTCCCGGCACTGGCGGTGACGGATACGCGGTGTCGTGTGGGTAAGGGTACCGTGAGACTTGCCCTGTCCGCGGTTATTCCTGCCTCCTATCATCTGGTCGGTCGGTCAACGCCCGGTTGGATGTTGTGACGGACGTGCAAAGCGAAGCGAATCCAAATCAGGCGGGGCGATGGGGTGGGGATCTGCTGGGAAGGCTGGAACCCATCCTTCCGCCTAGAGTTGTAATCCGTTTCTGTTACTTTGTCAGTCACCTTGCGAAGACGTGTCAGGGTCGTCTCCAGCGGCACCGATTGCGGATGCCCGGTGGTGTTTGATTTCCTCGCTGTGGGCGAGTGCCCATGAGGATAGGGCGGATACCGGTTCAATGAGGGTGCGCCCTAACGGGGTCAGTTCGTACTCGACCCGTGGCGGTACCTCCGGGTAGATGGTCCGTCGCACGAGACCGTCACGCTCCAAGTTCCGCAAAGTGAGCGTGAGCATTCGCTGCGAAATCCCCACGACAATCCGGTGGAGTTCACCAAACCGGAAGGTGCCCTCCGCGAGGATGCGGACGATGAGCAGCGACCACTTGTCACCAAGAAGCGCAAACGTGTCCCTGATGATGCGGCACTCCGCCGTCTGCCCGAACTGCGCTAGTCGGTCTCGTGGTGCACTAGCGGGTTGGCAGTCCGTAACGGCTAACCACCCAGACTTGTCGGCTTGTGCTTCCATCGTTCCCTCCGTGTGCCGTAGGCACCTTCTTGTGCCGTCTTGCGGATGCCCGAACAATTACCGATAGTTTGGTCAGTCACAAAGAGTAACCGAGGCGTGGCCGGGTGCTCGTGGCGTTTCGGCAAGAGAGGGCGAGTCGTGATCGAAGAACGTGGCGTGGCAAAGGGGACGATGGCACAGGATGGCGCCATCCTATGGGCAATCTGGGGGATCCTGCACGTCTGGGTCGGATACGAAGGTGTCCACCAGTACATGAGTGCGGGCGTTCGCGGGCAGTGGTCGACGCTTGTCGGTGGGGCGCGCGTGCCACGGGAAACGTTCGACTACGCCACGGACGCGGCGACCGCCTTCGCGCACTCGCAACTGATCCTGAACTTCTGCCTTGACGTCGGCGGTTACGGCGTCCTCGGCCTGTTCATCGCGTGGATGATCTGGGCGCATGCCTCGTGGATGGCGTACTTGATCGGCCTCGTCGCGATCGGGATCGGTGACCTGTCGTTCCTGTTCGCCCTCGTGACGTCGGGAGTGATCGAATTTTCGTTCGCGGTCATTCTCGGACCGTTGGTCTGGTTCATCGCCGTCGTGGTGACCCCGTTCGGATTGCCTCGGTTGTGGTCAAGCCGAAGGACGTAGGGGCCGCGTGGCATGGGTCAGAGGTTTCCGGTGAGGACTTCGGGACCGGTTGGCCCCGGCGATCCTTGGGCAGGTTCGCGGGTCACTTGGACCAATTTCACCCGGTTGAGTGACTGTCCGTGGAGGTCGATGACCAGGTATCCCTGTCCTTGATGGTCGACGGTGAAGGTGCCACCGCTGAACCGTCCGGCGCCGTCGAGGAAAGCGGCCCGCAGTTGGTAGCAGGACCCTTCCCCAGTTGCGGGCAGGTTGTAGGTAACCAGTACGGCTCGGTTGCTCTCGGGTATGACCGCGAGACGTCCGGTGGACCGCGGCGCACGATCGGTTCCCGCGAGGGTCCGGGTCACGGCGCCGGGGTGATAGACGAGACTGAGGGTTTCGGCGAGGCGCGAAGCAACCATCGCATTCTGGGTCGTCCGCGTGTGAAGAAGCATCGAGTAGCTGAGACTGGCGATGCAGATGGTGAGTGAACCGGCCGTCACGATGGCCCCGACGCGCCGGTGGCGGAACCATGCAATGAGCGGAGACGAGGGTCTCGCACCGACCGATGCGCCTTGGTTCGTGCCACTCATCACCGCGGTTGAGATGCGGGCCTGCCGGCTTATGGCGCGGCCAAAATGGTCTGGCGGGCTGATCTGAATCGCTGTCCCTGCCAGGGTCTCGATGACAGGTTCGAGCGACTGCGTCTCGCGCTAGCACTTTGGGCACCACCTGAGGTGATTCTCGAAGCGCGTCCGATCACCGGAGGGCATTGAACCGATCAGGTAGAGCATGGCATCGCCGGGACACTCGATCGGGCGGGCAGGAGTGGCCGCGGACCAGAGGCGGGATCGAACAGTGCGTGACAAGCGTGCCAGCAGTGCGGGTTCGCGCCAGGAAGGCGTTTCGGTCATCACCACGGATTGGCCTCTTGATGGTCCCTTGGTTTCATCGGTGAGAACTCTTCACGACGCGGGGATGCGACGCGGCGATGGGTCCGGAAGACGACGTTCCACCTGGGGCGGGGTGTGATCGGCGCGCAGGAACTCGCGAAGCTTCTGCAGGGCGAGGCGCATCCTGGTCTTGATTGTCCCGAGAGGTTCCTCGAGCATGGTGGCGATTTCGGCTTGGGAAAGCCCTCCGAAGTACGCAAGTTCGATAGGGCGACGCTGTGCCTCCGGCAAGTGTTGAAGCGCCCGCCGGACCGCTTCGCGGGTTTCGGCAAGGGCAGCTTCATGGGCGGGATCACCATCGGGCGCTTCGGCAGTTCCCAGAACGATGTCGATGTCGTCGTGCTGTCCCCGGGCGCGGCGTCGATGGAGTTCGTCGATCGCATGGTGGTGGGTGATGGTGAGGAGCCATGGGAGGAGACGCCGGGGTGTGCAATCGAACTCGACGGCACGGGTCCAGAGGCGCATGAAGACTTCCTGCACCACTTCCTCGGTGGTTTCGTCGTCTCGCAGGAGCCTCCTGGCGAGGGAGTAGACAGGATGCGAATAACGGTTGTAGACCGTTTCGAGGGCGCTGACGTCACGTCTGGCGATCTGTCGTGCAAGGAAACCATCTGCCTCGCTCCCTTCCCCACCCCGCGACGCCTGTCCTCTGTTCGCTTCGATCTCATCGTTGCCGTCCTGGCCGGGACCATCCATGGCGTCGCGTTCACTTGGCATACGTGTCTTGCCACCGAAGCGGATTGGCGGCCGAAGAGGCCGGGGCTCTTGGCACTGGCCCCCCATCCCGAAGCCCGGAGACCCCTACGCCATCGCCCAGGTATGTGCCTCCCAACCGGTGCACCTCCCCCGTGGCGACGGGAGAGGTGTGACACGGGTCAGGCAGCATAGGCACGAGAGGGCCTAACGGATTGGTCCGGTCCAGTTGCTTCGACGCTTGGACGCCGGTCACGGGGCATCACGGAATGCGGGTCAATGGTGCGAGGCCAGTGGACAGTTTCTTGACGCCGATGGTATCGAACTTCACCTGGATCATGACTTCGGTTCCGCGCCCCGGTTCGATCTGGATGACCGTGCCGTCCCCGAATGAGGGGTGGCGGACACGTTCGTCGAGACCATAGGTCGGCAAAGGAGGCGCGGGGGGTGCCGGAGATGTTTGTGTTTGGCGCGCACCCGGCGTGAGATCGTTTGCCCGCCGTAGTCCGGGAATGTTCTCCAGGCCGGGTCGCAGTGGGGTTGGGGAGGGACCGTTGAATGGTCGGATGTTGGGAACCCCTGGCCCGGAAGCTCCCGGTGATGCCTGGCGGGTCGAGGGAGGGCCTCCGATACGGGTCGCTTGTCCGGACCATGGCCTGATTGGCGTGGGGGCACCCGGCGGGAGCGGGCGATCAGGACCGACAGGGCGATGCGGGAGATTAGACGGCGAACCGATCGCCGTGCCTCCGCCCCAGGATCCGGCGGCGCGTGACGCGCCGTGGCCGGGCCACGCCCCGGACTGCATCTCCATGACACGTGCGGCATCTAGGCGGAAGCCATTCCCATCGACCCACCGGACGAGTTCGCCGGGAAGTTCCCGGAGGAACCGCGAGGGATCGTTTTCGACGAACATCCCGCGGAACGAACGCGAGCGGCAGCCAACGAGATAGAGCGCCTGCATCGCCCGCGTGATCCCGACGTAGCAAAGGCGTCGTTCCTCGTCGATATTGCCGTCCTCAAGGGCGCGGGAGTGCGGAAAGATGCCCTCCTCCATGCCGACGATGAAGACCGCCGGGAACTCAAGCCCCTTGGCGGTGTGGAGGGTCATCAGGGTCACGACGTCGTCACGCGGCCCGGCCCGGATGGTGTCGGCATCCGAGACGAGGGCCGCATTCTCCAGGAAGAGACGCAGGCCCTCGTCGGCACCGGATACCCCGTACTCGGTGACGACGGACATGAGTTCCTGGACGTTCTCCCATCGTTCCTCGCCGTTGTCGTCACGGTGTTCCAGGAGGTACTCCCGGAAGCCGGTCCGCTTGAGGAGTAGGTCGAGGAGGTCGGGGAGCGAGAGGGTCTGGAGACCCGTGATGAATGCATCAAGGTCGCGGGCATAGGCAAGAAGGAGTTCGTGGGCCCGGCGGTTCCACGGTAGAGGACCCATAACCGCTGACTGTTCGTCCAAGTCTGGACCTACGGTGCCGATGATCAATGGGGCCGGACGTTCGGCGCCTTCCGCACGAAGCAATGAGATCAGTCCATCGACCACAGGGCGCGAAGTCTCGGTGGCCCAGTCGACGAACTTGTCCATGGTGGTGTTGCCAAGCCCCTTGCGTGTTCCGCCGGCACGCCGGAACGCATCCGTGTCATGTGGATTGACCAGGAGATGCAGGTATGCGATGACCTCCTTGATCTCCCGCCGATCATAGAATCGGGTACCGCCAACCAACTGGAATGGCAGGCGCCGTCGCACCAACTGTTCCTCAAGCACACGTGATTGCGCGTTGGTGCGGTAGAGGATTGCAATCTGGCGGTAGCCGATTCCGGTGCCGATGAGGCGGTCGATCTCCCGGATCACGAATTGCGCTTCGTCAGTCTCATTCCCGGCCACGACGCCAGTGATCGGGTCACCCTTCCGGTTTGCAGTCCACAATTCCTTGGCGTGGCGTTTGGTCAGTCCGGCCTCGATGGCTTGGGCGGCGACAAGGATCGTCTGGGTCGACCGGTAGTTCTGTTCAAGACGGACGGTGGTGCACTCGGAGAAGTCCTGTTCGAACTGCAGGATGTATCGGACGTCGGCGCCGCGCCATCCGTAGATCGCCTGCGAGTCGTCACCCACCACGGTGAGGTTGCGGTGGTCGCCGGCGATGGCCTTGACGAGGCGGTATTGCGCTTCGTTCACATCCTGGTATTCGTCGACGAGGACGTGGCGGTACCTGTTGGCGTAGCGTTGCCGAACGTCAGGGAAGTTCTCCAGCAACTGAAGCATCAGATTGATGAGATCGCCGAAGTCGACCGCGTTGGCCGCCTCGAGGGCATTCTGATACCGCAGGTAGAGGGTTGCGACCGCGGTCTCGAAGGGGTTGTGGGCTTCACTCGCACTGGCGGCCTGCGCCGGACTTGCCAGTCGGTCCTTCAGGCGCCCGATTGCACCCAGGACAGCGTTCGGGCTGACCAGTTTCGGGTTGAGGCCGGCCTCGGCGAACTGCCGCTTGAGGACGCGCAACTGATCGTCGGTGTCGTAGATGGTGAAGTTTCGGTCGTAGCGCCGACCGAGCAGTTCGATCTCCGAGCGGAGAAAGCGGGCGCAAAGTCCGTGGAAGGTTCCCATCCTGACTTGGCGTACCTGATCCTCGCCAGTAAGTTCGGTCACGCGATGGGTAAGTTCACGGGCCGCCTTGTTTGTGAAAGTGACGGCGAGGATTTGCCACGGTGGGATCTGGCGTTCCCGGATGATGTAGGCGATCCGGTAGGCGATGACTCTGGTCTTGCCCGATCCGGCGCCTGCAAGGATGAGCAAGGGACCATCCCCGTGGGTGACGGCTTCCATCTGGTTAGGGTTGAGTTGGGTGGCAAGGAACTGCCGGATATCCGGTGATGGTGCCGGCGTGGGGGTGGGATTGTACGTACGTTCCATATCGGGCCTGTGGCACTAGTCTACGGGTCGGTCCAGCCGTTTCCGCGGCCGGATTGGACCTGTCCGGGCCAAGTCCGCGGGTTCGCCTGACGGTGCGTACACTGCAAAGGCCGGTCAGGCAGTCGCTTGATGTTGGTGCCGTGGCCGGTGCGGGACCGTGGGTCGGCAAGAGTGTGACGGGCGAATAAGGGAGTTTCGGTGGCGACGACGATTGCGCATGGTGCGCTGATGCAGGCCGCGTTTTTTCTTGGTCCGAACCAGATGGAATTGCGCGAAGCCCCAGTGCCGGTTCCCGGTCCGGGCGAGGTCCTTCTGAGGGTCAATGCCTGCGCAGTCTGCGGGACCGACTTACGGATCCTCGGTGGAGGCAAGACGCGTGGCGTCTACCCGCCTCGGGTGCTCGGGCATGAGATTGCGGCGCACATCGTCTCCTACGGCGAAGGTGCAGAGACCGCGGTTGGACTGCCTGTCGGCCAACGGGTGGTCTTTCCGCCAGGGATTACTTGCGGCGCCTGTCGCTTCTGCGTGATCGGGATGGAAAACCACTGCAAGCGGCGTGAGGCATTCGGCTACAAGTACGACGGTGGGTTTGCCGAATACATGGGTGTACCGGCCCATGCGGCACGTCGCGGCATCCTCATGGCTATCCCGGACACCCTTGCCGACGCCGAGGCGTCGCTTGCCGAACCGCTGGCGTGTGTGGTGAATGGGCAGCGAAAAAGTCAGGTCGGGGTCGGGGATGTGGTCGTGGTGGCAGGGGCCGGTCCAATTGGCCTGATGCACGTCCAGATGTCGCGTCTGGCCGGGGCACGGTCCGTCATCGTGAGTGAGCCATCGACCGCGCGACGCGAACAGGCCATGGCGATGGGCGCGACCATGGCGCTCGATCCGACCCACGATGAAGTCCTGGATGTTGTGCGGTCGGTAACTGGCGGGGATGGTGCCGACGTGGCAATCGCCGCCATTGGTGTGCCAGGCCTGGTGCACGACCTGTTGCGGTGGGTTCGCCCTGGGGGTCGGGTGAACCTTTTCGCCGGGTATGCCGGGTCTGGTGACGCCATGATCTCGGCCAACCTGATCCATTACGGCGAACTGATCGTCACCGGCACAAGTGCGTGCACGAGCGAGGATTTCCGGGTGGCACTGAACCTTCTGGCGATAGGCCGGTTCGATGCATCCGCCCTGGTCTCGCACCGGTTCCCTCTTGCGCAGGTGCAGGAGGCCTTTGATGTCACCCGCCGAGGCGAGGGACTTCGGGTGGTAGTGATGCCGTAGTTGGTGATGGTCCGGCGTCCAACGATGCACGCCGGTTATTTGGGTAGGTCCTTGCGGAACTCGCACACCGCGACCGCCCGAATGAATCCGAAGCGTTCGTTGATGAAAATGATGCGCGGATTGCGTTAAGGATTGACTGCAAAAGGTAGCGGCGCCAGGGCCGTTGCGGGAATCATGGTGGCATGAACCAGTTGAGTCTCGCGAACGGTTTCGAACGATCCACCACGCGCACGCGCCGGCCGGCTTTCCTCGAGGAGATGCTCGCCGTCGTCCCGTGGGACGCCCTTGTCGCCCGGATTGCGCCCTTCGCCCCGGCGGGGACCACCGGCCGGCCACCGTACCCGGTCCTGGTGCTGCTGCGGGTCCACTTCCTGCAGCAGTGGTTCTCGCTCGCTGACGAGGCCGCCCGTGACGCGTTGCACGACATCCCGGTGTACCGCGCCTTCGCGGGCATCGACCCCGGCACCACCGGCATCCCGGACGCCACCACCATCCTGCGCTTCCGCCACCTCCTCGAGCGCCACGACCTGGCCACCGCACTCCTCCGGACGGTCAACGCGCTGCTCGAGTCGCGTGGCCTGATGGTCCGCCGGGGCACGCTGGTCGATGCGACGATCGTCGCGGCCCCAAGCTCGACGAAGAACCGGACCGGCACGCGGGACCCGGAGATGCACCAGACCCGGAAGGGGAACCAGTGGT
>SHXX01000033.1 GCA_009693165.1 Chloroflexota bacterium
TGCGTTCATCGAGGAGGGCGGTCTCCAGTGCGGCATTTGCACCCCTGGGATGCTCATATCTGCAGTCGCACTGCTCCGGTCAAATGCTGAACCTTCTGAGCAGGCGATACGGTACGCAATCAGTGGCAACCTGTGCCGTTGCACTGGATACGACAAGATTGTCCGGGCAATCGAGGTTGCCTCGAAGACGATGAAAGCCGACGCTGCAATTGCATCCCACTGATGGGAAGGCGGTACAACCGCCTGGGAGCGAAAGATGACCACCACCGAACTGCCACGCACGGTCACTGAGGCGCCCGCCGACACGGCTACCCACGTCGTTATCGGCCAGCGGGTTGCAAAGATCGAAGGTGTTGACAAAGTCACCGGCAAAGCCCTATACGGCGCCGACACCAGTCGACCCGGAATGCTTTGGGGGAAAATGCTCCCAAGCCCCCACGCACACGCAACGATCACATCCATTGATGTCAGCGCCGCACGAGCGCTCCCTGGGGTATTTGCCGTAATCACAGGTGCGGATCTTCCTGGAACCGTAGCCAGGATTTCTGACACGGATCCCACTCCAGAAGAGTTCGACACACCATCCCGGGGCAAACAGATCCTTGCGTGGAAGAAGGTCGTTTTCTTCGGACAACCAGTGGTCGCGGTCGCCGCCGTGACACCAGCAATCGCCGAGGAAGCCCTGTCCGTTATCAAGGTTGTGTACGAACCGCTACCTGTCGTTATTGATCCTGAGGCGGCAATGCGTCCGGATGCACCGCTTGTCCAGAATGCGGTCTTCACCGAGACATTCAGTGGCAAGGCGACGTCTCCGAGCAACATCGCAAAGCTGACCGAATTGAGCCGTGGCAACGTTGATGAAGCAATCGCGAATGCTGAAGTGACGGTGTCAGGGACATTCCGAACTGCGATGGTTCATCAGGGCTACATTGAACCTCAGGCATGCCTTGCCGAGTACAGCGCCGACGGCCGATTTACGATCTGGACTTCGACCCAGGGACAGTTTGGCGTTCGAGGCGGTCTCTCAGGGTTCCTCAAGATCCCTCCCCGGAGAATCCGTGTCACTGCGTCCGAAATAGGTGGCGGGTTTGGCGCCAAGGGAGCGATGACCCTCGAACCAATTTGCACCCTTCTCGCATATTCTGCGGGTCGGCCAGTCAAGATGCAGTTGACACGTTCGGAAGTGCTTCGTGCGACCCGACCTGCGCCAGACGCAGTGATGCACGTTACATTGGGTGCGCGAAAAGACGGAACCTTATTGGGTGCGCGGGCAGCATTTATCTGGGATGTTGGTGCGTATCCGGGTGGCGGATCTGTTGGCGGGATCAACTGCGGGTTTGGCCCGTACATTGTTCCCGCGTATTCCTATGATTGCTACGATGTTCTGACCAATCGTCCAAGCACGGGTGCATATCGAGCGCCGAATGGACCGCAAGGTGCCTTCGCGGTTGAAAGTGCGCTTGACATGCTTGCGCGCAAATTGGGTATCTCACCCGTTTCTTTGCGCCTGCGAAACGCCGTTCGCGAAGGTGACCGCAACCCGTCCGATGTCCCTTACCCACGCATTGGGTTCCGTGAGACGTTGGAAGCTATTGAAAATCACCCGGTGTGGGCCTCGCCAAAAGCCCCTTCATCCAGGCCAGGTTGGTTGCGGGGTCGCGGGGTCGCGTGTGGCCTCTGGGGCGGTGGCGTTGGCACGTCAATGGCCCACCTCAATATTGGCGAGGATGGATCGGCGGTCATTGTGACAGGAGCCGTTGACCTCGCCGGCACCCGGACGACGATGGCACAAATCGCCGCCGAGGAACTGCAGATACCGTTCGAACGTGTCAACATCGTCCAACCGGACACCGATACCGCGCCATTCAACAACCCGACCGGTGGTAGCCGCATCACCTACAGCCTCGGCACGGCGGTGTACCGCGCCGCCATCGACGCGCGGACAAAACTCAAGCAGCGCGCGTCACAGCAATTCAGATGCCCAGCCGACGAAGTCGACTACCATGACGGCGAGTTCTGGGTTCGTTCCGATCCCTCTGTTCGACTGACCATCGGTCAGGTTGCACGCAGCGCGGCCGGTTCGGGCGATGGGCCAGTCGTGGGAACCGGCGAAGTCACTCACCTCCTCCGAGCGCCCGCATTCGCCACCCAACTCGTCGAGGTCGAGGTTGACCCGGAAACCGGAGCGGTTCAGGTAGTGAACGTCGTCGCCGCCCAGGACGTGGGAAGGGCGATCAACCCAACGGCATGCGAAGGGCAGATCCAGGGTGGCGTCGTCCAAGGTATCGGCTGGGCCCTCACCGAGGGATATGTCTATGATGAGCAAGGACGTCTTCGGAACCCGGGCCTGCTTGACTACCGTATGCCGACTGCACTTGATGCTCCGAACATCGAGTGCGTTCTGGTCGAGGTTCCTGCGATAGACGGCCCCTATGGGGTACGCGGGGTTGGCGAGGTTCCGATCGTACCCACGCCGGCGGCAGTCGCGAACGCCGTTTTCGATGCCTGCGCAGGACGCGTCACCTCACTCCCCTTGTCCGGTGAACCGGTAATTGTTGCCATTAGTGACGCCAGGACCGGTGTGGATCGCTCACAACTGGTCACGTTCAACCTCGGACCGATTTCAACTGGCAATTCGAGCGCGGCTGAAGCTGCCGTTGAAGAACCGAAGCTCGCGACCGAGGTCGAGGACTATTGCGCAGAAGACGACGTTGCCGAGCCCGAAATCGAATAGGACCCGTCAAGGCACAAATGATCCCAAGCGTCTCAGTTTTGTCCTGGAGGACCGATCAGCACTCCGCCAAAAGGTAAGGAGATGGTCGGTAAACGATCGTATCATCTTCGGGTCATGCCACGAGTGCGATGCCACTGGGCCCTGCTGGTTCGCACTCGCGAGGCGACGGCAACCACTTTCCCGCGCATTCACGCGGACATCCTGGCCGAAAATGAGGCGTTTTTCGCCGGTGGCGTAGCTCCGGATGCAATTCGACTGTTCGACTCCTTCGACAAGCGGTCGTCACACTTTTATGATGACCAAGACCCGGCTACTTGGTCAACATCGTCAGTCGTCGACACTTGCATCAGTGAGAGGATCCCGAACCTTTGGGGCGTCCATGCGTCGCGCAGGTCACGGGTGTGGATGTATGGGTATCTGGCCCACATCATGGCCGATGTCGCCAATTGGAGGCACATCCTGAAACACCTGCCTCCGTTTCCCGCTGAGCGTGGCGCCCATCACGGTGTGTGGCTCCTAGCCGATCGCTTGACAGTGCCAGAGCCCGACCGATGGTTAAATCTTGAAAAGGTGCCCTACGACGACGCCCCGCCCTGGGTGCTCATGGACCCTGTAAGTCGCCTTCTGAAAACGCTTGTGATGCACGTTTTGCCACAGACGGATCCGTGGATTGCCGAAGCAGCGTACGTGAGACACAACGCCGACCTGAGGCAGGCGGAACCATTGAACTTGCTCGCGTCCGGAATTGATTCGAGTGTCCTGGCAATCAGGGATCGCTACCGTGTCGAGTGGGAGGACAATGTAAAAATCGCAAAACTGCTCGTCCCAGCATCTGCATGGAGCGAATTCGAACAAAGTGCAATTGAAGGCTCAATCGAAGCGATACGCCTACTCGACAACCGCATTGGTATCTGACCGCGTGACAATCACCAGTTAATCGGGCGCGGGTCAATAACCGTTGTGAGTGACCCAGTCAGCTGTATTAGCCATGAAATCCGATCGCTTCGCCTTCGAAGGGTCCCTATCTCACTGGAGGCAGTACGCCAACGGGAACCATCGTCCGCGCAGGAATCGGCGTCACGGTTGGCGCCAGACGCCGCGGAGTGGCCGTCGGCAGTCCGAATGCGCGCTGCGTGTCCTCGTCAATCTCTGGTTGCTCCTCGGTCCAGACAATGGCCATCCGACGCGCGGCCCGTTCCTCGTTGGCCGCTGCCCAGAGGGCGGCAGCTGTCCTGGGCACATCAACCGGCAGGACATCGCCAGACTTATCTCGTGGCGCGTCGGGCAGCCGCTCGGCCAACCTCGCAATCCTCTCTGAAACCTCCACCAATCCGTCACGGCTCAGGTACGCGGTCGGGCGCTGGTTCTGGTCAACACCAATCCGCAAAAGGTCTACGAGGTCGTTTGGCATCACTTCCCAAGATACGTCGTTCCAAATCACCTTGATCGGTTCACCAACGAGGCGGCCAACCAGGGACTTGAGGCCAACCAGGTCGGCCGCAACCACGTTCGGCCTCCGTACTGTCGCAGGAACGTCGACCACTCGTAGTGATGGTGATGCAGTTGCCAGGACAACTGAAACACTTCCCGACGCAACTGGCGTGAGTGCCGAGACCGTCCCTGTCACACCATTCACAAATTGGATAGGTGTCGTGGTGTGTGTCGCTGTCTGGGTCGCTGTGCGCGTCGCAGTGGCAGTCCGAGAGGGTGTTGCTGTCGGTGTTGCTGTTGCCGTATTCGTCGCCGATGGACTGGTACGTGCATCGGCCGGGCCCTGTCCCTGACTACCTCCAGCCGGAAGCGGTGTCGGCGGAACGATTAGCAATCCGTTGAGCGGCTCGATATCCCGATGGAGCAGGTCATCGACTAACCTGGCTAGTGCCTCGACATCGACGGCCCGACCGACTGTTCCCTCAGAAATGTACGCCCCAAACGTTGTCACTCCTCCCGCATCGGGAGTGGAAATGGCGGTTGGGGTTGGCCGAGCGTCGGATGGTGTCACCGTGATCACGGTAAACATCGCGAAGACTACCGATGCCGTTGGACTAGCCGACTGACCAGGGGCAAGTGAAGTCGCCCTTGCAATTGCCGTGGCAGCGCCACCAGACGGGGTTAAGGTTGCAACTCGGGCCGGGGTTGATCGCAAACGCTGCAACTCCACGGCAATCCCACTGCGTAGGTCCGCATCAGTTTCGTCCACGCCAGCCGGACTTGGTGTTGGCGTCGGAGTCACTGCTGACGAAGCAACGCCCGGCTTCGCCACGACCAGTAGCCTTGCATCAATCGGAGACACTGCAATTGCCTGAGCAATCTCGCGCGTGACGAACTCCACGAGTCGTTCCGATGTAATTCGCCACTCGAGCCGTGGCCGGTTCTGAGGTGCCTGGCGAGAGGTATCACGCGGAATCTTCTGAACTTGTGGCAAGTCAACCCATCCGAGCATTGTGGTCGAATCGACCCGCACCAAAACGGGTGCATCCGAAACCGAGTTCAACCGCAGCATCAAAGGTTCTTGGAGTGCCCGCTCAATCTGTCTGCGTGCGGCATCCACCTCGGAAACTGACACCCACGGCTCGTCAGTTCGCACAACAAGTTGGACGGCATGAACCGAAGTCGGAAGCGCATCCACAAGTCGTTTCGTGGTTGCATCGACGTCCACGACGCGTCCCGGGCGTCCCGGCGTCGTTTTCAGGACCCCATCCAAAAGTTCGATATACGGGTTACGCGCCTCCTGAGATGCACTCGCGGCAACCCTCGCGACCCAGTCACGGAGCTTGGCTTCGTTAAACCTGGCCCCTGTGACTCTCGTTCGTGCCTCTCCACCCGGCAAGTCAAGGATGAGCATTCGCGAGGCCTCGACAGGATCGAGCCTCCATTGCCTCGTGGTCGGACCACTATCGTCAATAATTTCCAACGGACTGTCTAGAAGTACCTTCGCTGCCCCGACGACAGTAGACAGAGCCCTCTCGTCAATCTGTGGCTTCCGGATATCCATAACCATCGTGACTGACGAAGGCACACCGTTCACAAGGGAAGCTTCAAGCCGGTCCAGAGTTCCCTCGACGTTAAGCTTCTGGCCCACCTGCGACTGGATCAATTGCAGGTCAGAACGCTCGCCCGAAGGACCGATTGAAACCTCAGCATCAACCGGACTACGTTCGAGTGCCCGTGCAACCGTTTCCAGTGACGCACGCGCGCGATTTCGGTCGACGCGAAACCGAACCGGGACTTCTACGCCAACAGTCATGAGCCTAAACTGGTCCGACAACCACTGGCGTCCGGTACCTGTGTGTCCCGAGCTGAGTGTCATGGCGATAGTGGACGCAATTGATGCGCCGTCAACCTCAATGCCAAGCGCTTCAACGCCGCGTGGCCACGCCTCGTCCTCGTGCAAAAACGTGATCTTGGATGCAAGCTTTTCCGCAACGGCGCGCTCTACCGCGGCGCGGACTTCGCCCACAGTCAGTCCGCCAACCGGTTGCCCCAGTACGCGAAAACCAGCGTAGACACGATCCTGATGGATCACGACATACACCCAGAAACTTGCCAAAGCCAGCGACGCCGGGAGAAAAAACAGCGCTAGGACTAGGCGTGCCGCCAACACCGCATCAGGGATAGGGGAAGCGAAAACCTTGAGGAAACGGATCACTCGCCCGCATCTTCAGGAAAAACCTGGCGGTATCTCGGGTCGGTGCAGACTGACATTGGCAGGCAGAATACGCCACCTGACTACACATAGACAACGCCACTCAAGTGTGCCGTAAAGGGTTGCCTAAACGCACCCATCAGTCGGACGACGAGAAAAACTCCGGATGTGCCTACTAAAGCCCCGCCTATGGCTTGGCGAACTTCACCCCGGTGCCGTAGGCAACCACTGCCGGACCCGCACTCGTCGGGTATTGCATCAGCTTGACTGCGATGATTGCGTCACATCCATGCTCCTGACCAATAGTCTGGAGGTTTTGCAAGGCAGACATAACAGGTTCACGGCCGCCAAGGGCCTGACCAAACATCACCCCCAACTCAACATGGGGTTGCACGATGGTTTCACGGGTCGACAAAGCAGGACCCCCTGCTGAGGACGACTGCCCTTGAGTCGCCCCCGGGGCGGAAACCGGTACACCAGAGCTACGCTGTAGCGCCATGGATTACCTCAACCATCCCCTAACGTGTTAGTAACGCATCACCAAGTCGTGACGACTGCTTAGAAACCTTCAGTTCAGTGCGGAACACACCAGACCCAATTCCGGCGTGCCCGTACTCATCATGAAAGGTCCAAAGCCATCCCGCTTCACACCATGAGCGACGCGTACTGGAGTATATGCACCTCTCGTCGCTGAGGCAAACGACCATGACCGTCCAGACTTCGACGGACGCCGCAGGTTTGCAGGCTCTTCGCGGCCGACGCATGCCGGCTGGTGAGATCCGCATTCATTGATTTGGCACCAGTCAAGGGATCCAGAGGGTATCCAGTTCTAGAAACGCGAGGTGATTGGTTTGGGGTGCACTTCTGGCAACGGGCTTCACCCGATGGACAAGCCCAGCCAGGCACCGGTTTTGTCACAGGTCTATGAGACCGACACGTCAACGCGGCACGTCGGCAGTCATCACACAAGGGTCCGGGCACAACCCGTGCAGCAGCACCCACTTCAGGCATGAGAACCACGCTCAATTCGGCGTACACAATCGCCAGATGCCTGACGAGTTCCTTGCACGGTCCACCTCAGGAGGCCTGCTGACGGATCGCTACCAGCCTGACGCGGCGTATTTCGCCTGGCGAAAAAAGCGCATCGGCGTCACGACCTTCGATTTGTACACGCGTCGCGCGCCGTGTGGCGGCGCATTCCAGCTCGTTGCAGGGCTCGAGTTCGCACTCGACTTCATCCGCAGTTTTCGATACGAAGAGAAGGATTTGCGGTATCTCACCCAGGTGCGTGACTACGACCGGCAATTCGTCGAATATCTCAGGCACATTCGCTTCTCGGGCGACATCCTGGCGATGCCAGAGGGCACCGTGGCGTTCCCCGGAGAACCGCTCCTGAGAGTGACCGCGCCATTCATCGAAGCGCTTCTGATTGAGGCGGGACTCCTGCAGGCGATAACTACCTCGACCTGGGTTGCAACAAAGGCGGCACGCACGGTTCTCGCCGCAAACGGTCGCCGCGTATCCGAGTTTGCGTTTCGGCGTGCCGGGGCTCCTTTTACAGTCGCACGAAGCGCCTACATCGGCGGATGTGCATCCACTAGCTTCGTTGCCGCCGCCGAGCGCTTCCGGATCCCTTCGACAGGCACAATCCCCCACGCACTCGTTCAGTTGTTCCCCGACGAAACGGACGCGTTCTTGGCTGTCGCGGAAACGTACAACCGATACACGGTTCTCCTTGACACCTATGACGTCACCAATGCAATCTCGAAGGTGATCAAGGTTGCACATGACGTTCAGGAACGACTCGGACACCATTTGCCCGCCGTCCGCTTGGACAGTGGGGATCTCGACGCTGCGAGCCGACATGTGCGACACGCCCTTGATGCAGCAAACCTGCATCGCACACGCATTCTTGCGTCTCGGGACCTCGATGAGTTTTCCATTCAGGCGCTTGTTCGGGCAAATGCGCCAATCGATGGGTTTGGGGTCGGCACCAGTCTCGGAATCGCAACCGCTTCCGCATCGAGCCCTGGTGGGCTCGGCGGGGTGTATCAGGCGGTCCACTATGTCGATCAGGACGGCACCTCCACCCCCCTTATCAAAGTCGCGCCCAACAAGACGACCTGGCGGGGACGGAAGGAGGGCGATCGCATCGGATCTTTCGGAGGCGAGGTCGTGCAACTCGAGGACGACCCACCTCCGTCGGGTTCAAAGCGCCTCTTTCGCCCCGTGGTTCTCTCCGGTTCCGTCGTTTCGGGGAGTTCGCCGCCGATAAGCGAAGTTCGGGAATTCGCGCAGCAGAACCTCAGTGAACTCCCCCAACATTATCGAGAACTCTCGCCCACTTCGGACTATCCGGTCATTCCAAGCGCGGCTCTGGAACGCCTTCGATCCACGGCGATGGGTACTCACCAGCCGGGTTCCAACTGCACCATCGAGGTTTGAGCTCCATGGATCCAACCATCAGCTTCTGCACGACTGTTCACGACCCCGATTCAAGGCTCATGCCGTTGCTTTTGGCACCTGAGGATGCGTTGAGAGACCCTTATCACAGCGATCATGTGTCTGCGACGAATGCGACGAATGCGATGCATGCTGACGTGATCGCTCGTCTTCGTGGATTGGGAGCATCGGTCGACACACGCGTTAGTGCTGAGATCGGGACGGCCCGACGCAACGTTGTGGCGAGCGCGACAAGCAGCACCAGTCATCGGGTTCTCTATTGCGACTTCGACAGGTGGCTTCACTGGCAAAGCACGTTTCCCGAAGAACTATTTGGAGCTGCCCGGACGGCTTTCCCATAAGCATCGTCACGCGTGGTAGGTCTGCCTTGGACGTACCCGCCGTGCCTTTGAAACCCTTCCACGAGTGCAGCGAGACACTGAAAGCCAGTCGAACCTGGTGGCGACCATTGCACTCGGGATGGACCTTGATGTCACTGCCGGCGCATGCCTGATGACGGATGATGGGGCGAGAATGATTGTCAGCCAATCAATCGAGCGTCTAAACGCTACTAATGGTGAGTGGCCGGCAATTATCTGGAGATCCGGCACTGACCGGGTCGCAAGCGTCCGGTGCGAAGGTCTTGAATTCGAGACAGCGTCCTTTTACGCCAAGGAAATCTCGGAGCATGGCGGTCGGGCGAGCTGGCAGGATGCAATCTACGACAGCATCTCCTCATGGGCGCGCCGAATGGCCCTAGCCTCGGCCATTGCGCGGGTCGTGGATCTGCAAACCGACTGACCAGCGGGTCACGGGACTGGCCACACGAGCGTGAGCCGACGCGGCGCATTGCCTGCCTGCAATTGGCGCATCGCGACGCACACCACACTCATGTCATCGGCCGGGCGGCCGGAATCGAGGTCGCGCGCTTCCTCCAACAAGCTGGAAGCCACTGTCTGCGCGTCCGTATCGGCTCGGTAGAGCCGATCAACGGTGGCAAGGATGTCAAAAGACTGCCCGCTCCGACGACCCGCGTCAGCAATTCCGTCACTCATCGCAACGACCATCACTCCGACCTTGAGCGGTATCTCGGTGATTGTAGGCTTCGTATCAGGGTACAGCCCGACCGGCACACTTGGAGCGTCCCATCGAACTACCTGGTCACCCATTGCAATCACTGCGGGGCAAGTGCTATTTCGTGAAACGACCAATGTCCCGGACGATAGGTCCACCGAAATGATGGTCAGTTCAGTCGAGACCTGACCATGCCGGTAGGCAAGCAGGAAGTCGCTCACTGCACGCGCTGTAGCACCATCGCGCGCACCCTCGGCGATCAGACAAACAGCCTTGCGCGCCACGAGGTTTGCCAGTGTCTTGGCAGGTCGACCGTGCCCCTGACCATCTGCAAGAACCACTGAAACGCCTCCAGTCGGCCGTTCGGTGAGTTCGACGGTATCGCCACTCTCGCGTTCGGCATACCGGGAGACCTTCGCAATTCCAACCTGTATCTCAAGATCTGACAGCGGGACGCGAACCCGTGAGACTATTGGGGACACGCCATGCACCATTTTGATCCCATTCCCGCCGATTGCGAACGAGGTACCGATGACGTCGATTGCGCTTGGGTGAAGCCAGTCAAGGTCATCCAGAAACTTGACGTGTCCGGTTGACATCCGCGCACCGCCTAAGGTGTGCCACAGTCAAGCCGTGAGCGTGCCCTTCGTTGACGCAACCACGCCACTTCGACGCGGGTCGAGCGCAACCGCACCTGCGACCGCGCGAGCAAACGCCTTGAAGCACGCCTCAGCCATGTGGTGTGGATCTCTTCCGGCAATTACCCGAAGATGCAACGTGATTCTTGCCTCCGCAACAAAGCTTTCAAAGAAATGCGCAAGGAGGGACGGCGGAAGGCCAGTTCCTCCAGCATCACCCGTAGCCACGGACGCGAAGGGCCGTCCACTGCAGTCAACGACCGCCTGCGCGAGAGCTTCATCCATTGGGACGGTCGCGTCACACATGCGTGTGATCCCAATCCGATCACCCAAGGCATCACGGAACGTCCGTCCGAACACCAGGGCGCAGTCTTCGACCGAGTGGTGCGTGTCAATCTCGAGATCACCCTCGCATGAGATCGTTAGATCAATCCCGGCATGGCGGGCGATCTGATCAAGCATGTGATCCAGGAATGGCACGCCTGACCGGACGTTGCTGACCCCGGTTCCGTCAAGGTTGATTGCGCACTGAACCCGGGTCTCGCGGGTGTGTCGCTTCACCTCAGCTGTTCGAGGACTGTCCAAACCCGTCATCACGCTCGCTCCGAAGCCGTCAGGCGCCACACATGTAGCACTCTCTGACACACCGTAATCATTGTCCCCAAAGCGACCAACAGGAGGACCGCGATCATTGCGTTATAGGGCAACAACAGTGCTGCCCCCAAAGCGATCACCCTCTCGGGGCGTTGGAACAGGCCAACCTCGCAATCCAAGCCCAGGCCCTCCGCACGGGCGCGGGCGTAACTCGTCATCAGCGAGTTTGCGAGGATGACCATCGCAAGCGTAACCCCAACCCACACGGTCCAGTCGCTTTCAGCGGCCCGCAAAAAAGCAAGTTGCAATCCGACAAGAACGGCAACTTCAGAATAGCGGTCAAGCGTCGAGTCCAGAAACGCGCCAAACGCTGTCTTCTGGTTCATCACGCGCGCGAGTGCGCCGTCGAACATGTCGAATGCACCAGCAATGAGAACCATTACACCACCCGGAAACCACTCTCCACTCGCGAGAACGCTACCGGCCAGGATGTTCAGGATCAGGCCGATCACGGTCAGACCGTTTGGGGTTATGCCGGTCCGAGCGACTGGCGCAATCGCCCACTCAGCCAAGCGCCGCGTCTGCAGTTGGATGGTCGTTCTGAAGGTCGCCACCGATGCGGAGTATGCCATGCATCGCGTGGTGCCTCTTGGTTAAGGTCCTGCCAACCGCACCCGAAATGTGCTCAACCTTTCGGCTTTTCGACTTCAGGTGGCCGAAGCACCCACAAAAACGGAAGCGGTGGCCGGTTCATCCTGCTTAACAACCCGAGCGGTTGGCACAACCGGTAGCGTCGCTGGCGGTACCGCCGGTCTCGGTGCCTCCGACCGTATTGACGACCGGAACACGAGCAGGCAGGCTGCACAAGACACGAGAAGGAACCCGTTGATCCAGAGCGCATTCGCTGGCCCAAGGTGCTCGCCTGAGTACCCGACCAGAAGACCCGAAAACGGCTGTAGGCCGAACGTGACCATCGAAGATAGTCCCAGCAGCCGGCCACGCATTGCGTCGGGCGACATCTGCTGCAAAAGACCCATCGAAGTGGTCAACACAAGCGGAGCGGCCATCCCCTGCAGGTAGCCAAAGATTGCTGCCGTCACCATGACGGGCTCGGGAATGCCGAGACCGTTCCCCACCCGTCCAATCATGTCGGAAACGACCGGGTTGGCAACCGAGGTCATGATCATGAGCATCGTGCCGAACCAGATGAGCGCGCTGCTTACCAAAATCCCGGTACGCCTGACGTTGTGGACGAGCGGGAGGATCAGAATCGTAACCGTCAGCGAACCAGCACCACTGATACCCCCAAGCAGGCCGAGGACCCGAGCATCCCCGTGAAGGACCTCCGCAACAAAAGCCGGCATCACGGTCATTGTCGAAAACACGAAAAACACGAAAAGCATCGAAAACAGAAACAGGTCGATCATCATCGGCTGCGAACGCACATACGCGACCGCTTCGAGCGGACCACCTTTTGTTGAGCCAGCCCCCGGCCCTGAAGATTGGGGCCGGCCCGTCGACTGCGCAATCGCGTCGTCGGTGAACCGAACTCGCGCGAGCGCGACTATCACGGCCACAAAGCTGAGCGCGTTGACCCAGAACGCGGTCGCCGTCCCGAAATACCCTATCAAAAGGCCCGCAAGGGATGGCCCGATGATCCGCGCAAGCTGGAAGGCCATTGAGTTGAGGGTCACCGCCTGCCGGATCATGGCAGTACCGGTCAGGTCCGCGGCAAATGCCTGCAGCGCAGGCATGTCGACCGCGGTCACGATCCCAGTAATGACTGCGAGTACATAGATGTGCCAGATTTGAATGAGCTCGGTCTGCACAAGGATTGCCAAGGTTGCCGCGAGCACACCAAGGATTCCCTGCGTCGCGATCAGGAGCGTTCGGCGCGGAATACGGTCAGCAATGGATCCCGCGAACGGACCGAGGAGGAGCAGGGGCAGGGAGCCGAGCATCGTGACCCACCCCAAGGCCGCTGGTGAGTGCGTCAGCTCGTAGACCACCCAACTTTGAGCAGTCATCTGGACCAAGGTCCCGATTGTCGAAATCGTCTGACCTGTTATGAACATCCGAAAGTTTGGCAAATGAAGTGGAGCGTACATGTGACGGTATCGAGTGGTGCCTATCATCAAACGTCGTCAATCTTCCGCAAATCCGATTGCCTTGGCACGGGCAGGCAAGTTGCTGGTTCGTCTCGACACACCTAAGCCACCGCAGTGGATGAACATCGAGCCGCAAGGAAGTATGCCCTCGAAGGAACCGGCTTATGTGGTAGCAACCACGTAACAGCCGTCTCCCCGCAGACGGCTCGGACATCGCAGTGGCCTCAGGGCATTGCTGGTCCAACGTATCGACCCCGAAGCGTCCCCGGTTCCGGGACCATCCCAGCTACGGGGAAGATCCGGGTTGTCGTCCGGGACCGTACCGCAGTCTCGTACACCGTCAGGATCTGGGGGGTTACAACCTTCCAGGAGAACCGACAGGCGGTTGTCAGCCCGCCCGCGATGATCGTCCTCCGAACGCTCCCATCGCCAATCGCTTGAACGAGGGCGTTCGCCAGTGAACCCGCATCTTGTGGAACTGCCAGTAGCCCATTCTCACCGTTGACCAAGACTGTGCGGTAGCCAGGGATGTCTGATGCAATAACCGGCGTGCCCGCTGCCATCGCCTCCAAAAGGATTATCCCTTGGCTTTCCCGGCCGGTTGAAGGCGCGCAGAAGACGGTCGCATGGCGGTACAACTGCTTTCGAAGCATGTCGGACACCTCTCCAACAAAAACGACATCCTTCAAGCCAAGGTGATCTGACAATTCACGGTACGGTCCTGCTGCAAATTCGCTGCAAGGACCGGCCACGACCAGTCGGATTGGTGAAACCCGATCCGACACCTGCTTCATCGCCTCCATGAGGACGTTCAGGCCCTTGCGCCTTTCAAGTCGCCCCAAAAACAGCACCGTCGGGGTTCCGTCCCCCATCACATCCGGACAGGCTTCCGATATTGGATCAGGGTCGGTGTCAACACCATTCGGTATCAGCGAATACTTGTGGGGGAAATAGGAATTGACAAAGCGGTGCGCCTCAGTTGAAACCGCTATTCTCGCGTCAAGGCGAGACAGCAAAGCCCGAAATACCTGGCGTCCGAGTGCGTAGCCAAAATATCGGTCACGTGCACAGTGGAACGTCCCAACGTTTGCGGTTCGCGATTCATGGAGAACTAGCGGGGCAAGAAGCGGGACCAATGGTTCATGCAGGTGAACTACATCGAAGCGCTCGTGCTCAAGGATCTGTTTGATGCGACCACTCAGGGTCAAGGAAAGCGTCAAACGCGCCACCGACTGATTGGCAGGCACGCTCATAATGCGTGACCCAACCCGATACACCTCGGGATGCACGATCTCGACATCATCCCGCGACGAGGGAGCAATGATGCGGACGTGATGACCACAGTTCGACAGGGAGCGCGCTAGGTTCCTGACATGTTCGGTAACCCCACCGGGATACGGGAAGTCGTAAGGAGAGACCAGCGCGATTTTCACTAGCCGAGAGGCTCCCTGAATGGCACGAGTGGACCACGCCTTGTCCAATCGCCGACTTCGCCTAAACGTTAGCGGGCGCCTCTCTTTCCTGCCAAGAAGCGGTCGTCGATTTGGAACCCGTTATCCCTTTCAACCCTTGTTTGACGTCATTCCCAGTCACTTCAATACGGGTCCCACACGTGATGGCCGAGCGTCCACTGATCAGGATGGCGACGAAGCAAATTGCCAAAACGGTTCCCAACCTCGCTTGCGGCGCGGGCAGCATCATCGTCTGAACCGGTCCAACGAACGTATCCGCATAGATTGCCGTCGGAAGTTGGCGCTTCAGTTCGCGGTTCGTTTCCGGCACATTGCGCTTCGATGACCGCCTGAACCCTGCCTCCGGGAAATGCCCGCCCGTATCCGAACAGCAAGGGCAATCGTCTGCGAGCCGCGATGCGATAGGGAACTGCTGGGAAGTGAATTTCTCCGCCGTACATCGGGATTGCGAAGGACCGTTTCGCGACGGCGACAGACGATATTGGGGAATTTGCAGGGTTCGCGTCCAAGGGAGGCACCCAGTCAGTGAAGGCAACGACCAAATCACCCCGATCCAGCGCTCGCCACACTGGCCGCGCCCCAAGATCCGGAGTGACAACCGAAAACCGAGCGCGCTTCCGATTTCGAGAGACTAATTCGTGAAGTCGAGTGGGACGCAATCGCTCGACCATCAGCGTGACCGGGATATCGAGGTTCTCAAGCACGTGTCCCAGCAATTCCACGCGACCGAAATGAGCACTCATCAGAATGGCGCCGCTCCCGCGCCCGACACTCGCCTTCACGACATCCCAACCGGTACCCGATATCTCAGATCGCTCCTCGATTTCGCCACGCCCGATCCGCGGTCCGCGAAGAAGGTCCGCATAGTTCTCAAAGTGAAGACCGACCGACTCCTTCACGGACTTTCGAACTGATACGTGTTCCGGCGGGTGTCCGAGTACCAGTGCGTGGTTCTGCGAAAGCCCGACTGCACGGTTGTTCGGCATGGAGATCGCAAGTCTGCCAGCAGCCCCTGTTATCCCCTCAATTGCTGCCCGAGGGAGTATCGAACCAAGGGTGAATCCCGCGTGTATCACGATTTCCTGTGGCGAAATGTTTGTGCCACTGGTCGCGCCACTCGCCGCAAAATGAGATCCCGATGGACGGTCATCCTCCATGCCTGACCCGGCGTCGAACGGCCACATTTCGCGAAACATGAACCACTGATTGAGATTTTTCGCAATCAAGGGTTGAAGAGCACTCAAGATTGTGGTCAGAACGCTCTCAACCGATGCGTCGCTTTCGAAGCGCATTGGTGCCGACGAAAACACTCGGTATCGCGAGGTCGGATCCATCACTGCGCCAGCAGCAACAACTGGTGCGCCCGAAGCGGTTGCAAGGCGTGCAACCCCAGCCGGAACCCAAGTGGGCAGCCCCATGAAGGGAACTTCGGCAAACCCTGACTTGTGGCGCGGCCAACCCGGACGGTCCACAAGGACAACGACGATGCCTCCTTGCGAAAGCATCCTCCGCACCTCGCGAACACCAGCAAGTGTCGGGGGCACCGTCCGGATGCCACGGGAAGACCGGCTTTCCGATATACACTGGTTGAGACCGTCAGGCGGGATGGGATCAGCAATTGCGAGTACCGGGTACCTGGACGCAAGGACCGTGCCTGCGACCTCCCAGTTCCCGAGATGGGCACAGGCAATGATCAAACCCTTGCCGGAAGCCAGACCCTTCTCAATATGCTCCCATCCGGTCACTGAACTGACCAGTCGGTTGATTCCAGTCGACTGAACAGTGACCAGATCAACGATGTCACTGAGAATGCAAGCGTAGTTCCGCCAAGTCTCACGAGCGGTTCGCCGGTCCGTAGTTTCAATCACATCGACCGGTCGCCTTAGGGGCAGTTGGCTTCTGATCGCCCGGACGTTTCGCAACGTAGCGCGCCGATGAACAGGCATTGCCCAGTAGGCGGCCTCCCCAACAAGTGCAGCAAGCCAAAGTCGGACGGCACGCGGCAGCCGCCCAGCGGTCATGGCCCAAACCATCCATGCCACCAACGGAGCATTGTTCACCACGCCCATCCGTAGTCGACCAAGCAACAGCCCGAAGCAACACATCAGTGACCGCCAGCTGTCCTTACCCGTGCATCTCACCGCCACGTTCATTCAGACCGCCACGCCAAATTCCTGTTGATCGCCCGCGATCAAGCTAGACGTCTGTGCCGGCATCGGGTCTCGGGACACTGTGCCTGCCTCTGGGTATTCAACAGCCGTCCGGGTATCTGGCTGCGGACCGCTGACCGGTATGTTGGCGTATCTTTCGAATGGAACGTGAGGCATGGCCACCGTGTGGCGGGCCGTGCATCTCGCCGGAGGCGTACACATGCGTGGCGAAATCATCTCAGTCGGGACGGAACTTCTCCTCGGGCACATCACCGACACCAACGCATCGTGGTTGGCCCAGGAGTTCTCGAAACTCGGTATTGACTGCTTCTACATTTCCCAACTCGGCGACAACCTTGGCCGAATCATCGAGCACCTCGAACGCGCGTGGGACCGGTCAGAGTTCATCGTGATGACCGGCGGTGTCGGACCAACTGAAGACGACCTTACCCGGGAGGCAATTAGCGGACTACTCAGCGAGACGATGGTCGCGCAACCGGAACTCGAAGCCGACCTGCGAAAGTTCTTTGATCGTCGGGGCGTTGTGATGCCTCCGGGCAACGTCAAGCAGGCAACGCTCATCCCGTCCGCGCGCGTCCTTTCCAACCCCGTCGGCACCGCGCCTGGCTGGTGGGTCGAGCGCGACGGCCGCGTCATCGTGGCGATGCCTGGCGTCCCTGGTGAAATGTTCCGCATGTGGGAGAATGAGGTCATTCCCCGCCTTCGTGGGGTGCAAGGGCAGTCCGTGATCCTGACGCGGACGTACAAGGTCATCGGAATCGGCGAGTCTGCGGTCGAGGACCTCCTGCGTCCGTTGCTGGCCTCAACGAACCCTACGATCGCGACGTATGCCAAGAACGATGGCGTGCACGTCCGCACGAGTGCAAAAGCAGACGACGTCGAGGCGGCCCAGACGCTTCTTGGGCGTATGGAGCCTCAAGTCAGGGATGTCCTGGGTCAAGCGATCTACGGGACTGACAACAACACGTTGGCAGGGGTCACCGCCGAACTGCTGACCCGGCACGGCCTGACCGTTGCTGTTGGAGAAGAGTTCACGGGTGGCCTGACGTCAAGCGAACTCGCCGAGGCGGGAGGCAAGCACTTTGCGGGGGGTATCGTCAGTGTGGCCGAGCCAGCAGCCATCGGCATTGACGACCGGGACGGGCCAGGTACGACCCGCGCACTTGTGCTAGCACGACGTGCAGCGCAGGCGTTTGGCTCCGACTTGGGACTTGCCCAAGCCAGCGATATTGTCCCGCGTGCGACCGCGACCCCTGGTAGACATACCTACACGGTGCTTGTTGATCGAACAGGAACCGAACTCTTGCGGACGCATCGAATTGACACCACCGCGCCCCGGATCATACGGACACGGGCGGTTCTTTACACACTCAACCTGCTTCGTGAACACCTTTTGGCGCGATAAGCTACCGCAATCACACCGACGACAAGACCGAACCACCGAAACTCGGATAGCCCTGCAAGAAGGCCCGGATGGGGGTAACGCCCCGACCTTCGAGTTGCACTTCATCGAGTGCCAATGCACCGGACCCGGTCATGACGTACACGTGGGGTCCCTCGCCAACGACCTGACCGGGTGCGGCATTGACGTGTTCCACGCGTCCGGTCATCACGTGCGCCCTCCGAACCACCAACCGGCGACCGGACCACCTTGTCCACGCCACTGGCCATGAATGCATTGCTCGCACATGACGCTCGATCGAAACCGCCGAGCCTGACCAGTCAATCAGGCCATCGGCTTTGGTAACTGGCCGGCAGTAGGTCGCGCGACCATGATCCTGTTCCACGGCTGTGGAGTCTCCGTCGATGTATGAACCGATGGTCCGCAAAAGGAGGTCTGCACCAAGTGTTGCAAGTCGCTCCTCAAGGGCATCGGTAGTCTCGCCATCTCCAATCGCGGTGGCATTTGTTGCAAGTAGTGGGCCGGTGTCCATTCCGGCGTCAAGGACCATGATCGAGACGCCAGTTTCCGCGTCTCCCGCCTGGATTGCTGCACCGATTGGCCACGCACCCCGCCAGCGTGGCAGCAACGATGCGTGAACGTTCACGCATCCACGTGGAAAGATTGCGAGCAATTCTGGAGGCAGCAGTCTTCCATATGCGACGACGACGCCAACTGAAGCCCCATATCCACGGAGGTTCTCAAGTACCGCTGGCCTTCTCAGCGAAACAGGCTGACGTACGGGGATGCCATGACGCACTGCCGTGACTTTGACTGGGGGCGGCGTGAGTGTCTGGGACCTCCCAACCGGGCGATCAGGTTGGGTCACAACCGCGACGACGTCAACTGGCGACTGCGAAAGCAAGAGGCGTCCCAAGACCACTTCGGCAAAAAACGGTGTGCCAAAGAAGACTGCACGTGGACGCCTTCCGCCAACGCCATCTGGCAATGATTGATCAGCAACCAGCGTCGAACTGGAACTCGTCACCAGTTAGGTCTCTGACTGAACCGTCTGCGAGACTGCGGCGGATGTACGGATCCTGCGTCGGACCCGGCGACGCCTGGTGCCGCCAGGTTCATCGTCATCATCCTCGTCCGGGTCAACCCAGTGGATATCTGCGCGGTTTTGCACGCGATCAATAAACAACGTCCCGTCAAGATGGTCACATTCGTGCTGAAAAATTCGCGCCAGCCAACCATCAGCCCGTATCCGAACCTCAGCACCGTCGCGGTCACGTCCCTTGACGACGAGACTTGTCGCGCGCGTGACCGGTCCCTGCCAGTTGGGAACGCTCAGACACCCTTCGTCGTCCGTCTCCGTGCCTTGGCTCTTCACAATCTCCGGATTGACAACGGTATGGAGCACGCCCTCATATTCCACCACGATCACGCGAAGCGGAACGCCTAACTGCGGTGCTGCCAGGCCAACCCCTGGGGCATTACGCATCGTGTCGATCATGTCGTCGAAGAGACGCCGAATCGAAACATCGATGCGTGCCACACGCTTAGCCCTGCCACGCACGATGCGGTCATCGGGATCAGTGATGATCGTCCGTATTGCCATTGTCGCGTCCTGAAACGTGATGTGCGTGCCGGTCGGCGTCTTTCGCCACGACACGGAGGGCTCATACGCGGATTGGCACCGCACCAATCCGGGTTCGCTCAGACAGAATGATCGCCTCGATCTGTCTGACGGTGTCTTCAAGGCGGTTCATGTGGTTGACAACCAGATAGTCATACCCTGGCATGCACGCGAGTTCGCGCCTGGCCTCACCAAGTCTCCTCTCAATGTCCGCTGGGTCTGCGACCCCACGCTCCACCGCGGCGCACTCCAAACGTTCTCGCAGGTCGTCAAGGCTCGCGGGAGCCAGGAAAATCAGGACAGCACCCGGGACCTTGAGACGAACAGTTGCTGCGCCCTGCACCTCAATTTTCAATAGGACGTCTCGCGATGCCCTCAGCGCCTCGCGAACCGGCCCCAGACGCGTGCCGTAACCATGCCCCGCATAGACTGCGTCCTCCAGGAATTCCCCAGAGCCCCGGATCTGAGCGAACTCCTCGCGCCCGACAAAGTGGTAGTCGACCCCGTTTACTTCATTCGGTCGTGGCTGACGTGTGGTGCACGCAACAGCAATGTGGAGGTCGACATTACGCCGGCGCAGACCCGCAAGTACCGCATCCTTGCCGGTCCCAGATGGCGCCGAGAGCACGAACATTCGCGCCGGTGCGGCACCACCCGAACGGCGTTGGAGGATCTCGAGCGAACTGGGAAGTGAATTGGGCTGGTAGCCATCTGCGTCTCGCACCATGTCTGGTCCGTCCATCTTGACGATTTTACCGCGGGTGATCCCAGCCAAATAGTGAGGAGGACGAGCGCCTGACCGTTCAACCCACCGCGACGACGTGTGATCGATCACATGCTGGCAAGCCATGCTCAAACATCGTCAGGATTAATCGAATTCGCCCCTAAGCACCGAGACCTGCGAGAAGCACGCGCGCATGGGCGAGACGCCTCACGACCGTATCCCCGCCTAGAACGGCCATGGTGTCGAACAGCGGTGGCGTCGCCGTGCGTCCGGTGGATGCAACACGCACCACACCAAAAAGCTGTCCCCGCTGCTTGCCAGTCGTCAGGTCAAGCGAGATCGCGAGATCGCGAAACGGTACCTCAAGCGAGCCCGCGGACCAGTCACCCGAGGCTGCGACACTCTCGCACACGGAAATCGCTCCGTCGAGCATTCTTCGCGCATCGTCGGGCGCAACACCCTTCGGAACGAGCATTTCAGCAGGATATACCTCTTCCTTGAAGAAAATCGACAGGACTGCCGGTGCTTCTGAGAGGCGCTTCAGACGTTCCTGCTCGAGGGCGAGGGCGCCCATAAAGATCGGGTTGCCGATATCCAGCCCTGCTGCGATCATGAACGGACCAACCCGTCGAGCAAGTTCATCGAGCGTCATTCGACGGATGTACTGACCATTCAGCCAATCAAGCCGGTCAAGATCGACCACCTTCCCTGACGGCCCGATCGACCCGAGCTCGAAGTGCTCTGAAATCTCCGAAAACCCAAACAATTCGCGGGCGACACCGTGTTGCGGATTTTCGGTGTCAGGGACAAATGCAATCAGGTTCCCCAAGTAATTGAGGACGGCCTCGGGAAGGAACCCTTGATCCTGAAACCACCCGATGTTCGCCCACGGGTGCTTTCGCTTGCTGATCTTGCCTCGATCCGCATTCAACAGGAGGGGGGTGTGGGCAATCACAGGCGGCTTCCAGCCAAGTGCCACATACACGCGCAGGTGCGCTGGCGTACTTGGCAACCACTCCTCACCACGTATTGCGTGTGTGATTTTCATATCATGGTCGTCGACCACGACAGCAAGGTTGTAGGTTGGAAACCCATCCGATTTCAGCAGCACACGGTCGTCGAGCAAGGCATTCTCGAACGACATTTCACCCCGGATCGGATCAGAAAACGTTGTGTGGCCGGTGTCCGGCATTCTCAAACGGATGACCGACCGCTCGGTGTATCCGCCAAATGCCTGTCGCTCAGTCTCGGACTTGCCAAGGCACATGCGGTCGTACTTTGGAGGTAGCCTGTGAGCTTGCTGGGCCTTGCGCATTCCATCAAGGCGCTCAGGCGAACACCAGCACCGGTACGCATCGCCTTGGTCCACGAGTTGTTCAGCAACTCCGTGGTACCTAGGGAGGCGCTCCGACTGCCGGTACGGTGCAAAAGGCCCGCCCCGGTCAGGTCCCTCGTGCCATTCAATCCCAAGCCATGCCAGACTGTCGTAAATGAGTTGCTCGGCACCTTCAAAAAATCGCTTCTGATCGGTGTCCTCGATACGGATGACGAAAGTGCCACCGTATTTTCGGGCGATGGCAGCGTCGACAAGCGCCACCAGCACGTTGCCAATGTGAACGAAGCCGGTAGGGGACGGCGCTAGCCTTACCCGGACGCGCGCGCCCTCAAAACCGGTCATTTCCATCAGGCAATTCTCCTTTAACTAACAGGGCGAGCAAAAATCGTGGGCCGACTATCGACGTTCCGATGATTGTGGCCGACAGCGTGAACGCATTGGCTGAAACCGACGGAAAGTCGTGGCACCAATTCAGCGACGCGTCAACGGCAATGATAGGGGTGCGCCCGCGTCCAACCGACCATTTACGGCAAACCGGTTCGCCTGGAACCCCAGTCGAAATGATCTAAGGATGCGCTGCACAAGGCTGAATCTCCGGTTCTGGGGACGTCGTCGCGGTCAGTTTCGTCTGGATCGGTCGCCAGCGGTCTGCGGAACCTGGCCGGTGACCCGTCGCGAGGTGGTTCCACCCGCCCGGAGGGGGTCCGGGCAC
>SHXX01000034.1 GCA_009693165.1 Chloroflexota bacterium
CGACTGAGCTACTGGACCCGAGGCCCGGGAAATTGGCGCGGGGAGGCACCATCTTCCGGGAGACCCAACAACGGGGCGCGATGCGCGGTTGCAACGCGATCACCGATACTCGGGAAGATGAATGCGCGCACGAATGGCGAGCGCCATGCGGAACCCGCTGACGGCATCTCGACTATCGGGACCGATCCATCACAGCCGGCAAAGGATGTTGCGGCGCCAACCGAAAACCCGCCGCGCCGCACGCCGCCCCACCCGGCATCTGTCCGTCCGGCACGGATCACCGCGTGCCGGCGCGCGCTGGACGAGCGCATTTCAATTGGTGATACGGTGACCTTGGAGGCAGGCGCCGAACTCTTGCGCCTGCTCATGTCTCGATATCGAGGTGCCGACGCCCCGCTCGGAAGGGCCATCCACCCGATGACAACCGTGCCGCTCGGACTCGCAATCGACGCAGCCATCGAGGCAGCCGGGGGCTCTCGGCTGGAAGTGACCACCCTTCGCTATTCCTCGTTCTCGATGGAGGCTCCAACCTCGAACCGCCGCACCTTGACGGCAATCGCAAGCGTCACCGCGACCGGCCGACGCCACGTTGAAGTTTCCTGCACCGTCACAGAAGCTGAGCGCACGATCCTTCACGGCACTTTTGGCCTGGTGCGGGTTGTCCGCGGCCGGGCTTCGCGCCTAACTGATGTCATTGCAGCGCCGGCCGGTCTTGGTGCGCCCAATCCAACCTAAGGAACCAATCATGAGTCGTCTCATCCTGGTGACCGGCGGGGCCGGGTTTATCGGATCGCACACTGTCGATCTGCTCGTCGCCCGGGGCGATACCGTCAGGGTGTTGGACGCACTCATCCCACCAGTCCATCAGGCAGGTATCTGGCCGGCATACCTTGCTGACGGTGTTCAGCGAATTCACGGGAATGTCGAGGACCCGGCAACTCTCCGGGACGCCCTCGATGGGGTCGACGCAGTCATCCACCTCGCCGCGTACCAGGACTACCTTCCCAATTTCAGCAAGTTCTTCCATGTCAACGCCGCCGGAACTGCTCTTCTCTATGAACTCCTCGTTGCCGAACCCACCCTTCGGCGAAACCTCCAGAAGGTCGTCGTTGCGACTTCCCAGGCGGTTTTTGGTGAAGGCCGTTACCTGTGCCCAGTCCACGGCGTGCAGTTTCCCGGGCAACGCACCTCGGCACAGTTGGAAGCAAGCGACTGGGAACCACGATGCCCGGTAGGTGGCGAACCCATGGTGCCCCAGGCCACGCGCGAGGACGACCCCCCGCGACCACACAACCCGTACGGCATCTCCAAGCTATCGCAGGAACTCATCGCCCTCAATCTCGGAGCGCGGTACGACATACCGACGGTCGCGATGCGCTACAGCATCACCCAGGGTCCTCGGCAAAGTTTCACGAACCCATACTCAGGTGCACTCAGGATCTTCGTGCAACGTGTGCTCCATGGCCGGTCGCCAGTGGTTTACGAGGATGGCATGCAGTTGCGTGACTACGTTCCAGTGTGGGACGTCGCGCGGGCAAACCTGCTTGCTCTCGACGATGCTCGCGCCAACTTCCGCGCCCTGAACGTGGGCGGTGGCAAGGCAATCACCGTGCTTGACTACGCCCAGGTAGTCTCCCGGGGCCTCCAGGTGCCGGTGTCAACGGAAGTGCCGGGCCGGTTCCGTGTCGGCGACACGAGACACATCCTGTCGGACATCTCAGGTCTCAGGAGCCTGGGATGGGAACCGGTTCATTCATTGGAAGAGGCCGCCACCGCGTATGCCACGTGGGCCCAGGCGCAGCCAGGATTCCGGGACTACTCCGAGCAGGGCTTCCGCACGATGACCGACCAAGGTGTCCTCCGCGACGCCCACTGAGGATCCATTCGCCTCGATCCGGCGGTTAGCCCGTTCCCGGCGACCCTCGCAGGGCGAATGCCCACAATTGCACCCGCCTCAACGCGCGCGTCAATCGCGGCAAGCGGTTTGCGTCTCCTTGCCTGGTCAGTGCTGCGATTGTCTGGTCAGTGGAGAGGCCGGCCGAATGCATTGACCGGCAGAAGTTCCAGAGCCAATCCGGGTTGAACCATGTCTCCCTGGCGACGCGGTTCACAACCGGCCGGAGGCGGTCCAAATCGGGCACGGATGCCAACTCAGGGTTCGCCTCTTCAAAGTCAGCGGCCCGAGCCATCGCGAACCGGACACCACCCACCAGACTGACCCCCATTACCACCCCAGCGAACACCAGCGACGAGGCGATGGCAGCCGTTGGCGCAATCGAGCAGCATTGGCCGAACAGGAATGCGTACGCGCCTTCACGGACACCGAACCCTCCGAGTGATACCGGCACCAGCTGGATTGCCGAGATGACCGGGATAAGGACAAAACAGACCCCAATTGATACCGGTGCGCCTACAGCCAGGAAACCGGCCCACGCGACCGCAACCACAAGGGCTTGAAACACCACTGACAGCGCAAAGACCGCAAGGACAGTCCACGGGTCTCGCAAGGTTCGACCCAGCGATTCAACACTGCGCGCGATTGAACCTCGCCGACCCGACTGTCCAAGCCTTCCGATCAAATAGCCGCGGATCCGTGGTATCGCGAACAGGGCGGTCAGGACAATGAACCCGAACATCACCGCGCCGACACCCGAGCCGACAACACCGACGAGGTCCTGTCTCGCAACAAGCGCGATCGACGCCGTCGTTCCCAGCGCAAGACCGGCAAGCAACCGCTCTCCCGCGATTGAGGCGACTACAATCCCGAGGCGCCCGGTATGGCGGCCGATTGCGTGCGCCCGGGCAACGTCGCCTCCGATATTTGACGGCAGGAAATTGTTGAAGAAAAGGCCAACCAGGTACGCATCTGAGAGGCGAACCAGACTGACATCCTGGTCGACTGATCGAAGCAGGAGTTGCCACTTCCACGCGCTGACGATGACCGCCGCGATGGTCAGCACCAGGGCCAGACCCATCGCCATCGGATCAGCCCCGGCGACTGTTTGCCAAATGTCACCTCCACCCAGTCGCCAGAAAAGGGTGCCCAGAAGCGCGATGCTGACGACCGGGCGCAACAAGGCACCCGCCAACTTCCGACCCGGGATCACTTGCTGTTCCCTATCTGGCCAACTTCGGACCCGCCCACATGACCAATGCCGTTTGCCTCGCTGACCGCCAATCCTTCCGGCCGCCGGGTTGATGCTCGGACCCTCCTGACCGTTGCCCCTGTCACGAGGATCATCCCAACAGCCCCGCACACCCACAATGCAACGCTCACATCTGCGACGAGCTGACTGCCAATCGCCGAGTAGGCAATCGTTGCCGGCGCCTGACCGACCCCTGTTGCAAGGATGAACCGCGACAGAGGCATCGGCGTGAGGCCGGCGGCAAAACTGACCGCCCGGAAACTCACCGGCGGGATCAGGCGGGCGACAAATACCGCCTGCGTCGCATTACCCGCACTCCAGCGATCAACGAGTGCCAGCGCACTCTCTCCAGCAACGCGCTTCACAAACGGACGCCCGAGCCGTCGTGCCAGCATAAACCCGATGACCGACGCACACATCGCACCAGACCAAGAAAGCAGGGCACCCCACCACAGGCCGTAGACAAGCCCATTGGTGAGGGTGATCGCGACCGTCGGAATTGGCATCGGAATTGCCTGGACGCTCATCAACAGGAATGAGATCACTGGCGCCCATGCGCCAAACCGCCTCACGAATGCCGCGACCTGCTCAAGCCCGTCGACTCCCGCGACTCCTGCCCGAAACACCGCCCAGGTACTGACCAAAAGCGTAATGACCAAACCACCTGCCAAGGTCAGGGCCGCGATACCTCCCGGGCGGCGCCTCGTTCCTGGAACCCCTGGGGTGGTGAAAAAGGTCAAGACCGCTAGCCACGCAAGCGGGAACCCTAGGAACGGGGCGCGTGATATCCATGCGTACGTCATGTAATCGATGGAAGGGTTGGCCTGAATGGGCGCCAGTATCGAAAAGTACGACGCAAACGGGCGGTACATGAACCCCGAAATGACATAGTACGTGTCCGGAAACGTCGGGAGCCAAACGACCCCGGTCGCGTTTCCGGTGGCATTCAGCACGACCACGAGACTTGTGAGGACGTACGCAAGCGCAACGAACCCCGACAAAGATCTGCCCACCACGGCCACGCCTCGCTGGGTTATGGAGTCTGGAACCGGCGGCTTGGTGACGAAGTCAGCTGTTGCTGCACCCACTTCACTGACCGCTTCGCCGCCGGTCGGGTTAACCATCTCGGCACCTGTACCTGAAACTAAGCGCCCTGGGTCTTTGGCGTGGCCTCGTCATTGCCCCACTCGACCCATGATCCGGCGTAGTTTCCAACCTTTGGATAGCCGAGCAACCGTAGAGCGAGGTAGGAAACCGAGGATCGCTGCCCGGTTTGGCAGAGCGCGTAGACCTCCTTGTCCTTCGTTACGCCTTTGGCCTCGTAGAGCGCCGTCAAGGCCTCTGGCTCCCGAAGTTGCGTCGCCGGACCGAAGTTTTCCGTCCACTCGATGTTGATCGCGCCAGGGATGTGCCCGCCAAACTTGGTCCGCACATCTTCGCCTCGGAACTCCGCAGGTGAACGAGCATCAAGGACGACCTTCGTCGGATCACCGATTGCCAAGGCACACTGCCCCTTGGTTGGCAGCTTCGACGGATCAAGCTTTGACACGAACGTCGCCGCTGGCACGGAAACCGCGTCGATCGATGTTGAACTGGCCCAGGCCTTCAGTCCGCCGTCGAGTACCGCCACGTTCGTGTGACCAGCGTACTCAAGTGTCCAGAACAGTCTCGCGGCAGGGGTCTCCTTGCCGTTGTCGTAGATCACGACCCGCGATGCATTCGCTATCCCCTTCTGTCCGAAGAGTGCCTCAAGCTTTTCCTTGGTATCTGGAAGGTTCTTCGCTTGCGCGGGATCAAAAGTCTCGACGACGGGAAGGTTGACGGCGCCGGGCAGGTGTCCCTTCTCGTAGTCGGCTGCAGCACGCGCGTCGATAATCCTGAGACCCGCATCCAAGGCGTGTTGCTTGAGCCAATCGGGGCTGACGATCAGATTCGGATTGGCAAATCCCTTGGTAGCAGCTGTTGGCGCCGTCCCTGCCTTGGTTGGCTCGGCAGCAGGCGCCTTGGTTGCGAGAGGTGCGGGGGCCGCCGTCACAGGTGCGCTCGTAGCCGCCGGCTTCGCCGGGGCAGCAGGCTCGCCCGACGCACCGCACGCGACCAGAACCGCCGCGAATGCACCACCTGCCCCAACCCCAATCGCCTGCCGACGCCCAAACCGACTTGCAGTCGGCCTCGCATGTCCGGTGACCATCACCCGCTCCTCTCGCTTAATAGAAAAGTTCGTCAATCAACTTTATACAGTAAAATGGTACGGGATGATCCGGGCGCCTGTCAAGTCTGCCGACGCCACGGGTTGACCGGTACCATGGCCTCTCAGATGGTGGAGTTCATTCGCAGGCGTGCCGGGCGACCTCCTGGACCGCACGAACCATCCGAAACCCGTGAGCGTCTTCTTGACGTTGCGGCCGATGTATTCGCCGAAAAGGGCTATCACGGGACAGCCGTGGACGAGATTGTCCGGCTGTCAAACTCGTCCAAAGGTGCCTTCTACTTCCACTTCCCGCACAAGCAAGGCATTTTCAGCGCCCTTCTCGCCCATCTGGTAGACCGTCTGATCGCGCGAATCGAGACCCGTCTCGCCACGGCGCCTGATCCCATCGCGCGCCTGGACATGGCCTTGTCAATCGTGGTCGATGCGTTTGGACAGCGGCGGCGCCTCGCACGCCTCCTGCTCGTCGAAGCGGTCGGGCTTGAGGAACGCCTCGTCGGCATCCATGCTCGGTTCATCACCGTCATTGCCCACCACCTTGACGATGCCGTCCAGGCAGGTGCAATCCCGCAACAGGACACGGAACTCGCGGCCACCGCATGGATGGGAGCGCTGAACGAAGTCGTGCTCAGGTGGCTCTATGCCGAGAAGCCGCAACCGCTCGAGGACACCTTGCCTACCCTGCGGGGGTTGCTCCTGCGCAGCGTGGGTGCCAACATCCCGAGCGCACGAGCCGCAAATGCAGCGGACTGAATTCCGGCGACGTCCGGCCCTGAAACGGCGGTTTGGCGACCGGCAGTCTATTATTGGGTAGGGAGACCACGTAGCAGCTTCGCGGTCACCGGTCCCAAGGAGACAAACACCATGTTTGGCAAAGCCAGCAAGCTCACGGTCGTTGTGGGTTCATCGGGTCGCAGGTCCCTTCTCCGCGCTGGTTTCGGAAGTCTTGCCGCCCTGAGCCTTGCATCGTGCGGCTCGGAGGCGCCGGCACCCGCCCAGGCAACCAAGGCGCCAGCAGCGCCCCCAAGCACTGCCGCAGCGGCTCCCACTGCCGCCGCCCCGACCGTGGCACCCACGGCCAAGCCATCGGTTCCGCTCAGCCTGCGGCTCTCCTGGATCAAGAACACCGAATTCGCTGGAGTGTTCGCCGCTATCGAGAAGGGTTTCTACAAGGACGAAGGCATCGACCTCACCGTCAATCCGTCGGCCCAGAACCTTCCGGAGATCCAGGCTGTCGCCGGCAAGACCGATACGATCGGTCTGTCCGGAGGCGCCTCCCTGATGCTAGCCCGTGCCCAGGGCGTTCCGGTCAAGGCGTTCGGTGCGGTCTTCCAGAAGGGCCCGGGATGTTTCCTCTGGCAGAAGAAGTCGGGGATCAACGGCATCGCCGATTTCAAGGGCAAGAAAATCGGTCACCAGCAGACGGCACGTGCCAGCACTGAAGCAATGTTGTCGATCAACAACCTCAAGGTTGAGGACGTCACGCTGGTCCCGGTGGGATTTGATGTCCAGCCGCTCTTGACCGGGCAAGTTGACATCCTCACGGGCCTTGTGACCAACCAGGTCATCAGCCTTGAAGGTGCGGGGGAATCGATCGGCTATGTTCCGTACTCGGATCTTGGGTTCGGCTTCTATTGGAATACTCCGTTTGCGCTGGACGAGACGATTAGCCAGAAGAAAGACCTGCTGATCGCATGGACCAGGGCGACCGCCCGTGGATGGGATTACGCCATCCGGAACCCTGACGAGACCGCCAAGGTTGTCGTTGAAAAATATGGCGAAGGTCTAAAACTCGACAACCAAGTCCTGGAACTCAAGCGCGAGACTCCACTCATCCAGACTGATTTCACGAAGCAGAAGGGGCTCCTGTGGATGGATCGCGCGGTCTGGCAATCCGGCCATGACATCCTTCTTAATCGCACCAAGCAACTTGAGAAGGCCCTAAACCCCGACGACGTGATGACGCTCGACATCCTCGACAAAGTCGGCAAAATCGGGGCGTGAACCCGCGCGTCGGCGACCGGTCGCAGTTGTCTCGGCACGAAGGGTCTGGATTGGATGTCACCTCTTCGCGTGAGGCGCTTCAATTCCGTGACTGCCACCTCACGTTCCACCTGAAGGGTGGACGTGAGGTCCCTGCGGTCGCGGGACTGTCCCTGAGCGTCGGTCACGGCGAGTTCGTCGCAATTGTCGGTCCCTCAGGATGCGGCAAATCGACTGCCTTGCGACTTGCCACCGGCCTTCTCGTGCCAGATCGAGGTGAGGTCACGGTGCTCGGCACTTCACCGGATCTGGCACGGCGCAAGCGTCTTGGCGGGGTCGTCTTTCAAGACCCCGCCCTGCTTCCATGGCGGACCGTCCGCGAGAACGTCGGATTGCCACTTGAAGTTGCCGGCGTCTCACGTGCCAACCGCGCGGACGTCGTTGATCGAGCCATCACCCAAGTAGGCCTGCACGGGTTCGAGGATGCGCGTCCTGATCAATTGTCCGGGGGAATGCGTCAACGGTGCGCACTAGCCCGCGCCTTGACGAACGAACCCCGGTTCATTCTGATGGATGAACCATTCAGCGCCGTGGACGAACTCACCAGGGACAGGCTAAACCTCGAGCTTCTCGATGTGTGGGCAAGGACCGGGGCGGCAATCCTATTCGTGACCCATAGCATTGAGGAAGCGGTCTTCCTCGCCGACCGAGTTGTGGTCGTGAGCCGACGCCCCGCACGGGTGATCTCAGAGTTCCCCATTCCGCTCAACCGGCCGAGACCGCTCTCGCTGAAGCGCGACCCCGAGACATTCGGCATTGTGTCTCGCATCCGCTTGGCGCTTGAGGAGGCCAGCCGATGACGGGCGCAGGGCATTCACCCGACCGGTCAACTCCTCGCGCGACCATGCGGAGGGCGTTCGGGCGGGCCCTTGTCAGCGTCGGGGGCCTTGCGGCACTACTCCTGGCGTGGGAAGCGTCGGTTTCAATCTGGAGCATCCCCCTCTATGTGCTTCCGGCACCAACGGTCATCGCCTTGCAAATCGAACGGGATTGGGCACTTTTGGTTCGCCATCTGCAACCGACTTTGCTCGAGGCAATGGGGGGATTCGTGATCGGCAATCTGATCGCAACCGGTCTCGCCGCCGGGTTCGTCTACGCTCCACCCCTCTCCCGCATGCTCTATCCGGTCGCAATCGGACTTCGAACCATTCCGCTGGTGGCAATCACACCGCTCCTGGTGGTCTGGCTGGGTAACGGCTACGCGCCGAAAATCGCGATTGCCGCCCTCATTTCGTTCTTTCCCACCCTAGTGAACATGTCCCGAGGGTTCGCATCATCATCAAAAGACCAGCTTGAACTCATGCACGCTTTGGCGGCCTCGCAGTGGCAGGTTTTCCGATTGGTCAGGTGGCCGGCGAGCCTTCCCTATTTGTTCGCTTCCCTAAAGATCGCCGCAACGAGTTCGGTACTCGGAGCGATTGTCGCCGAATGGATTGGTTCGGATCGTGGGTTGGGTTATCTCATCGTCGCAGCGACTTTTGAATACCGGGTCGCTCGCCTGTGGGCGACGATCGCGGTTTCGACTGCCCTGGCACTCGCGGCCTTCCTGATGGTCGTTGCTGTCGAACATCTGGCGATCCCGTGGCGCAGCGAAGCAAACGAATAGCCCTCCAGGCCGAAGCAGTTAGCGCATCGGTAGTGGGCCCCGGCACGAACAGACCCCGGGCAGTCACCCAGATATGCGTCGCTGCCAACGTCGGTTTGATGGGATACGATTCAATTGATCCGCCGGAAACCGTCTGGCAGTTTACTGTCTCTGGTAGGGCAGTGGGTCAATCACTGTCGCAATGCGCCCGAGACGCGCACCCCAGAACTTGGTGATCGATGAGCAGCATGGACGCGCACCCCTTTCATCCGCAAGTCGGGGGCACCATGCGGTTCTCGCGGGCACGAGGGTCAGCTAAACACCCCGAAACGGTCTTGACAAGGATTGCCACGTGGGCGGGCCTCTTGGTCCTCGGGTCCCGGCACCTTGAAAGCAGGTTCGGCGCGACCACCCTCCGCCGGACCTCGGGATCAGGAAGCACCGCTGGTCAGGAGAGAGGCAGTTCGGGTGGTGGTCAGGGATCTCATCGGATTGCAACCCAGAGTGAGACGTCTTCGCGCGCACTGACCACGCGAAGCCCTGCAATGGTGGGTTCGCGCATCGGCATTGCCCGACTGGCGGGGATCATCGGGACCTGCTTTGTGGTCGGTTTTGCTGGTGTAATGGCGGCTACCTCGGGCGCGATCCATGTTCCCGGCACACGAACCCTCGATGCGATCACCTCCCGCATGCGGCTTAGTTTCCGCAGTGCCGAAGCCTCCTACGTTCCTCCTCCGTCGGCGCGCACGCCATCTCGGATGGTCAGTGGCGAGGCGGTACCGCCATCCGAACCGAACCGCGACGCACCCGAACCAGACGTGCCGGGGGCTACGCTGCCTCCGCCTCCCCCATCAGCGCGCATCGGGCCGGTAACCCACGTCTGGCAGACATGGAATAACTGCGGGCCTGCCACAGTGACCATGGCGCTCTCGGCCCTGGGCCGCGCGGAGAACCAGGCAGCGGCCGTGAACTTCCTCAAGACGAGCAAGGATGACAAGAATGTCGGTCCATCCGAGATGGTCGCCTATGCCCGCTCGCGTGGTCTGAACGCGGAGTGGCGGGTCGGCGGCGACCTCATAATGCTGAAGCGCCTCGTAGCCGAGAGTATTCCGGTGATCGTCGAAGTCGGCTTCAATCCTGACGGCAAGGACTGGATGGGGCACTATCGCCTGCTTGTCGGGTACGACGATGCCACCGCCCGGTTTACGTCGTACGACAGTTATCTCGCACCCGGGGTCAACGTCCCTCACCCGTATGAGAAGTTCGATAGCGACTGGCGCGCGTTCAACCGCACCTTCATCCCGATCTACCGACCCGCGCAAGCGCAGGCCGTAATCGCAATCGCAGGTTCTGCAGACACTGAACCGCAGAACCTCCGGGCTCTGGCAGCTGCATCGAGGGAACTCGCCGAAAGCCCCAAGGATGCGTTCGTCTGGTTCAACCAGGGGATGAGCCTGACCGCACTTGGTCGCACCGCCGAAGCTGCCGAGTCCTTTGACCAAGCAAGGTTGCTGAAGCTGCCCTGGCGGATGCTCTGGTATCAGTTCGGTCCGTTTGACGCCTACCTCGCCGAAGGTCGGCTTGATGACGTTTTCACGCTTGCCAACGCAAACCTCGCCCAGACCACCGACCTCGAGGAAAGTCACTTCTTCAAGGGAAGGGCGTTGCAGGAATCCGGCCGGTTTGCCGAAGCCCGCGCATCGTATCAGCGCGCTCTTGCGGCAAACAGCCGGTATATCCCCGCCTACCACTTCCTCTCGACCTTACCCAAGTAGGAAGGTCGATTCCCCAAGATAGGCCCCGCCAGACCAGGCGATCACTTCCAGCGCGACGCCTCCGGATCTTCAGCGTCAAACGCGACCGACGCGATATCCCGCCAAAGTTGGTCAGGAATGACCACGTTGGAAAGTTCTACCGTCTGGTCAATCCGTTCCGGGCGGGTCATTCCGATGATTGTCGAAGTGACGCGCGGGTCACGCACACTGAATTGCAGGGCAACAGCCGCCAACGGCACACCGTGGGAATCGGCGATCGCAGCGTACTCTCGGGTTCGTGCAACCATCACATCAGAAGCAGCCTGATATGCATAGCGCGCATATGCGTCGGGGCCCTTGGCGAGCATGCCGCTGCCGTAGGGGGCAGCATTCAGCACGGCGACGCCACGCGCACGCGCAACCTCAAGCAGTGCGTCGGCACTCCGGTTGAGAATGGTGTACCGGTTGTGGGTAATGACTGCATCAAAGGCACCCGTCTCGACATACCGGATCTCCTGGTCAATCGGGCCACCCGCCACCCCGAGCACCTCGATGACCCCTTCAGCTTTCAGTCTCTGCAAAACATCAAGCGGGCCACCCTTCGACATGATGTTCTCGAAAGTCGTGTGCTCCGCGTCGTGCAGGTGCACCAGTTGCAAACGGTCCACCCCGAGGAGACGGAGACTTCTCTCGACCGAGCGGCGCATCTGGTCACCGCTGAAATCACCAGTCTTGAGGTCCCGGTCTGCCTTCGTGGCCACAACGACGCCATCCGGGATCCCACCACACTCCCGGATCACCAACCCGATCCGACGTTCACTCTCGCCATCGCCATAGGACGCAGCGGTATCAATGAAGTTGATTGGACCGTTGAAACTCGCGCGGACAGTCTCAAGGGCGCGATCCTCGGGAACTGAGTAGGCGAATGTATCGGGCATGTCACCAAGCGGTGCACAACCCACGCACAGGTTTGTGACGCGCAGAGACGTCCGCCCAAGTGGAGACAAGGGCAACCACCATCCAGATCCCCGCGCCGAGTGCTTGTCAACCGACGCAACCATTGCCAAGTGCCCTCCAGGTGCGCACGCCATCACGGCGGCGCGTCCAAACGGTTCAATCGTGCACACTTCGTGGCCCGCTAGAGGGTCCGGAATGCGATGGGACAGTGTACGCACGGGTGTGCCACAATGCCCCAAGGCGTGCCCGTGGTGAGCACCATTGCTTACTTGGGCCTTCACTCCATCGAGTCGAGAGTTCGGGGAGAGCGATCATGGCTATCAGTGAAATGACAACCATCGCGTCTGCAAGCGGTGAGCATGCAACCTTCAGTGCTGACGAGATGCGGTCATTTACCAGGGATGGCTTTGTTATCGCCCATCAGTTCTTTTCACCAGAGGATGTCGCTTCGATCACCTCAGAGATCACGCGTTTGCACCGGGACAATCTCGAATTGCCCGGTTGCTTCAGGCGAGTGGCGATCGAAGACGCAACCGATCCGCTCCAGGCCTACCCTCGCATGATGCACCCGCATCGCCAAAGCGAAGTTCTCCAGTCCTTTTTGCTCCATCCAAGACTTGGGGTTGCGCTCGAACAACTCCTCGGCGAACCGGCCATCGCCGCCCAGTCAATGTTCTATTGGAAACCTGCCGGAGCACGCGGCCAAGCCCTTCATCAGGACAACTTCTACCTCAAGGTCCACCCGGGAACGTGCCTAGCCGCCTGGGTTGCCATCGACCCTGCCGATCGGGATAACGGTGGCCTGAATGTCGTTCCCGGCAGCCACGACATGGACCTCTTTTGCCCCGAAGAAGCGGACCCGGCGGTGAGTTTCACGCGGGAGTTCGTTCCCGTTCCGTCCGGCTTGGTGCCAGTCGCACCCAACCTCGCGGCGGGTGATGTCCTTTTCTTCGGAGGAAACCTCATCCACGGGTCTGAACCGAACCGAACCACCGACCGGTTCCGGCGCAGTTTCATTTGCCACTACATCGGCGAGTCTGCGCGTGAACTCAGCCGTTGGTACCGGCCGATCTACCGGTTCGACGGATCCGAGGTGACCGTCGACGACGCAACCGGAGGCGGACCATGTGGCGACGTCGTGGTCGGTGGCCCGCACTGACCCACGATGCCTGAACCTCCCCGGTACCTCCGAAATCTGAATTCCGCACAGGGTCAGGTCGCTACGCGTCCGGACGGACGGCTGCTGGTCCTCGCCGGACCTGGCGCGGGGAAGACACGCGCCCTGACGGCCAGGATTGGGCACCTTCTTGTCGCACGGCAGATCCCGGCCCGCGAGATAACCGCCATTACGTTTTCGCGTCGCGCCGGTGCAGAATTGCGAGAGCGCGTCGCCATGATGCTCGCACCCGCGGTACGCGGAGCCGTCCAATCTGCAGATGTCCCGGAGGAGACGTTGCCCCGACCTGCGGTCTGGGCGGGAACATTCCACGCATTTGGTGCGAGGATCCTCCGTGCGGGTGGGGCGCGTTCCTTCGGGCGTACACGTGACTTCTCGATCTACGACGACGACGACACCGAACGAACCGTGCGCAGGGTCCTGAATTCGCTTGGGATGCGAAGTGGCAGTGCCCAGACTGGTGACGCTGGAAACGAAGCAAAGGACCCGTCGCGGACCCGTTCCGATGTTGTTGCGGCAACCATCCGCGCCATCTCGCTGATCAAGCGGACGGCACGTCCGCACCCCGACAAAGCTTCGGCATCCCGCGACATCGATGCGATTTTCGCGGCATACGAGCAGGAACTTGCCCAGGCCAACGCATTCGACTTTGACGACCTCGTCGCCCTTTCTGCCCTCGCACTCGGTGCCGATCACGACCTTCGGGCACGGGTCCGTGCCCGCACGCGGCACCTCCTGGTTGACGAGTTCCAGGACACCGATCCTGCCCAGGAACGCCTCATCGCCCAACTCGATCCGCCAGACCTGTGCGTGGTTGCTGACCCGGAGCAAAGCATCTATGCATTCCGCGGAACGAGTCCGCAGGTTGTGGAACGCTTTCTTGACACGTGGCACCCCGCAACGGTCATCCGACTTGAACAGAACTACCGGTCCACGCGACGCATCGTCGCGGTCGCCCAGCGCCTGCGCGACGCATCACCCGCCTCAACAAGACCTGTCGTTCCATCCACGACAAGGGGGGCTGCCACCCGAAACCACGCACCGCGACTACGCCTCTGGACCGAAAACGAAGTCGGCGACCAGATCCGGGTCTGGACCACAAACCATCCGGATCGCGAAGCCACATTGATCGCCGCCGACATAGAGACGCGCCTTCGCGATGGTTGCCCACCCTCAGAGATCGCCATCCTGACCCGCACCCACGCGCAGACGCGCCCGATTGAAGCCGCGTTGCTCAAAGGTACCGACTTGCCATTCATTGTCGTCGGTGGCGTGGCCTTCTTCGGCCGCGAGGAAGTCCGTGACGTCCTCGCGTACCTCCGGGTTGCGCGAACGGATGACGACGCGGCGGCATTCTGGCGAATCATCAACACCCCACGCCGGGGGTTGGGTCCCGCAATGGTCATTGCGATTGGCCGGGAGATGCTTACGATCGACACCTCGGCGCGCAACCCTGTTCGGGCACTGCGTCGCCTGACTGCAGAAGGGCGCGCACCCGAGGGTGCCTACGATCTTCTGGCGATCATTGATGAGCTTCGAGCGCAACTCGCCTCCGGTTACCGCCTCCCCGACCTTGTCCGGTCAGCGATCGACCTTGCAAAGTACCGGGACCACCTGACGCACACCCATCCCGATGATGCGCGGGAACGCGGTCGTCGACTGGACCTACTCGTTGATCTCGCTTCGCGCCACTCGGACCTTCGCCTCTTTCTCGACGAAGTGGTCCTGTCGACCCAGGTTGACGGTCCCCGCGAGGACATCGGGTCCGTCCGCCTCTCGACCGTCCACGCGGCGAAAGGTGCGGAGTTCGATCACGTCTACCTGCCTGGTTGCGAGCATGGTGTCTTCCCCTTGAAGTACCAGCCAGCGCAGACGGACGGCGATCAGTTGGGTTCAGGGTCAGAAAACTCAGATACCCCAGGGTCGGCACACTTGGCCGAGGAGCGCCGGGTCTTCTACGTCGGTACCACTCGGGCACGCGCCTCCCTGACGCTTTCAGCATGCACATTCCGGCAGAACCGTCGCGCCGCGCCTTCCCGTTTCCTGACGGAAATTGGGTCCGACCTGCTCGTCCGGTGCGATCCCGGCACGTCCATTCCAGTGACAAGCCCGTCGGCGACCGTTCGACGCATCAAGGAAAGCCACCCGGTTCCCCGAACCCAGACTGCCACGGACGTAGAATCCGCGGAATGACGCTTGCCATCGCCCTCAAGTCACCTTGGTCGTCGCCATGCTGACGAGGGCCATGCTTGCGGTCTGGGCGTCGGTTTGCACGGCATTGCTCGCGCGGTTCATGCGTACCGCAGTTGACACCTACCCGACCGGCAGAATTCCTGGCGCAGCCGCCTCATGCGAACCATCCGCAGTTCATGCGCAGTCACGGCTAGAGCGCACAATGCCCTGGCGTCTCGCTCACTGGTGGCTTGCACGACATGCAGTCACCCCATTGCGACGTCGACCCAGTCTGCGGCCCCCAACAATCCTGGTACTTGACCACGGACCGGGAGGCCTCGCAGGGGCGATCGCCAAGGCTGCCGCCCGCGACACCAAGATCATCGCGAGCGACGGCACGGCAGGCATGGGTGCATTGGCGCGTACTCGCGTCAAAGAGACTGCCGGGAGATTTGGTCTCGACGCGCGCGTCACATTCGTCGAACAGTCAAGTCATGCGTTTCCAGTCATGCCGGGGTCGGTTGACCTTGTTATCAGCTCCGGCGGACTCCACAACTGGCCCGAACCAGAATGGACCTTGGCGGAAATCCGGCGCGTCCTCACCTCGACTGGCCGGTATGTGATCGCTGACCTGCGTCGCGACCCTCCGGTCGCCCTTTGGGTCCTTGCCCGTGCCTGGCAGGATGCGATTGCACCCCAAGCGCTTGCGTCACTTGACGAACCGTCGAGCAGTATCCGTTCGTCGTACACCGCACAAGAACTTGAATGGCTGGCGGCGCGCGCGAAACTCCCGGAAATCCGGCTATCCGTGGGGCCCGCCTGGCTCATCCTCGAACGCGATACCGCTTCGTAAGGCGTGTCAACTGTCGTCTACGTGCGCGACGACCACACAGGCAGCTACGCAAGACCCTCAAAGGTATGCGTCGGCCGGCGCGATGCTTGCTCGGCCGCTTGCCTGGTCGTGACCGCTGCGAATGCAGCCGCGTGCGCGAGGAAGAACACCACGAGGGCAGGAACCATGCCGATGACGAAGACAATCATCCCGGACGCAATCAGCAACCCACCGGCAATGGTTACCCCGGCCAGCAGTCGCACCGAACCGCGGCTCCTTGACCAGCTCACGGCCGCCGCCTCCAAAGGTCCTCGTCCCTCATCGATGACGAGGTAACTCATGAGGCTGAGGCGCACGCTGACGATGAACGGTGGGATCAGCACCGCAATCAATCCGACCAGCAGTCCAATGAGTTTTGGGGCACCAATGCGTGCCAGAAAGGGAATCACGTCACCCTCGGCAAGCCGCGTGCCTCCCAATGGCACCACGCCGGTCATGACGACGACAACGAAAGCAATCGCGACCGGCAGGCTAGACAGGGCGACCAGGAGTGCCTGAACCAGAGAACTCATTGCGGTCACGAATAGCCGACCGCGATATGGCTCGAATAGGTCGCCAACGGCCGCGGCTTGGCCACGCACCACTCGCAGGCAGACGTATTGCCAGCCGTTTGACAATGGCGTGACGACAAGCGCCTGCGTTGCAAGATTGCACACCGTTGCGATCGGGGAAACCGCCTGGGTCTCTCCAATCGCCTGCAAGGCAAGTCCTACAACCCACCCAACAACCGAACCGATGATGACCGCCAGAGTCCCGGCAACGAGCAATACCCCGAAAGAACCTCCGAAAGTCCTGAAAGCGCGTCGGTACGCCCCTGCAACGGTCGCGTCAATTACCACCTCATCAAGGTGCGTCCCACCGAAGGTCGACGCGGCTCGAGGCCCGGAAGCTGCCGTCGACGCAAACCGATCCTTATTGGACGGAATCACCCGTTCGGGAGAGGCCGGTGAGTCAACAACTGGCACGATCACGGCATCTTCGGCGCCAACCGAGGCGGCGCGCCATGAAGAAAGCCCTGTCGATGCCACGGAGGCAGGCACGTTTGCGCCTCCCCGCCGGTCTGGGGTCGTCCCGGACTCTTCAGGAGCGCGGGGCACAACCAGGCCGCAACTCCAGCACGCTCCCGCAATCTTTGGGAGCTCAGTTCCACATCCCGCACACTTCACTGGCTTCTGCCCCATCTTGGCGCCGTCACGCGGCGCGTCCCTGCCTTCGGTTGCCGGTATTCATTGCTCGCGCAGGCAGGTCGGATCCGGCCGCGGCACTCGCGATTTCCATGCGCACGGTACCGCCCGAAACCGTCTGGTGATTCTCGCATGCTTGGCGTCAGTATGGAGTGACTTCCAACGTGCCGTGAGTGTTCCGTTGCATGCAGGGTTTGGAAAGCGCGAATGCAGGGCTGGCGCATGACCAGTTTGAGATACCCAAAGCCGCCCAGCCGGTACCGAAATGGGTTCCAGCAATGACCATGGAAGGCCGCACATCCCCCGACGGCAGAGACGCCAACCCGTGGAAAATGGCCCGAAGGCAACTATCCGAGAGTGTGGACCGGACGTCTCTTCCTGACGAACTGCACGCACGACTTGCCATCTGCAAACGTGAACTGACCGTGAAATTTCCCGCGCGCCTTGGTGACGGCTCAGTCCGCAGCTTCACCGGGTTTCGCGTGCAGCGCAGCATATCCCGCGGCCCTGCCAAAGGAGGCCTTCGCTATGCACCGGCAGTCTCGATTGATGAGGTCCGTGCACGTGCAATGTGGATGTCCTGGAAATGCGCACTCGTCGGCTTGCCGTTCGGCGGTGCAAAGGGCGGCGTCGTCTGCGACCCCCGAACACTCACACTCAGTGAAAGCGAACGCCTGAACCGGAGGTTCGCGACCCCACTCTCGCCCATCCTCGGCACGGAGATCGACATTCCCGCGCCTGACCTCGGGACCGGCCCCCAAGCGAAGGCATGGTTCATGGACACGCTGTCAATGCACCTTGGGCATGCCGACCCGGGATTGGTCACCGGCAAACCAATCAGCAGCGGCGGGCCGGAAGGTCGTGCCGAAGCAACCGGCGGGGGCATTCCTTACTGCACCGGATGGGCCTGTGAGCGCCTCAATATCCCGCTTGGCACCACGCACGTCGGCGTCCAGGGTTTCGCCAACGTCGGGGCATCCACGGCAAAGTTGGTTGCCGCTCCTGGCGCGGTCAGCGTCGCCGTGAGCGACATTGACGGGGGCGTTTCCAACTGTGATCAAATTGACATCAACGCACTTTCGGATCACGTTCGCCATCATGGCACCGTCGGCGGGTTTCCGGGCGCGAGGGCAATCGGGACGAGGGAGATCCTGCACCTTCCGTGCGACCTCCTTTTCCCAGCTGCAGTCGAAGCGCAAATTACGGCGTCAAACGCGCGCGACATTTCGTCCCTGGTCATTATCGAAGGGGCAAACGGTCCGACGATCCCGGACGCGGACCACATCCTCAGGGAACGCGGGATCACTGTCGTGCCAGACATCCTCTGCAGCAACGCCGGCGTGATCGTCAGCGACTCCGACTGGGTTGAAGGTTCCCAGCGCTTCCTGTGGTCTGCGGACCAGGTTCGTCAACAACCACGGCAGGTGACGTCCGTCGGCTTTGCAAAGATGTGGGATCACTCGCTGGAAATGCGAACGACCCTTCGCGAAGGTGCCCTGGATATGGCCATCAAGCGCGTGGCAGATGCCCTCGCCATTCGTGGCCCTTATCCTTGAGCGTCCGATGACCATTCCTGCCCATCCAACACCCGACTACTCCCACTTCGACACCTTGTTGAGTGAAAGTGAACTCAACTTGCGTGACCGTGTGCGTTCGTTCGTGCGGGCAAAGGTCCTGCCGTTCGTCGCCGACTGCTACGAACGTGGTGTTTTCCCGCGTGACATCGTGGATGCGTCCGCCGAAGCCGGCCTTTTCGAACATTACGGCCCGGTCGAGGCAGGCCTGATCGCCTTCGAACTCGAACGTGCTGACGCCGGCGTCCGCAGCATGGTGTCGGTCCACACTCACCTTGCCCAGTCAGCCATACGGTTCTTCGGTTCCCCAGTGCAGCAGGCATCCTACCTGCCCCGGATGGAGCGTGGCGAGACCATCGGCGCCTTCTCGCTCACCGAACCGGCGCACGGATCCGATCCCGGTGGACTTGAAGTCACCGCGAAACGCACGGCGTCTGGGTACGTCCTCAACGGCCATAAGATGTGGGCGACGAACGCAACCTTCGCCGGTGTCACCGTGATCTGGGCACGGCTGGTCGACGACGACGAAGTTTCGCTGGCCGACCGGGACGGCGCCGGGGCGATCCGCGCATTTCTGGTAGACGCCGGCACTCCGGGCTTCCGTCCGGTAGCAATCCACCGGAAACTCAGTTTCCGGATGTCCGCGAGCAGTGAGATTTTCCTTGAGAATTGCAAGATCCCTGAAACGAACCGGTTGCCCGGCGCGCGCGGACTTGGCCACGCCCTGAAATGCCTGAATGAGGCCCGCTACGGCATCGTCTGGGGGGTTGCAGGTGCGGCTGAAGCGTGCTTCGAGGAAGCCCTCGCCCATGGGTCCTCGCGCATCCAGTTCGGCCGTCCCATCGCCGGGTTCCAGATGACCCAGTCGAAACTCGCCACCATGTACGCCGCCGTCGTGCGTTCCAAGCTGCTGGCGCTGCATCTGGCACGCCTCAAGGAACGTGGCGCCCTCCACCACACCGATGTCTCACTCGGAAAATTGAACAATGTCCGCGACGCCCTCGACGTGGCCAGGACCGCACGGACAATACTCGGTGGCATCGGCATCCTCGATACAACCGTGTCACTCCGTCACGCAGCCAATCTTGAGAGCGAACTCACGTATGAGGGGACCGACGAAGTGCACGCCTTGATTATCGGACGGCACCTGACCGGCTTGGATGCGTTTCGTGGCTGAGGCATCTTCGACATCAATCTCGGGTACACACCAATCACGCAAATGGAATGAAGTAATCGTCGTTGGCCTCGGTCCCGGGGACCCCGACCACCTGACCGCCCGGGCCACCGCGGTCATCACCGGTGCCGCCTCGTCGGGACAGCTTGTCCTTCGTACCCGCATCCATCCGACGGTGGAAAAATGGCCGTTGCTTGCCATTGCCCCGTCATTCGACCACATCTACGAGGAAGCCGCTGACTTCGAGACCGTTTACCGGGACATTGTTGCCTCCCTTCTCGACCGCATCGGACATCAGTCCGACACCCCACTGGTCTACGCCGTACCCGGGCATCCATCCATCGGCGAAGCGACAGTCCTCAGGCTGCGTGACGAATGCCGAGACCGTGGCATCACAGTCACCGTCGTTCCGGGTCTCTCGTTCATCGACGCAATCGCCCCACTCCTCGATGTCGATGTCGCCGACGGATTGCACATCGTTGACTCACTCTCCGTGACCAGAATCGACCCCACCGTGCCGATCCTTGTCTGCCAGATCCATAGCCGCCGGGTTGCCACGCACGTGAAACTGACCCTTGCGTCGCACTACCCCGACACCCATCCGGTCGTGATCATCCAGGCGGCGGGCGTTTCCGGCCAGATGCGCACGAACACGGTCGAACTATGGGAACTTGATCACCGGGATGATCTGGACCACCTCACAACCGTGTTCGTAAAGCCGCTGGACCAACTCTCCGCGGTCCGGGAACCAGCCACTCTAGCCTTGGTCATGGCCCGGTTGCGAGCCGACAACGGCTGCCCGTGGGACCGTGAGCAAACCCACAAGAGCCTCCGTCGCTTCCTCCTCGAGGAAACCTACGAGGCCCTCGAGAAACTCGATGCTGGGGATGTCGCCGGCCTGGAGGAGGAACTTGGAGACATCCTTCTCCAAATCTTCTTCCACGCCCAGATAGCCACTGAGACGGGCGCATTCGATTTCGGTGACGTCGTGGCCGGCATTGTCTCCAAGATGATCCGCAGGCATCCCCACGTATTTGGCGATGCCGAGGCAACAACTGCCGACGCCGTTCTTCAGAACTGGGAAGCGACCAAGCGTGCCGAACGTGATGCGGTCGCCAACACCGAGGCAGACACGGATCGGAAGGTTCGCACGTCGATGCTTGACGGAGTACCGAGGTCACTTCCGGCCCTTGCGCAGTCCCAGTCAATCCAGGACCGCGCGGCGCGGGTCGGGTTCGACTGGCCAGACATCACGGGGGTCCTGGACAAGATTGTCGAGGAGGCACGCGAACTCACCGAGGCTGACGAGGCCGGGCGGGCTTCCGAGGTCGGAGACCTCCTCTTCACCTTGGTGAACCTCTCCCGACGTCTGGGTGTGGATGCCGAGGAAGCCTTGCGCGGGTCAGCCAACCGGTTCCGTGCGCGGTTCAGCCATGTGGAGGCCAGTGTCGCGAACCGGGGCGTCGAATGGTCCACGCTTGCAGCATCCGATCTGGACACCATGTGGAATGACGCCAAGCGGGCAACTGCATCAGGCACCATCCCGGATCGGGACGCAATGGTGGACCTGGCACCACCGGACGGTTCCGACCCGGTAGTCGGGTAAACTCGCCACTGGTCAAGCACATCAGCGCAAAGGCGATATCCATGGCCATGAACCGGGATGCCCGAAGGCACCCGCAACTTGAGCGAGGCACCGATGTCGGAAGAACTTTCAGCGGTCGCATCACGGATCATCGCCAACGTTGAGCGCGTGATCATCGGCAAGCGCACCGAAATCGAACTCGCCCTGATGGCAGTCCTCAGCCGGGGTCACATCCTCATCGAGGACGTACCTGGAACGGGCAAGACCATGCTAGCCCGCGCACTCGCCCTGAGTGTGGGATGCACCTTCAAGCGCATTCAGTTCACCCCCGATCTTCTTCCCTCGGACGTGACCGGTGTGACCGTCTACAACCAGAAACACGGTGAGTTCGAGTTCCGCCGGGGGCCCGTGCACGCCCAGATGGTCCTCGCGGACGAAATCAACCGCGCAACGCCAAAGACGCAATCCGCCCTTCTGGAAGCGATGGAAGAACGTCAGGTGACCGTTGACGGCACGAGTTACGCCCTACCAGCGCCGTTCCTCGTCATGGCGACGCAGAACCCGATCGAATATGAAGGCACCTTCCCTCTGCCCGAGGCGCAACTGGACCGCTTCATGATGCGGATCCGGCTTGGGTATCCCGCCCGCGCGGATGAGATTGCCATCCTGACGGCACAGAAGGAACAGCACCCCATCGAAACCATCAGTGAGGTCATTTCCGCAGATGGATTGCGCGACTTGCAGGCTTCGGTCGCCCGCACGCATGTGGATCGCCTGATCACGGAATACGTCGTGGACATCGCCACGGCGACCCGCGACCATCAGGAGGTCTATCTCGGGGCCTCGCCGCGTGGTTCAAGCGCCCTGCTGCGGGCCGCCCAAGCACGCGCGGTCATTCAGGGGCGGGACTTCGTCAGTCCCGATGACGTCAAGGCGCTTGCGGAATCGACCCTCGCCCACCGGCTGATTGTGTCACCGGGGGCGCGCATGCGGAATGTTGAGCCACGGACCATCATCCG
>SHXX01000035.1 GCA_009693165.1 Chloroflexota bacterium
GACTGTGCGGGCAGCAGCACCGTGGTGGCGAACTCCTCCGCCTCGGGCGTCCCGGCAACCGGCGCGACGGCATCGGCCCGCTGGATTGCCACCTGCCACTGCCGTGGCGCCTGTGAAAGCGCCAAGTGACGTGCAACCTCCCCGAAGACTGGACCCGCCTGCGAACGGAGGCGGTCAAGGCGCCACACGCACTCACCAAGTACCTGCGGGTCCCGGACCACGTCGCTCCGGATCTGCCCGATCAGTTGCCTGAGATCGGCCGCGTCACGATGCAGCGTGGCAAGCCTCTCCACGAAGGCCAGGATCTCCGGGGCCAGCACTGCCCGCTTGCGTTCGACCGCGGTCGCGACTGCCACTTGCCCGGTGACCGGTATCGTGACATCAATGTCGGCAAACTGTTCGTGCGAGACCCGCGCCCGGTTTTCGATCGGTTCGATCTCATAGAGCGCCTGCCCGAGGAGATCGTCGGCGACCTGCCGCAGCGCCACCTCGTGCCCAGCGAGTTCCTGAGAAACCTCGCCAAGCCGCGTCGCCGCGCCAGGCAACCGGAGATCGATCACCTCGAACCGCGCCCGTGTCTGGCGCAACCCGTCCCAGACCGCATCCGACGACCCACGCCGGCCCTGGCCATTCCCGAACTGGCGAAGACCACCTGACACCGATTCGAGGAGTGACCACTGCGCGTGGAAGGCATCGGCCCGCGCCTGGAGTTCGGCCGGTACCGGTCCGGCAGGCAGTCCCGCTGACCCACCCGCAAGCGGGTTCATACCCGGCCGTGCCGGTCCAGCGGGACTGCCACCACGGAGGTCGCGTTGGCCCCGGGAAACCCTTGCCGCCATGAAGGACGCTTCCTTCGCCGACGCCTCGCTCATGGGCGCCTGGCGCATCTGAAGTGAGTCCCTTCGATAAGCCGTGGACATGTCCGCGACCTGTGACGAGGCACTGGCGAACGCGCCTAACACGCTATCCAATGCCGCCTCGTCCTCGAAGACCCCACTGAGGTCGCCACGCTTCGACCGGGCCGACGACGACTTTCGCGTCCGTTCGATCAGGTGTTCACCAACCCATCGCGCCACCGCGGGATCAATCACGTCGGCGTCACAGGTAGCCTCGTCGGCATGGACGTAGACCACGTCCTGCCATGGCGACGCGGATTCGTCACCACCGGGCACCCGCCAGATCCCGCGGACCCGCACCAACTGGTCCGGCGCCCCGGCGCCCTGGGCGGGATAGCCCAGCGCCAGGACCACGTGGCGGACCTCGGCAAAGGTCAGGTCGCCGACCTCCACCCGTAGCGTCTGGCGTGGTCCGTCCGCCGAACCGGCAACCGCGTTCCGGCGCCCAGTCCAGTACTCCGACACGACCTCGACAGTTGCACGGGCATCAACCTCGAACTCCAGGGCCACGGCTGACGCCGCGATCTCGAAGACCTCGCCGAGTTCGCCCAGGAATGTCCGCGCGATCTCCTCCGGGGTCCGCAGGTGATGGAACTGCCCACCCCCGGCGACCGCCATCGGTTGCAGCAGTTCCTCGGCGTAGTCGTCACCGATACCGAATGTGCTGGTCGTGATCCGTGCATGCTCACGCACCCCGGCAACGTCTTGGCAGATCAGGTTGACATCGGTAACGCCTTCGTTTGCCTGACCGTCGGTCAAAAGGAAGCATCGGGTGATCGTGTCTGCGCTTACGGTCAACTGCCCGTTGGCAAGCGCACGGCAACCATCCAGCCAGCCCGCATGCAGCGCAGTACCACCCCGGGCATGAACGCCAGCGAGTAGCCGGCGCACGCCCCGACGTACCTCCGGCGTCACCTTGACACGCGGCTGCAGCACGTCGATCTGGGTATCGAAGATCGTGATTGCGATCTCGTCGCCATCCCGCAACTGATCGATCACCGCCAGCGCCGCCGCCTTGGCAGTCTCGATCTTGCCCCCGTTCATCGAACCAGACCGATCGATCACGATGCCGATCGCCACTGGCAACCGACGCACCTCCCCGGCACGTGCCGGTCGCGCTGCCACCCTGATCTCGGTATCCAGAAACCGCTCACCACCGGAAACCGGCACGTGGGCGCGGTCGGGGCGCGCCGTCACCGTCACCAGCGACGCCGGCACCACCGCCTGTGAACCCCCTGTGCCTGCACCACCTGTCTTCCTTGCCATTTTGTCCTCCTTTGGACATGTGCCTGCGCTGTCGCCATTGACCACCACGCCGTCGATGCTCCTGTCCGGCTCGCCGTCGAACCAGACCCCGAACGCCTCACATGCAGTATGACAGAAAACACTTTCACTGTCAAGTAGCACGTTTTTTACGATCCGGTTCTGCATGCGTGATGGAGTCGAATCCAACCATAAACCAACGACTCTCTCGATCTTGTATTACAACACATTACTGTCGTAATACAGTCGAAATTACGGTATCCATCCACCCCACACAGTACTAGGTACGGCAATCACGGGTTTGTGACATCCGGGCCAGAATGTTTGGGATGACGTATCACCCAAGTCGCACCTGGGCGTCGCCTCGCGCGCCGGACGACGTGCGTTGCCCTTCCCGTACAAGACACGTGTGCCAGGCACGGTTCGTGAGCGGACAGCGTGGCCGACGACGCGTTCCGGCGGACCGGTCAGGAAAGGGGCAAGGCACGGATCTTGGCACCCGTGTCATTCGCGCACGCCGTCTTGCGGGATGCGTGCAGGCATCACACCCGACCGCGCGAGGTCAGGCGCGGAGAAGGACGAAGAGCACGACGGCAACGACGACCAGCAACGCCCCAAGCATCAGCCACGCTACCACCCGCAGGTCGCGCTGCATCTGCTGGTGCGACGTCATGAGTTCGTCCAGGCGGGCATCAACCACATTCAGGTGCCGGTCAAGCGCGAGGAGGTAGTCGGAAACCCGGCCAACCTCGTTCTCCATCGTCTGGACCCGTCCGTCGAATGTTCCGCTTGGTAGCGATTGCGTCTCGACCGTCGTGATCCGGTGTTCCCAGACCCGCACTGTCGCATTCTGCGCGTCGAGCTTCTGGGTGAGACTGTCGATCTGTTCACCAACGACCTGCCGGTCGCGGTCAACCGATCCAAGCTTGTCGGAGATCTGCGCCAGCGAATTCCCAAGTGACCGCAGGTTCCCGACCGCGGCCTCCTCAAGGCGTTGGTGCGCATCGATCATCGTCGACTGCAGGGCCGCCTGAACGCCTTGCTGCCACGCGGTCAGTTCCTGTTGCGCACCCTCCATCCGGGCAAGGTGCGTACCCACCGACCGCTCAAGGCGCCCCAGTTCGCGTTCCGCCTCGGTCCGGATCGATGTCAGGATCGAATCCTGCGAAGACACCAGTGACCGGCTTGACGACTCAAAGGCGGTCAGCGCGCTGCCGGCATTCGTGCGCCAGACCGCAAGCGACGACTGCACCTCGCCGATCGCATTGTTGAGGGCGGCAAGTTGCTGGATCCGCATCGCCTCGAACGCACTGGCAAGTTCACGGAGGTTCGACTGCGTCTGCAATGCCTCAGGCAGGACTTGTCGCAGTTGCGAGAGGTGCGTCTCCGTCTCACGGAGGTTGCGCGTGACCGCAATGCCCTGCAGTTCCAGACCGCGGCGTGTCGTCTCGAGGGATTCCATCAGCACGTCAAGGGTGCTGAACCGTTCGGTCGGGGCACCCGGCGTGACATCCGGCATCTGCACGGTGACCGGAGGTTGCGCGGCCCTCGCTTGCCCTGCCGGTGGCGTGGGACCGGCCGGAGGTCGCCGGTCCGGAACCGGGTCCGGGCCTCGATCGCGCCGGCGAGTGGCCGCTTCATCCGCCACGGCCGCCCCGCGTGCCGCCCCGACATCCGCAAGGCGTGTCGCCTCCAGGATTCTCAGCGCCGCAAGGCCCTCCTCGCGTCCACGCCGAACATCCTCGGCATCACGACCCGGTTCGCGCCCGGCAACCCGTCCACCATCTCCACGATCCGGGTTGCGGTCCGTCACCGATGTCGCGTCCTTCACTGCCTCTTCGTTCATGGAAGCATCACCCGGTCTCCCCGGCCCGCCCATGATCCCCAACCCGATCCGCCCACCCACAACCCTGAACCGGTGTCCTGACCGGCACCTGGCCGTGCCCCCGGATGCACGCACGGTACCCGTCCGCACCCACCCCTGTCACCCCATCCATCCGTATAGTGCCATCGTGTCGCATCCGGCCGCGTATTCTCTCCAACGCGCCACACCCGCAAGAACGCGCACGGGTCGCCGCAAGATCGTGAAGGCACCTTTGCAATACCCCCGCGACACATTCTCACGCCATGGTTCCGGCCAACCAGCATGACTGGCACCACCCCCACGCACTGCCGCACACGTGTCATCACCCTCCTGGCGCGCGCCCTCAGTTCAGGCATTCCGACCCGGTCCGCCCCGGATCCGGCCTCAATCCGTCGCCTCATCATCATCAAACCCGCCTCCCTGGGTGACGTCATCCTCTCCAGCCCTGCCATCGCCACCCTGCGCCGCGCCTTCCCGAAAGCCCATCTCACGCTCGCAACCGGGCAGTGGTCCCTCCCGGCCGCCCGGGGCATTCCCGGGGTCGACGCCATCCAGGACCTTGGCACCTTCGGCACACCCGGACGCTTCGGCATCCGTGACCTACCCGGCGCGGTCGCCCGGTTCCGGGCCGGTCGTCATGACCTTGCCATCGTCCTCGACCGGTCAACTCTCGTTGCCGTGGCACCCTTGCTGGCGGGCATTCCTCACCGCGCCGGCATCGACAGCGCCGGGCGGGGATTCGCCCACACCATCCGCATCCCGTGGGTAATACGCATTCACGAGGCGGACCTCTACCAGTCCGTCGCCCATGCTGCGACCAGCCGGAGTGCCGTGGCAACGGATCCGGGAGAGGCGCGTCTGGAGTTCCGGCCGACGACCGACGCAAAGGCAATCGCCGACCGCCTGTGGAGCGTTTCCGGCCTCACCGACCGTGCCGATGCCACCCACGCCGCACCGATCGTCGTCGTGCATCCCGGAGGCGCAAGCAATCCGGGCATGACCCTGGCGGCCAAGCGATGGCCCGCCGACCGCTTTGCCACCGTCATCCGGGCACTGATCGCACGCGGAATACGGGTCGTCCTCGTCGGGCACACGTCCGATGCCCGGATTGTCGCCGACGTCCGGCACGCCCTCGAACCGTCCGGGGCCTCGCCACCTGCACTTCCCGGCACGCCCATCTTCGACCTCTCCGGCGATGCCGACCTTGCCACGCTTGCCGCCCTGATCGGACGCGCCGATGCCTACCTCGGAAACGATTCCGTCCCGTTGCACCTAGCCGTCGCAATGGGCACTCCCGCCGTCGCCGTCTACGGTCCGACCGATCCACGCGTCTACGGTCCGTGGGCACCCGTGGGAGGCACGTACGCCGGCAAGGGCATCGGAATCGTCGACCCGGGCGCCTGTTCGCAGGTACGCGCCTTCCGTCCCGGACCCGTCGATGCCTGCCCAGGATGCCGTTGCATCGACCGTATCGACGCCACCACCGTCACCAACGCCGTCCTGCATCTTCTCGGAAGCGAGTGAACGCCCCACGCAGCCCGGCCCATTCACAGGACCCATACCCAACCGGAGGTCACATGGTTCCGCGAAGGTACACCGGCGATACCCCCGACCCTGATCCCAAGCAAGGCGCGGCTCAACCACAAGTGGCAGGGGAAACCGGTGAACGCGTGCACGCTCGCCGGAGGCGCGCGGATACCGTGGCTAATCGTCCGGCGATATCGTCACCGGTCACACTGCCCGGTCAGGTGTCCGACACCTCCGTGCGTCTCGTATCCGGCGGCAACCCGCAGATTGGGAAGGCCGACGGCAACGCGCCAGTGCAGGCGTACCTCGCAGCGCTTCCCGGGTGGAAGCGCGACGCCGCCGCGTGGCTTGACGCCATGATCATGGCGAACGTGCCGGGGGTCCGCAAGGCGGTGAAGTGGAACACGCCGTTCTACGGCATCGAAGGCAACGGGTGGTTCATCGGCGCACACGCCTACACCCGGTTCCTAAAAGTCTCATTCTTCAAAGGGACCTCGCTCGTTCCGATGCCACCGATCACCAGCAAGTCGGACCAGGTGCGCTATGTCCACCTCTTCGAGGATGCCCGACCCGACGACGCGCAAATGGCCTCGTGGATCCGGCAGGCGGCAGCGATCCCGGGATGGATCCCGTAGCGACGCCGGATCCCTGCTGCGTGGCTAGTGCTCGCCCTTGATCACGAAGAACGACCCGCGGATCGTGCCGGCGAGTTTCGAGCGCTGGGTCGCGAACTTGAAGCGCGATGCCAACTCGGCCGGGACTTCCATGCCCTCGGAAAGCTTGAACCCGACCGCACGCTTCTTGGCGTCGTCGATCGTGTACATCACGTTGATGGACAACCCACTCTGATAGAACATGTAGCCGAAGCGGATGCCGCCGGCCTCGAACTGGGTCGCCTCGAGCGGTCGCGACCCGATCACGAGGTCACGATCCTCCTTGAGGATCCGGTGCACCCAGTCGACGGTTGCCTGCGCCTCGGCGGCTGGTTGGACGGTGAGGGTGTGGCCGTACTTGTTCTTGAAGTACCGCGCCTCGTTCGCTCGCAGGCCGGCAAGCGCACTCGCCACCGGCGATGTCTCGAGACCCACGGTTGACACGGTCTCAAAGTTCACTTGGTACATGGTGATGTTTCCTGCACCGGCTTCAGGCAGAACCCGATACGTCATTTTCCTACAGGGTAAGCCAGGTTCGCGATGCCCCAACGGGAGGCAAGCAAACGCCCGGCCACCACGAAGGTGAACCGGGCGCTGCGGTTGCCGAACCTACCAAGGCCCGGAGGTGCCGCCAGAACGTCGTACCGGGTTCACCGGCGCGGATCCAGGCACCACCGGATGCCTACTGGGTTGCCTTGAGCTTGTGCAGGATCAGCGGGAAGGTGAGGTGCCAGAAGGCGCCGTTGCAGTAGCTGTTGAGCACCGTCGGCCACCCCTGCCAGTAGGTCGTGTTCATCGGGATCCGATGGAACCACTGGATGAACGGGATGTTCGGCAGTTCCTTGAGCCAGATGGCCATCGCGTCATGGAACAGGTCCAGGACACGCGGGTCACCCATCGGGATGTTGTTCATCTTCTCCACGATGGCGTCAAAGTCCTTGTTGGACCAGCGGCTGAGCTGGTTGCCACCACCACCGGACGTCGTGTTCTTCGGGACCGAGTTCTCACTCGTGAAGAGGAACAGGGTGTAGTACGGGTCAGCAATGCTCGCCCCGTGGCCCATGAACCATCCGCCCGGGTGCTTCCCAAGCATCGCCTGGTCGTACCAGTCCGGAGGCATGCTGTAGGAGGACTCGAAGCCCGCCTTGCGCAGCTGCTCGGCGACGACCGGTCCGATGTCGGCCCAGATGCCCCATCCATAGATGTCGACAACGAGCCGCTTGCCACCCTTCGCCCAGAAGCCAGCGCTGTCCTTGGCATAGCCCTTTGCAGTCATGCGCTTGGATGTCTCGGCGAGGTCGTACTTGTTGTTCGGGTACTTGGCAAGGAGATCCTTGACCGAGTCCTTGTATGGCTTAAGGGCCGGATAGTCCGGGTAGGGCAGCTCAGTGGTCTGTCCGGCACCTTCGTAGGCAACGTCTACCGCACCCTGGTTGTCAATCGCGTAGGCCAGCGCCCAACGGATCTCCGGGTCATTCCACGGCTCCATCTGCGTGTTGACCCAGAAGCTGTTCGGCCACCAGTCAACGTAGCCGAATGGCGGGCGGTTGAAGCTGTGGGTGATGAGCGCCTTGTTCTGAGGCAGCAGGGACTTGATCGTGCCCGGACGCAAGTCGAGGCTCTGATCAACCTCGTTCGCGGCGAGGAGCTGGGCGGCACGGTTGTCGTCCGAATAGGGCACGCACACAATCCGCCGCACGTCCGGCATTGAACCCGCGGGAGACGCGGGGCCAAAGTCGACATCCTTGCCCCACCAATCATCCCGGAGGTCTAGGAACTTCTGGGTCTCACTCCAGAGGGTGATCTTGTACGGCCCGGTGCCGCACGGCCAGCCCTTCTCGAGGTCGAACCACATGAACTCGGTGACTTCCTTGCCCTCGAAAATGTGCTTCGGGAGCAGCTTCACCCCGTTGTCGAACTTGAACGCGAGGTACTCAAAGAGGAAGCGCGGGTTCGGCGAGTTGAACGTGAAGGTGACCGTCAGGTCATCCGTTGCCTCAACCGACTTGATGTACTTCTTCATGTCCCCGCCGTAGGTCAACTTCTGGTTGTTCTTGAGCAGGTTGAAGGTGAACGCTACGTCATTGGCGGTGAATGGCTGCCCGTCGCCCCACTGGGCCTGCTTGCGGATATTGACCGTCACCGAGGAGTAGTCCTCGGCGTAGGTGTAGCCGGACGCAAGCCAAGGGATCATGTCGTCAGCGAATGCGGAATAGTAGAAGAGTGGCTCCCACATGGAAGCATTGCCCTGCTGGTGCGAAGCACCGGCGGCGTACGGGTTCCCGATTCCCATGTCGGTGTACTTGCCACCAGACCCACCATTGAGATAGACCAACGTGCGATTACGTGGCACATCCGCATTAGCCGGTGCCGCACCAGCCTGCCGCGCATCGAAGAGACCAAGGGTGCCCGCAACCGCGGCGGCACTCGCAGCACGCCCCAAACGCAGGACCCCCTCGCGAGTCTGCTTGAGTTCCATTACGATGACTTTCATCCAGCGCCAAACTTGGCGAGCACCACTCTACCAACAATGTGATGGCATGTCTCGCAACGTGTTGGGCATTTTTGCAAAACCTTCACGATCCACCCAATCGCGCGTCAAAACAGCACCGCCCGGCCATCATGTGGATGAACCGGACGGTGGGTGTCAGTGGGTGGGCGGATCACAAGCCCTCAGAAACGACCAGTGACCTGTCCTCGAACCTATTTGGGCGGAGCAACCATTGATGATCCCACATCAGTCGATTTCCAAGACGCCGTAGAGTTCAGTCCTCTCACCTACAAGGACTGAGCGATGCTTGGCCAGGAGCGCCTTGACCTCGGGCAGATTGCTTGTCTTCCCGTACGCGGCTTCCATGGAAGCAAGGCTCTCCCAGTTTCGTTCCCACGTGACGGTGCCCGAGTTATCGCTTCCGGACATCAACCGACAGTGACGCTTCAGTGGGAAACCGCCGACCTTTGCTTCAGCTACGGCGAACCCTTTCTCCCACGCCTTGTACTCCTCCATTGTGGAGTTGAGCAGTGTCTGGATATGACGCTCGACGATTGCCATGGGTCTTCCCCCATGCCGGTCTGTGTGCGACGGGCTCTCCACCAGCGCGCCCGGGCGTCGTGTCAGCGCTTTGGTGGGTCAGGCGTAACGGAAAATCAGTTAATTGAGAAGGGCCAAAGGATCTCCATTATTTCTTCTTTGACAATGGATTTCGAGGTAGCGCCCAGTTTGCGTGCTTCGGGATTTGCATAGCCTTTGAATCCCGCTTCAATCGCGGCGAGGCTTTCCCAGTCGCGCTCCCACACAACACTGCCCTGGGGATCTCTGCCCGACATGACCGACGAGTAACGCTTGGGCGGAAAGCCACCAGACTTGGCCTCAATCGCGATCCACTTCTGCTCCCACGCCTCAAAGGTTTCCCGAGTTCCAGCGAGTTTCAGGGTGCGCCGTTCAACGATTGCCATGGGTCTTTCCCCATGCTGGTCTGTGTGCGACGGGCTCCACCAGCACGGCCGGGCGGCGGGTGTCAGCGGATGCGGGGTTCAGGAGTACCGCCAGAACTCGTCGTGAGTAATGCCGGGGACAAACGGGAGTGTCCCGTCACGCAGCTCCTGATATTGCTTCGCCCAGAGGGCCTGCGAGGCTAGATGTGCATTCGCCTTGTCGCCCGCGGCTTCCCTCGCACCCATGCTCTCGTAGTCTGCGGACCAGCACAACCGGCCAAGAGTGCCGGTGGTAACGACGGAGACGCACATGGTCACGCCGGTGGCTTCCCTAACAATTGAAACCCACTCGTGCGCGCGGGCCATGGCATCCACCTGTCTGCCCGGTGCGATCTGGACGGTTCTCCGGAAATGGATCATGGGTCTTTCCCCATGCCGGCCTGTGTGCAACGGGCTCCACCAGCACGCCCTCGCGTCTGGCCTTTGGTCCGTGCTGGTCCACCGGCCAACCACCCTATCCGCATCCGCAACTCCGTGCGTGGGAACGGAACCACCCGGCCATCACGAGGATGAACCGGGCGGTGGATGTCAGTGGATGCGTGGATTAGCCGTCATGCCAGATTTTGTCATGGTGCCGGACCACGCAAACAGAATCCCGGGGAAAGGGGCACGACCATCCCCGTGAAGACAGTCCCGAACGACCCTTAGGCCAGGTAACCGCCCTCGTTCGCGCCTGCACCGACACGACCGTACAGGGACAGGATTCCCTTGACGTGGCGCGACTTCGGCTTCACCCACGATGCCCGGCGCGTTGCCAGGACGGCATCGACCGCCGCCGGATCGAGACGGCCCGCATCGGCCGTGCCAACCACGGCAAGGCGTCGCTCCGGCACATGGATCTCGATCAGGTCACCCTCGTGCACCAGGGCAAGCGGACCACCGTCCATCGCCTCTGGAGTGATGTGCCCGACCGCCGGACCCTTCGCCGCACCTGAGTACCGGCCGTCTGTGATCACCGCGCACGTCGCCGAGAGTTCCTTGCTCGATGCAATGATCGCCGTGGCGTAGTACATCTCAGGCATGCCGTTCGCCTTTGGCCCCTCGTAGCGGATCACCACCACATCACCGGGAACCACGTGTCGCGCCAGCAACGCATCCACGGCCTGGTCCTCGGTATCAAAGACCCGCGCCGGGCCAACATGGACGTGCATCTCCTTCGGGACGGAGAAGTGCTTGATCACCGCACCACCCGGTGCAAGGTTGCCCCGCAGCACGGCGATGCCACCTTCCGGCCCGAACGGATCCTCGCGCGGACGGATGATCTCGCGCTGTTCCACCTTGACGTTCGCCAGGAATCCGCGCGTCTGGATGAAGAACGACCCGCGATCAACCTCCTCGAGGTTCTCGCCCAATGTCTTCCCCGTCACCGTCATGCAGTCAAGGTGCAGGAACTCCCGCACTTCCATCATCACCGCCGGCACCCCGCCCGCATACCAGAGGTACTCCACGGGGTACATGCCCGTCGTCTTGGCGTTTGCCAGGACCGGCACCTTCCTATGGATCCGGTCGAAGTCGTCGATGGTGATGTCAATCCCCGCCTCGCGGGCAATTGCCGGAAGGTGGATCAGCGAGTTGGTAGACCCGCCGACCGCGGCATGCAGCACGATGGCGTTCTCGAATGCCTCACGCGTCAGGATCTGGCTAGGGCGCAGGTCCATCTCGATCAATTTGAGGATTTGCTTTCCCGCCGCCCGTGCGATCCGCAAGTGCATTGCCAACGGTGCCGGGATCAGTGCCGACCCGGGCAACGCCAGGCCGAGAGCCTCGGCGAGGACTTGACCGGTCGAGGCACTTCCCATGAACTGGCACGCACCACAAGTCGGGCACGCGCCCTTCTGGTGCAATTCCAGATCTGCCTGGTGCAGTTCGCCCCGCGATACCGCTGCGCCCATGCCCCACAACTGGTCGCTGGTGACATAGTTCGGCGCATTCAACTGCGTCCCACCCGGGACCAGGATGCTTGGCAGGTCGCACCGGGCAATTGCCATCAGATGCGCCGGCACCGACTTGTCATTTCCAGAGATGAACACCGCGCCGTCGTGCGGATGTCCTAGGGCGTGGATCTCGATCAGTGCCGTCTGCACATCGCGCGAGACCAGCGAGTAGCTCATCCCCGAATGCGCTTGCACCACACCGTCGCAGATATCCGACGCGTAAAAGATGCCGGGCTTGCCACCCGCCTCGAAGACGCCGTTGGAAACCTCATCGATAAGAGGCTTGAAATGGAAGGTGCCAGGATGCCCCATCCCATACGCACTCTCCACGAGGACCTGGGGCTTTCCCAGATCCTCCTCGGTCCAGTTCATGCCCAATCGCAGGGCATCACCCTGATGGTTCACCTTCCGTAGCCGCTGGCTCCGCAACTCGCTCACTGTCGTTCCCCCTTACCGTGGAACCGGTGGTCCTGGGCACCGATCAGCATCTGTGCCCCCGGTCGCGATGTCGCCCCGATGGTACGCGCTTCCCGCATCCGTGGCGCACCTTTGTGGACGCACTTGGCCACACCCCCGCGGAGGCAATCCGTCACTCACCGGCCCCCTGGGACCGCCGGCGCCCTCGCCGGCACGATTCTTGGTTGCGCAACCCACCTGCCAAAGAGAGGAGGCGTGTTCACATCGCCCGCCAGATCACCGTCACACGTTCGTTCCCATGGGCCGGTGAGGGCGCCGGCGGTCCCAGCACGAGGTACCCGTACCATTCGCGTCGGGCGACGAGACCGCATGCCTGACTGGACTGAACTCCTGACCATCGCCACCGTCTCCTGGCTTGGGATCGTGAGTCCCGGGCCAGACTTCGTCGTCGTCGTGCGTCACAGCGTTTCCTACGGACGACGCCACGGCCTCACCGCCGCCTTGGGTGTGACAACCGGCACCGTCGTGCCTCTCGCCTACGCCACCTTCGGCGCGGCCCTGCTTGCCACCCAATCGGACCTTGTCTACCTGATCCTCCAGTACGCGGGATCCGCCTACCTTGCCTGGCTGGGTTTCCGCGCACTCCGCGCCCGCCCGGCCCCACCTGATTTACATTCGATTCGCTGGGCCCGCCCGGCCCCACCGGACACCGACCTCGAAGCGAATCCCCTCGGCACGGAAGTCCCGACCCGCCTGCGGACCTTCTGGACGGGCGTCCTGATCACCTCACTCAACGCCAAGGCGGGACTGTTCTACCTATCACTCTTTGCGATGGCCGTCTCCGCGAACACGCCTGTCGCCCCACGCCTCCTGTATTGCGCCAACATCCTGATGTCCACCATGATCTGGACGTCGGTCGTCGCCACCCTCTTCGGTCACGGGACCGTCCGTCGCACCTTCCGCGCCATCGGGCACTGGTTCGACCGCTTGATGGGGGGGGTCTTCATCCTGCTTGCCCTCCGCACTGCCCTCGCGCGACGCTAGAACGACGCAGTCGTCGGGGTTCCGATTGGTCCCACCCCGAATGGTGGTACGCTGTCGCATACGTCTGAGCCGTCATGGTGGCTATTGCCGCCAATCCCCGGCCCGCACGTCCGGAAGCCAACAGACAGGATGACGACGAAGCCAACCCGCCGCCACCTTCCAATGGTTTCCGAGAGTGCCTCCATTAACGGCCACGCACTGTCTGAAATCCCGACCGCCGGGCCTCTCGTCGATTCATTCGGACGCCTGATCCGCAACCTTCGCATTTCCATCACCGACCGGTGCAACTTCCGGTGTACCTACTGCATGCCGGAAGAGGGCATGGACTGGCTTCCGAACGATGCCATCCTGACCTTCGAAGAGATCGACCGCCTCTCACGGCTGTTCGTGCGCCTCGGGATCAACGAGATTCGCCTGACTGGTGGGGAACCGACCCTGCGACGCGATTTGCCCGACCTGATCGCACGCCTCGCGCCGCTCGAGGCTGATGGCCTGAAGAGCCTCGCGCTGACGACGAACGGCATCCTCCTGCCCCGCCTCGCCCCGGCACTTGCGTCCGCCGGTCTGACCCGGATCAACGTCTCCCTGGATACCCTGGACCAGAAGCGCTTCTGGCAGGTCACCCGCCGTGATGCCCTCGACCAGGTGATGGCCGGTCTCGAATCCCTCGAGGCCCATCCCACCATCACCCCGATCAAGATCAATGCCGTTGCTGTCCGCGGGTTCACGCGCGAGGAAGACATCCTGGCCCTTGCCGGCCTCGCGCGACGCAAGCCGTACGTCATGCGGTTCATCGAGTTCATGCCCCTCGATGCCGAAGGCAACTGGGAGACCGATCAGGTCCTTCCCGGTGACGAGATCCGCGCGATCATCAACGCCCAATGGCCCCTGGATGTGATCCCTGGCCAAGATCCGTCAAGCACCGCCGTGACCTACCGGTTCAGCGACGGCCTCGGCGACGTCGGCTTCATCAATCCGGTGACGCAGCCGTTCTGCCGCACCTGCGACCGCATCCGCCTGACCGCTGACGGCCAGTTGCGTACCTGCCTCTTCTCGGTCGATGAGACCGATCTCAAGTCCCCGATGCGCAACGGTGCTGACGACGCCGAACTCGAACGCCTGATCCGTCGCGCCGTCTGGGCGAAGGAACAGAAACACAAGATCAACGAGGGCGAAGCATTCCAACGCGCCTCGCGTTCAATGAGCCAGATCGGCGGATAGTCCCAGCTCTCCTCTCGCGTCGCAACGTGGGAGGGGGTCCCACGCAGCTCCCCGCGCTATCGGCGGAAGATGTGCGGTTGGTTCTCGAACAGCGTGGCGTTGCTCACCAAGGTGAAGACCGCGCGACGCCGGAACTCGGCCAGGTTCGCTGCCCCGGTATAGGACATTGCCGACCGCAGTCCGCCACTCACCTGCGTGAGGATTGTCCGGGCCGATCCCTTGACCGGCACGAAGCCGGCTTCGCCTTCGGGCGCACGATGCTTGTCGACCGCAATCTGGTTGTCGATCATGTACGAGAAACTGGCCTGCCCGCGCACGAACTTGCGAGGCCCGTGGCCGTCGTCGATGACCTCACCCGGTGTCTCGTCGGTCCCCGCGAGGAGACTCCCGAGCATCACCACCTGCGACCCCGCCGCCAGGGCCTTCGCCACGTCGCCAGGGTGACGGACGCCACCATCGGCAATCACCGGCAAGCCAGTCCCGGCTACGTCAAAGATGGCCGACAACTGCCCCACCCCCGTCCCGGCGATCAGGCGCGTCGTGCAGAGGCCACCCGACCCGACCCCAACCCGCACGTACGCCGCCACCGGTTCCGGTTCGAGGTACGAACGCGCCTGCGACGCCGTCGCGATGTTCCCGGTCACGAAGACGACCTCGGCAAGGTCCGGGTGCGATTGCAGGGCACCGAGTGTCCGGACCAGTCGCGCCTGCCCGCCATGCGCGATGTCGATCAGGATCATCCGCACACCTGCATCGGCAAGTGCACGGGCCAGTTCGATGGTCGACTCGGGTCGGTCACCGAGACCGATCGAATACGCACACCGCACGCCGGGGCCAAACCGCACCCGGTGGGCCATCGCCACCGCGACCGGATCGTCGCAACGGGGCCAGAAGGTGCACCCACCAAGTTCCTCGAACAGCGCAAGCATGTCGTCCCCGACAATCGTGTCCATCGGCGCGGTCACCACTGGAAGGTCGAGACGCCACGGGCCGAAAGGCACCGACGTATCCACCCGGCGCCGACTCTCCACCTCGGTCTGCGGTTGGGGGACTAGCAGGACGTCGTCGTACGTCAGGCTCATCGGATCGACGGTGGACAGGTCGTACCACGGCCGGGTCGTGCCCCTCGGGGCAAGGAAGACAGGGGCGTGGTCTGGAAGCGCCGGGGCGGTCATCGCCCGGGCCGGGGTCAGTTGTGTCATCAGCGTGAAGGGTCCTATTGGGATTTGAGAGGTGCCCAGTGGGTACTCGCCTTGGGCTAGGGGCATGGTCAGTTGGCGTCCGTCGATGCCCTTGGCAAGACACCCTCCGGACCCGTCGCCACGGAAAAGCATACGCCCCAGCAATAGCGAACCCCCTGCCCCTCTCCCGTTGCGACGGGAGAGGGGCAGGGGGTGGGGGGGCTGACTATCGCCGATAACAGCCAAGCAAAGCGCTTTGGAAACCGGGACGATGGGGTCCGGCAGGAGTACGTCTACACCAGCAGGATGTCACCTATGTTCCTGATCGGCCTCAAACGACCGGGTTGCGCAAGATGCCGAGGCCCTCAATCTCGACCTCGACCACATCGCCCGCCTGCAGGAAAATGCCCCGTGCACTGCCGACACCGGCGGGGGTGCCGGTCGCAATGATGTCTCCCGGCTCGAAAGTCATGAACTTCGAGCACCATGCAATCGTCCGCACAATGGAATGGAGCATCATCGCCGTCGAAGTCTCCTGACGCTGTTCGCCATTCACGCGCACCACCATGTGCAGTTTCATCGGATCGGCAACCTCATCGGCGGTCACCATCCACGGCCCGATCGGGCAGAACGTGTCGGGCCACTTGCCGATCAGCCAGTCGAAGTACCCATTCCGTGCCGCCTGCGCCGGGTCACGATCCATGCCAGGATCAAGCTTGCGCCCCGACACATCGTTGAGGGGGAAGTACCCCGCCACGTACTGCATGGCATCGGCCTCCGAAATGCGAAGCCCGCGACGACCGATCACCACACCGAGCTCGCCCTCGTAATCGGTCGCGATCACCGGCGCCCCTGGAATGCGGATGGCCTCGCCGTGCCCGACGATCGATGTCATCGGCTTGCAGAAGACCTCCGGCACCAGCAGTTCGGCCGGCGTCGTGAGGCCACTTGCACCCTCGGTCCGGTGCGCCATGTAGTTCCCGGCCAAGGCAAGCACCTTGCCCGGGCGCAGGATTGGCGCACGCAGGCGGGCACCATGGACCGTCACAATCCACGCCCCCCCGGCGCCAGCATGGGAATGCGCGTGGTCGAGCGCCACCTTCGCCGCGTACAAGCCCTCATCACCCGCCTCAAGCAGTGCTTCGAGCGATCCGAGGACGTGCGGATGCGCGACATGCGCCGCCACACCAGCGGCATGCAGGTCAATCCACGGACCGGCCTCCGGAGCATCGTGGGCGTCCACGGGCGCGACCAGACGGTGTGCCCCGTTTGTCAGCGTGACGGTTCCCAGTTTCATGATCGGATCCCTCTTTCTCCCTCCCCCTCATCGCGGGTGGGGTGCGAAGCGTATTGCAATCAGGGGGACGTGGGAGAGGCGGGCAGGGATGCCCACGGACCAAGCCTCTCCCATGCCCGTCCTTACATGTCGGCGATCGGGTAGGTGACCTTCACATTGCCCCGGTGGTTCGATTGCAGGATGCCGAGCAGGATGGAGAGAGTGCGCCGTCCGTCCTCGCCGGTCGAGACAAGCGGTGATGCCGGCGCCTCACCCCGTGCCTTCGCCTCCACGTGCGAGATCACTTCACGCAGTCCGGCCTCCAGGCCTCCCGTCGAAACCGGTGCCGTCGGCAACAGCCACTTGACTGGACGGGCATCGCCCTGCGCTTCGCCACCGCCGGGTGCCGGCCGGGCGAGTTGGGTCACCTCGGCAGCACCCGATGAATCGTCCACCGAGATGCGCCCGTGTTCGCAGTCCAATCGCAGTTCGAAGCGCGCAAGTCCATCCTTGTTTGCGCAGATGAAGGCCCGCACACCGTTCTCGTACCGCACGTACGCGCTTGCCCCCGGATCGGTGGCCGGATCACGTCCGCCATCACCCGCGTACCGGGGCGGATAGTTCGAGTGGGTATCGTCGAGGTCCGACATCACCCACGCCGGGTCGCTTTCGGCGAAGAAGTTGACCGTGTCCACCAGATGCGTGGCATTGCGGAACAGCATTGCGCGCGGCCCGGCAAGCGTCGCCACGATCCGTCGCAATGGCCCGAGCGCCCCCGACCGGATCAGCACGCGTGCCTGATGCCAGATCTGCCGCCACCGCCGCGTGTGATCAATCGACAGCACCACGCCGTGCGCCCGGCACGCGGCCAGGATGCGATCGGCATCCGCAAGCGTCGTGGCAACCGGCTTCTCGCAGTAGATCCCCTTCACCCCGGCCTCGCACGCAGCCACCACGATGTCGGCGTGGCGATGGTCCGGAGTCACGACACTCAGGATGTCCAGGTGCGCCTCGACAAGCATCGTGCGGAAATCGGTGTACGTGCGCGCCTCCGGCCAACGGTGACCCCAGTTCTGCACGAACTCGGCATTGCGTTCCGGCACCAGGTCGCATGCACCGACCACCGTCACGTTGGGGATCTGCGCGTAGCCACTCGCATGGTTGTCGCCGTGCGCGTGACCGAACACGGGATCGGGGATCGGTGGCGGCGCTCCCGCCGCAATCCCGGTCAGGCCGACGATCCCGGCACGATGGATCTTCATAGACTTTTCTCCTTCATGTGCGTCTCACCCACCCCATCACCCCTGATCTTCACCCCACACCACCAGGCCGGATGCAGCGACGGTTAGCCTCGCGGCGCCTGGACGACCCTTTGCGCCTTGCCGGTCTCGGATGACCGGATTGCTGCCTCCACGATGTCCAGAATGTGCGCAATGGCTCCGATGGGTGCAAGGGCCATCGTCCGCGCACGCGACGCCTTCAGGAACTGACGGACGAACTCCTCACCCGGCACCCCGTGGTACGCCGATGACGCCGGCAAGTCGTAGCGCCACTCGCGACGCCCGCCCTCGCGCCATCCCGGTGCCTCACTCATCAGCGTCGCCGATGCGCCTTCCGAAAGAGGCAACCGCGCAAATCCGGACGTCCCGCGAAGGGCCAGGAAGGTGTCGTAGGACGCTCCCATGTACCCTGGCACGCTTCCCACCAGGTGGTAACCCGCATTGAACGTGCCAAGTGCCCCACCCCTGAACCGCAATGCCAGGCAGGCGGTGTCCTCCACCTCAATGGCCTCCGGGTTCCGGGTTCCGACGAACGCCGTGACCTCCGCCACCTCGTCGTCGATCATGAAGCACAGCGCATCCAGGAAGTGGCAACCAAGCCACGACAGGATTCCCGATCCCGCCGTCGCCCGACGGAACAGCCAGTGCGACGGATCGCGGAAGCGCACCTGAGAGGTCACCATCCGGCCTTCGACGCCAAGCAGGTGTCCGATTGCGCCGTCTCGCACCGCATCACGGACCTGCACCACCGCCGGATGCGCGCGCCAACTCAAGAAGGTGCCAAGCGAAATCCCGGCACTACGCGCTTTCGTGTCCAGGCGATGCAGCGTTGCCGCATCAAGCGCCCCCGGCTTCTCGAACAGGGCCGGAACGCCGGCATCAATGCACGCATCAAGGACCGCCGGGCACAGGTCGGTCCGGACACACACGATCACCGCATCAAGCGACGCAGCTTCGGAAAAAAGCCCGGCCAACGCGGCTTCGCTACTGGAAAAGCGAAGCGTATTTACATCAGGCGGAGCGACGGGAAGGCCCCCACCCCCTGCCCCTCCCCCGTCGCGACGGGAGAGGGGAGACGCGGTCGTGGAGACGTAGGTACGCACGACCTTCCGGGTGGGCACATCCAGGGTCGAAAGATCAAGGCCTTCCAGTACGGCCACATGGATTGCCTCGACGTCGGGCAGGACATCGAGGGTCCGCAAGTGCGCGACGGTATGCGGATGCGCGGTCAGGATGACGCCGACGGTGTGTCCCCGATCGGTCATCGGTGAGTGCCTTCATCGTCCACGTGGTCGATGGCCGGCCCGGTTCCGGCACCGGTCACACGCGACCCGTTCGCATAGACCGCCTGCACGTTCCGCAGCGCCGTCAGGTCGTGCAGGGGATCTCCGCCCACCACCAGGATGTCGGCGCGCAATCCCGGCACCAAGCTTCCCGTCTCCGACGCAACCCCCAGTACCTGTGCCGAGTACGAGGTCCCGCCCCGCAAGGCATCCAGTGCCGGCAACCCCCACACACCCGATTCGATGATCTCCTCGGCAAAGTGGCCCATCGGGTACCACATCCATGAGGAGTCGCTTCCGCATACGAAGCGTGCCCCCAGCGACCGCAACCGCCGGTAATGGTCCTCGCGCACCGCCCGGTATGCCACCAGGATTTCCATCTCGTCTGTTTCCGCAGCGGTCAGGGGAACGTCAGGGTTCGAAGCAGCCTTGGCCTCGAGGGTCCGCAAGCGGATTGCACCTTGGGCCACCGTGTAATCCACCCACGCACCACTCGATGCGATCCGCCCGGCAACCTTTTCGTCAAAACGGTCAGTGCCATCGGGTTCCTTGAACACCCCGTGGACAATCGTCTCGACACCGGCATCAAGGGCGTTGGTCATGCCCTCGATGGAGACGCAGTGGGCCGCCGTCGGCTTGCCGAACCGGTGGGCCTCGTCAACCGCCGCGTGCATCTCCGCCGGCGTGTAGGCCGCCCGGTAGGGATACGACGTGCGCGTGCTTCCACCAGTCGCGATGATCTTGACGACGTCGGCACCTTCCTTCACCACCTGCCGGACGGCCTGGCGTACGCCCTCGACACCATCCGCCTCCTGGCCGAAGTACCAGAGGTGCCCGCCGGTGATCGTGATCGGACGCCCGCAGAGGATCAGGCGTGGCGATTCGCAGATGCCCTGCCTCACCGCCTCGCGCAACTGGAACGAGATCCGGCCTGGCGTCCCCAGGTCGCGCAGGGTCGTAACCCCCGAGTGCAGATGTGCCCGTACGTTCCGCGCGGCTTGCAGGAGGAGGAGTTCCGGCGTCACATCGGGAAGCGCATCGCCGGGCCGGCCATCGCCAAACCCGACAAGATGGGTATGCGCATCGACCAGACCCGGCAGGATCGTTGCGCCCGGGAAGTCATCGATGGCAACGTCGGTCAGGCCCTCGAAATCCGCAACCGGCCCGACGCCACGGATCCGTCCATCCTCGATAAGGACCGCCCCGCGGAAGATCGGCGGGCGCCCCGTCCCGTCCCACACGCGTGCGCCGCGAAGCAGGCGTCGTCCTCCTGACTGGTTCACGTCCGTCTCTCCCTCGCGGCCCGCCGTCACTCCCGGCACCGCCGACCGACCACGCTACCACCGAACCCGATGACCGTCAACCACCACGCACTTCCGCCCAACCCTCCCTGACCGGAGAAGTGGCAGGGCTCCCGTCGCCCCGCGGGAGGGGGCATGGACCGCATCACCCCTCTCCCGTCGCAACGGGAGCCACGCGCAGGGGGTGGGGGCCTCCCACGGTAGTGTCCCGGGAAGTGTGTAAGAAGGGATGTGAGGTGGCGCGGAAGCCGTCAGCCACCGGTCAGGTCCGTTCCTTGGAGTTGCACACCTTCAAGGGAGAAAGGAATCCGACACGATGGCTGACGACATGAGGATTGCACTCGAGG
>SHXX01000036.1 GCA_009693165.1 Chloroflexota bacterium
GCCCGTGCGTGGTCAACCTGGCGTGCGGGTGATAGTGTTGCATCCCAAGGCCTCCCTGGCGGGTGTGGTGTCAGTAACCAGCACCGTACCGGGCGAGGCCTTCATCCCATTCTCCCCAGCCCCTGTAACCAATGTCGTGAGAGACGACAGCTAGTGCGTCGTAGCGTTCCGGGGACTCCCAGATTGCGTGTGACGGTGGTGGCGCTCGGAAGTCGATGGCGTGGGTCGCGCTGGGGAAGACGACGTTCTGGACATTGGGTCCCGTGGCGAGGTCCGCACACCTCTCCGGTGGCGTGGCAGTGTCCCCGGTTCCTTGCAGGAACAGGACCGGGCGGGTGAATGACCCGAGTGGCACCGATCCGGGTTCCGTCCGGTCGCAAACCGGGTACCAGGCACTTCCCGCGGCCATAAGTGACGCGGCCTCGTCACTCCATGGGGTTCCGGGGGTGAGGATTCGCAGAACCGTCCCTCCTCCCTGGCTTCCACCACTCATGTAGATCCTCCGGGCGTCGATACCCGGCAGTCCGCGAAGGTACCGGAGGGTTGCAACCGCGTCGGCCGACCGCATGTTCGCGCCGAACTGCTTATACGTGAGCCAGTTTTCGGCGATGCCACGGCTGCCAAAGCTGTCGACCGCGATGGACACGTAGCCTTGGTCGCGCCACCACCGTTCGAATTCGAGATACCCGCTGTTCATCCCACTGCCACCGTGCAAGATCACGATTGCCGGATGCGGTTCCGGAAACATCCTCGTGTTGGGCAGGTATTTCCGTGCCCAGATGCGACCGGTTCCGTCATGGGTCGGGACGGTCGGTTTCAGTCCGAGGTCCGCGTTCCCTTCCTCGGCACTCCGGGTTCGTGGGATCCCGTCAGGTATGACCGGTTTGTTTTGGTCTAGGACAGTTGTGTCCATTCGCGACTTCGGACGCTCGTGGGTGGCGACCGCGTCACGGGCACCGGAGACCAGGATAGTTGCCGCGATGACAATTGCGATGCCCAGAGTGGCTGTCAAGTTGGCGTGACGGCGTTCCATTTCGGGGGAGAAAGATAGCGCATCTCAGCGATCCACCGTCGAATCCTTCTCATTGACGGTGCCACCAGGAATTTTTGGTGCGGACCGGAGTGCTACTGGTCAGGGTGACGGAATGTTTCATGCCGAATATGGGTGCTTCGAGGCTTTCCGACCAGTGTGCAGTGAGACAATAACAACAATATAATCTAATAAACGTGATAATATAAAAAAGCATGAGTAGTACTAATAATGATGCTTCCGCTCGTACTTGAGTTTGTCAATCCAACACAGGCGTGATCCTGGCGATGTGCCCTACGGTAGCCGTGACAGCGGCGCAACCTGTCATGCTAGCTCGAGTGCGCCACCATCGCGGCTCATCGTGGGTCGCCTTCTCAGGCAGAGGTGACTGGGGCCTCGTCGTAGTAGCTTGCGAAAGTACGCTCGTTATAGGGCGCGTTCGTCACCACCAGACCGATCACATTTGCGCGGACAGCGTCCAGTTGGGCGCGTGCATGGCGCGCGAGGTCCCGTTTCACCACGCCGGCCCCGACGACCACGATAACTCCGTCGACGCGCGTTGAAAGGACCGATGCGTCTGCGACCGCGCAAACGGGCGGACAGTCGATCAGGACAAGGTCTGCGTCACGCGAGGCTTGGTCCATGATGCGGTCAAGGTCGGGAGATGCCAGGACGTCCGCGGGGCTTTCAGGTTCGGTCCCACTCGTCAGGACATGCAGATTGGGCACGGTCGTCGGCTGGAGGGTCGGCGCGCGTGGTGACTTGCCACCGAAGAGATTTGCAAGCCCATCAGTGTTCGGCAGGTTGAACCGGAGGTGTTGCGCCGGGCGACGCAAATCTGCGTCGACAATGACCACGCGCATTCCGGCCTGGGCGAACGCGATGCCGAGGCAGGCGATCGCTTCCGATTTCCCCTCGTCGGCACCTGCACTCGTCATGAGGATTTGACGCAGCGGGGCGCCACCCGGGGGCCGGATTAGCGCACGGACGTTCGTCCGCAGCGTCCGGTATGCCTCGGCGGCGGGTGATCGCGGGTCCGTGTAGACGATAACGTCGGGTGTTCCGGGTGAAGCCGGTGTGGTGCGTTGGCGGACCGGGGCGCCACTGGTGGATGTCATTGAATGCCCCTTCGTGGTGGTGCGCAAGCCGACGGCGAGGTCGGTCATGCGGGCGGCGTGCCTATCGTGAACCGCGCGTTCCGGCCAGTGGAGGCGTGCCCGCAGGACGCGCGGGTATCGCACGGGAGAACGCGCGGCCATCCCTCCGGGCGACAGCATCCAGACCTCCACCCACCGGTGGTGTGGGCGGGATTGCTCCAAGGGCAGGCACTTTCCATGATCGCTCGGCGTCCCCGACTGTATGGATCCGGCCATCCCAGAAGGTCAGGATGACCGCAACCGCGGCACCGAGCAATGCCCCTGCAACGGCGCCACCGAGGCCCGCCCGGGTTGGCCGTGGGCTGATGGGACTGTCTGGCCGAAGTGCCGGTTCAAGGACTTCCAGCCGGATGTCCTGACGCTCCTTCCCGGATATCTCGGATCTGATCTTGGTCACGAATGCATTTGCAGCGAGGTTGACGATGATCATGGCCTGTTCGGCGTCCGCGTCGTCAACCTCGAGGGAGACCCGGAACTCTGCCGGTGCGGCAACTGCCCGGATGCGACCGATCAATGCGTCCTCCGGCAGGCCGGCGGCCTTCGCCACGATGGATGCAAACGGCCGTGATCTTATCTGGAGCGCGTAGTTGTTCAGGAGGCGCTCTACGGCCTGTCCGGTCCAGTACTCGACGATGCTTGGGGTGACCGAGAGGCTCGCCGTCGCACGGTACGCGACCGGGCCTTGGGCGTTCGTGACGTAAGCGGTGACGGTCGCGAGGAGGATCAAGGCAACGATGAGGCGCCAGCGTTGCATCACGATCCGCGCGTAAGCGCCGAACTCCATCGCGGTGACCTCCTGCATGAATCTGTCGCGTTCGTGGGACCCGTCCTCGGTCTGGTTCGGAGAGGATTTCAGGATGTGCCACGAGCCCGGGCCGTGACTCGGGTCGCCGGGGCCGCGCTGCCGGCGCGGTCCTTGGAGGATTTCCTGTCCGCCGCCGTAGGCGGGTTGGACGCCTTCCTCACCGGTACCGCCGGGTCGGGGCGCATCCACCCGATGACGGGAGCAAGGATTGTCATGACTGGATGCGTAGGCGCAAAGATCGGCGGTTCCGGCAGGTCGCTCGGGATCACACCGAGGACGGGTGAACCGAGGGTCCGGGTTGCATCATCGGCATCCTGGATTCGATTGTCAAGGTAGTGTAGGACAAATGCAAGCCCAACCCCGGCGACGAAGGCAACGGCCGCTTGGATGACCACATCAAGGAACCGACGGATGATGCTCGGGGCTTTCGGGTCGCGAGGCGGGTCGATGACGTTCACATTGACCGGTTGCCGACCATCACGCGTGAAGTACGCCGCCCCTTCGGTTCGCAGGACATCGTCGGCTGCCTCTGCGAGGTGCCTCGTAAGAGCCTCCTTGCCGGTGGTGATCGTGATGATCAGGGCGCGATGCAGTTTTCGGGTGTGGAAGGCCTCGATGATGTCCTTGGTTTCAAGGCGTTCGGCGTACCGCGACTCCATTCGCCGTGCAAGCTTGTCCGCAAAGTCCTGGGTCTTGATGATCACGCCAAGGTCGTCGGTCAAGTACTCGGAGTACAGCGTCTGCCAGTAGTCTTGCGGGTAGTAACTCGTCGAGCCGGGGACTTGGGCCGGGATGATTGCCTGGATGTAGACCGTGATCTCCGTCCGGTAGATCGGCGGGATCACGAGATTGAAGATCAGGCTGGCAATGAAGGTGACGACGACGAGGGGCGTGATCAGTCGGCGTCGGCGCCAGACGATCTGGCCGTACTCACGAAACTCCATGGGTGATCCTGTCTGCGTTCGGTGGGTGCGGACCGTCCCCGCGTCTCACCGGGGTACCGTCATGGGCGCGGCTTGCTGCGCACGCAACCCACGCACCCATCTGCGCCTTGAACGTCTCCGTGTCGAACCGGGCAGCGTGAGCGGCTATCGCGTCACCGTCCCACGATTGCCTTCCGACTTCGGACAGCACCGACGCGAGGGCATCTGGCCTCGCGTCGCGGAAGAATGCCCCGGTCTTCCCGGGAATGACGGTATCAAGGGCACCACCGGCACTGAATGCGACCACTGGTCGTCCGGCGGCCATCGCCTCAACTGGTGCGATCCCAAAGTCTTCCTCGGCGGGGAAGATGAATGCCGTGGCGTTGGCGATCACGGATCGCTTTTCGGCTTCGTTGACCCACCCGAGGAATTCGATCGTGGGCCCGGCGAGTGCCTCCAAGCGTGCGCGATCACGTCCTTCGCCGAGGATCTTCAAGGGCATCCGCAGTTGGTTGCACGCCCCAATGGCCAGATCGATCCGCTTGTATGGGATCAGTCGAGACGCAACGACAAAATAGCCGCCGTCCCGGGCCGTGGCACGGAGTGGTGCGAACGGCGTTGTGTCGACCGGGGGGTAGATGATCGACGCATCCCGGCGGTAGTACTTGTTGATCCGCTGCTGGACGACGGTTGAAATCGCCGAGAATTCGTCGACCCGGTTGGAGGTCTTCACGTCCCAATGACGCAACCACGAGAGAACTGGTGCGAGGATGGCCCGCTGCCACCGGGAGACTGGTTCGTCGCGAACGTAGTCGTCGAATGCCCACGCAAACCGCATCGGGGTGAGGCAGTAGTTCAGGTGGACCGCATCCGGGCGCGTCAGGACTGCCTTTGACCATGCGCTACTCATCGAAAGGACGACGTCATATTTGGACAGGTCGAGGCTTTCGAACGCAAACGGGAAGACTGGCAGGAACGGTTGGTGGTGCCGATGGACCAGTGGCAGACGCTGCATGAAACTGGTTCGGATGTCCATTGTGTGGAACGCAGGATCAACCAGTGTCGGTTCGTAGATGGACGTGAAGATCGGCGCGTCCGGAAAGAGGTCGTGCAACACCATCAGGACGCGTTCGGCGCCGCCCATCTGGTTGAGATAGTCGTGGACGATCGCGAATCGCATGGTCTCGACGGTTTTCATCCGAATCAGGAACGGCGTTGGCGGCAGACGGATGCGCTGCCGGGCACCCGCGTGCCTGTGGTTCAGTACGCCCCGCGGCCTGAAATGACCGTCGGGATCGTTCGCAGCATGATTTTCAAGTCGAGGCTGAGCGACCAATTCTCGATGTAATACAAGTCAAGCATCACCATTTCATCGAATGGGAGGTCGCTGCGTCCACTCACCTGCCAGAGCCCGGTCAGCCCCGGGGTCACCGAGAGGCGTCGCTTGTGCCAGTCCTCGTACTGTGCAACTTCGTGCGGGAACGGTGGTCGCGGCCCAACAAGGCTCATCTCTCCCGACAGGATTGACCAGAACTGTGGCAACTCATCAAGCGACAACTTGCGTAGGACGCGACCCACTCGGGTGCGCCTTGGGTCATCACGCATCTTGAAGATGACCCCACCCGCCTCGTTGTCCTTCATCAGTTCGGCGAGGCGCCGGTCGGCATCCTGATGCATTGACCGGACCTTGAAGCAGCGGAACGTCCGACCACGCATGCCGACCCGCACTTGCGGGATGAAGACCGGGCCGGGCGAATCAATCTTGACCGCGATTGCGAGGAGTGCGATGACTGGGGCGGACACAAGAAGTGCGACGCTGGATGCGAGGATGTCGATTGCGCGCTTGATCAGCAGGTTGATCCCGCGGATTGTTGTTTCGCGTCGGCCAATCAGTGGTATGCCGGCGATGTGGTCGACTTCGAGGTTTCCCAAGGTCAGGTCGTACGTCTCCGGTACCAGACGGAACTCAACTCCCATGCGTTCACACAGGCCGACGATGGAAAGGATGGTTGCATGTTCTGCCGACGGCAATGCAATCACCACTTCGTCAATGCGATGCGCGGCGATGACACCTGGGAGCTCCCGCACTGGACCCAGGCACTCGAAACGGCCGAAGTTCGTCCCCTGGGCGCACGCAACGTCGTCACAGAACCCTGCAAGGTCGTAACCCAGGCCAGGCCTTCCGGCAATCTGCTGCATCACCATCTTGCCGAGGTGCCCGGCCCCAATGACCAGGATGCGGCTGACACCGAGCCCGGCTCGCCGGCGGCGGGAAATGATCCACCGGAGGACTAACCGGAATATCGAGAGCAACCCGATCGATCCGACCCAGACGTAGGCGAGCATTGCCCTCGAAGTCACCCCGGGGCGGAGAAGGAAGAAGATGATCACCAAGACGGAGATGGCAACGGTGACCGCGTTCGCGATCATGCCAACTTCATCGAGCCATTGAGTGGTCCGCTTCAGACGGTAGAGGCCCTGTCGCAATACCATCACGAGGGACAGCCCGACGAACACGGCCTGGGCGGTGAAATAGGAGCTCAGAGGCGCGTCAAAGAACTCGGCGGTTTCCGGCCAGAGGCGCAAGTCGTAGCGAAGCCAGTAGGCGACAAGGAACGCGACATTGAGGATTGCAAAGTCTGTCGCAAGAAGGGCAAGCTTTGAACGAAGGCGCGACCCATTGGTTGGAACGCGTGCGGCCTCGGCGGGTGTGCGCCACGCCTCGTTCGATGAGGCCCATTGAGGTGGCGGCGCGGTTGGGTCGATAGGGACCGACGCGGAAACGGGGTCCGTCCCGGCACCACCGGCACCGACGCGTTGGTCACGCGGGGTGTCCCTTCGGCCCGTCCGGCTGCGCAGTTTCATTGAGTTCGCACCTGTCCGGGGACGGAACGGGCGGAAAAGGTCCCAGGTTTCCAGAACGTGGAGCGGAGTTCGGGCGTGGAGCCCCCCAAATTCTTGCCTAAGGCGGCCCGGTACGCCAGAACGCACCCTTGCGCTGCGGCCGCCCATGTGAATGGGGATGCCTGTGCCGGCCCCGCCCTCCTGAGGGCCGAGGCGAGGGCGGGGTCGGTCACCACCGAGGCAATCGCGTCAGCGAGAGCCCGCTCATCACCTGGATTGACGGTCAATCCAGCGGTGCCGACAACCTCTGGAAGCGACGAGGTTGCACTTGTCACCACGGGGGTACCACAGGCTAGCGCCTCCAGAACCGGGAGGCCGAACCCTTCATACTGAGACGGATACACAAACACGTCCGCCGCACTGTACCAAAGCGGCTGTTCGGCGCGGCTGACATAACCCGGGAACCGGACCCGGTCTTCGACACCCTCCTCAATGACCGCCCGGTCAATTGCCTCGAAGTCCCACCCGCGTCCACCTGCAAGCACGAGGGTATGCGGCAGGCCCTGGCGAACCAAACCGGCGAAGGCCCGCACGAGGCGGTCGACGTTCTTCCGCGGTTCGAGCGTGCCGAGGTAGAGGATGAAGTGGTCAGGCAGGTTGTGGCGGGTGCGGAAGGCAGCAAGGGTGTCTCCCTGACCACCATTGTCTGGATCAATCGGACGAAAGTCGGGGTCAACCCCTGGATACACCACGTGGACAACGTCGGGCGAGATATCGAACGCCTCGATCACATCAGTGCGGGTTGCGGCGGAATCCGTCACGATGCGCCGGGCATGACGCGCGGCGTAGCGGGTGAATGCTGCGAGATACCGCTGTTTTGCGGGGTGGAAACGGTCCGGGTACCGGATGAACGTCAGGTCGTGGATGGTCAGCACGACCGGTACGCGGGAGGCAACTGGGAGGACGTTCAAGGGACAGTGCAGGACATCAATCCCGTCACGGATCGCCAAGGCAGGCAGGACTGTCTGTTCCCACAGGATCCGCATGATCGGGGAGAGCGTTGGCAAGCGTGTCGGTGAAAGTCTCAACCTTGGCCCGGTCACGCCCGGCCATTCGCGCACCTGGGGGTTCGTGTAGAGAAGGAACTCCTCGTCTCCCGGAATGCCCGGGAGGTGCGCGCAGACGCCCCCTATGTACCGGCTTATCCCGGCGTTCCGGTAGTCCTGCGAGACGAACAGCTTTTGCGCGTTGATCCCGATCCGCACCAGAAACTTCCAAGGGGCCTTGCGACTTGCGACATGCACGGTGTGGCGCATCCCACAGCGTCCCACTCGGCACCAGTCAGAACGCGCGGGCGAGTTCGCGCGCCACGCATTGGGTCCTATACTGATCGAAATGACTACGACACTTGACCTTTTGCCGCCTGACGCTGCCCAATTCGTTCTGGATGCCTTCCTGACCTTGGTGCGAATTGACAGCCTGTCCGGCGACGAGGGTGCTGTTGCCGACCGCCTGCGCGGATACCTGCAGGATGCAGGCTGCCAGGTCTGGTCCGACCCGGTCGGAAATCTGCTTGCGCGTCGGGCAGGCCACGGGGCCGGATCCGCGTTGCCCCCCTTGCTGCTTTCAGCCCATATGGATACCGTCGAACCCGGACATGGGATCCAACCGCGCATTGTGGATGGAGTGGTGCGGAGCGACGGGACCACAATCCTGGGTGCTGATGACAAGGCCGGCGTCGCCGCGATCCTTACGGCGCTTCGTCAGACCAATGGCACGGGGGCGTCATGCTGTCCGATCGAGGTCGCTTTCAGCGTGCAGGAAGAAGTTGGCCTGATCGGTGCCAAGCACCTTGACCTCACACAATTTGCCTCCCGGACGGCAATCGTGATGGATAGCGCGGGGCCGGTTGGTTCAATCGTGGCGCGCGCACCTTCGCAGGACACTATGACAATCGAGATCACCGGACAGGCGTCGCATGCAGGTGTCGCCCCCGAACAGGGTGTCAGCGCGATTGTCGCGGCGGCACGAGCGATTGCGGGTATGCGTCTTGGACGAATCGATGCAGAAACCACTGCAAACATCGGGGTGATCCGCGGTGGCATGGCGACCAACATCATTCCGGCGCATGTCACGATGCGCGGTGAAGCGCGCAGTCTCGACGAAAGTCGCCTCGCGGCCCAGACGGCCCACATGCGGGAGTGTTTCGAGACCGCGGCGCACGACCTCGGCGCGAAGGTGGATTTCTGGGTTGAGCGAAGCTACGCCTCATTCAGCCTGTCACCAGAAAGCGCCGTCGTGCGTCGTGTCTCGCGGGCGATGGCTACCGTTGGCGTCGAGGCAAACCTCATTTCAACGGGCGGCGGAAGTGACGCCAACATCTTCATGGGTGCCGGGATTGAGACCGCAAATCTCGGTTTCGGGATGATGGGGCCTCACAGCGTGGACGAACACATCGCCGTCGCCGACCTCCAACAGGCGGCGTTGATCCTGACTGCCGTCCTGTCCGACCCACAGGGCTAGGCTGCCGAGGGCACGACCATCGGGTCAACGGTGGGAATCGTTGCGCGCACTCATTTGGGGTCGCGCACGAGGCTGGACCATCCTTGGCTTGTGAGCCGGTCGGCGTATGCCTTTACGTCGCGGGTTGGTATTGTCCCCTCGGTACTGGGTGGACACACGGCTCTTCGGGCACTCGTGCTGTTTGGACGGGTTTCCAGGTCAACTTCGTTTGGTGACGTAAGCACCGCGCGGTCTTCCGTTCAAATGGACGCGTCAGCCGGTCAGGCAGGACGGTCGGTTGCTCGGTCACCTCGGGTCACGCCTGCGAGTTCCTCAAAGGTTGCGATCTCCTGCAGGAGCGCATCCCGATTGTCGGCGAGGGCGCGGCGCATGACGTCCCGCAGTGCCTCTGGCAAGTTGCATAGCGTCTCATCGACCGCCGCCAACTGGATTTCTACGTCCGCCAACGCCTCCAGGGTCAGGCGGTACTCCTCCGCATTCTCGATCACGGTACCTGAAGGGTACCCGTCGCCTTGACCATCCAGTCCCCGCTTGACCCCGCGTTCCGGATGCCCTGTAGCGGGTCTCTTGACGGTCCCGCGGAACACGGAACCGTGTTCTGCGTTCCTACCCGGTGACACGGGCTATCCCAGATGCGCGGCCGCGACAGGTCGGGCACTTCAGCATCTGGGGCAGCGACAGACCGGCAACGTCACACGGTCGGTGGCATTCCGAACCTCAGGGTTCGGGAGGCAGCTGATCCGGGTGGACGGGAGAAGGAACAGGATCATGGCGCAAACGCTCGACCATGGGGGGGTGGACACCGCGGTTGTTTCGCAGGCGCGTTCGACGCGCGGACGTGCCGCGAAGCCAACGTTGCCACCGGAGGCGCGTCGCCTGGTTCCGGTTGAACCGCAGGAGACTCGTCCCAAGACGCCATCGTCGCCAGTCGGAATGTCCCCCGACATTGACGAGTTCCTCGTGGACGTCCGTTCGGCGAAGCGTCTCTCGGTGAACACGTTGGTCGCCTATGGCAACGACCTCCGCCAGTTTCGCGGGTACCTCGACCGGCAGGGGATCAAGGACTGGGACACGGATGCGACTACCGTCCTCAATTTCGTGGCGTGGCTCAAGGATCAGGCGTATGCCCCGGCCTCCCTCGCACGCAAGCTTGCGGCAACCCGGACATTCTTTGCGTTCCTGGTGCGACGAGGCACGCTTCGTTCCGACCCAGCCGCACGTATCGGCACCCCGCGCGTCGGTCCGTTCACTCCCCGCACCCTGACAACTGAGGAAATACATCGTCTTCTCCTCGCTCCTACCGGCAGGCACACCGTTGAAGCCCTCCGGGACCAGGCGATGTTCGAGTTGCTCGCGTCCACGGGGATGCGTGTCTCGGAAGTCGTGTCACTTGACGTCGGGGATATCGATGTCGCAGCCGGAACCGTGAAGTGCATGGGGCGAGGCGGGCGCGCCCGTACGCTCCCGATCGACGCACGGGTCCTCGCACCCTTGCAGAACTATTTGCAACGTGGACGCTTGCTTCTGGCGCGCGAACCCGCTTCTGGTGCGTTGTTCCTCAATCACCGTGGTGACCGCCTCACGAGACAGGGCTTCTGGCTCGTGCTGAAGGGCTACGCCAAGGACGCGGGGATTGCCGGCACCCTCACCCCACACACGCTGCGCCATTCGTTTGCAGCACAGCTCATCGGTGGTGGTGCCCTCCTTCGAGAGGTTCAGCAGCGGCTCGGCCATGCAAGTATCTCGACGACGCAGATGTACCGCCAGAACCCACCGGCGACACCCCTCCCGGGGGCGCCAGGTGGGCATCTGACAATCGTGCGCTAGTGACCGCGTCCGCTGTCACGAACCAGTTCTGACTCACGGAGGCACCCCGGGACGCGTCTGGCGTCGGTGTGGGTGCCTCTTTCGTGTCGCCACTGTCGCGTAGGGAAATTGCTTTGAACGAGACCACGCCCGGCAACCAGTTCCGCCCTGTCGCCCGCGCCGTTGAGGCGGTTCGTCGCCGTGACCCGCGCGTGCCTGTGGTCGGCCTGATACTCGGTTCCGGTCTCGGAAGCGTCGCAGATCTCGTCGCAGACGCTGTCTCGATCCCGTATGAAGAGGTACCGGACATGCCCCGGTCCACCGTCAAGAGTCATGCCGGACGCTTGGTGCTCGGGACAATTTCCGGGGTTCCGTGCGTCGTCATGCAAGGACGGGCACACTTCTATGAGGGGCATTCGATGGCAGACTCCACCTTCGGGGTCCGTGTCATGCAGGCCTTGGGCATCCATACCCTGGTGGTGACGAACGCGTCGGGAGGGATCAATCCGACCTACCGTGCCGGTGACATGATGATCATCAGCGACCAGATCTTCCTGCCGGGCATGGCGGGCCATCACCCGCTGCGCGGCCCGAATGATGACAGCGTGGGAGAACGTTTCCCCGCGATCGTTGATGCGTACACCCCGGCATTGCGTGCCTTGACGCGCAAGCATGCAGCCGACGCGGGCCTGCCGTGGCACGAGGGCGTGTATGTGATGGTGAGTGGCCCGTCGTTCGAGACGAGTGCGGAGCTCCACTTCCTGCGGGTCGTTGGGGCCGATGCGGTGGGGATGAGTACCTGCGCGGAGGTGATTGTGGCTCGGCACGCGGGTACGCGGGTGCTCGGCATATCACTGGTCGCAAACCTGGCCTTCCCTGATGCCCCTGAGATCCTCACGCACGAAAATGTCCTGGTCGGGATGCAGGCCGGTGCTGTGCATGTGACGTCACTGATAGGCCGGATCATGCCCGACCTTGCGATTGCGGACCGGAACTGAGCGGTCTTCGGGGACACCCGGACAATCCTGAACCGGGCATACTGCCCATAGCTGACGATGGAAACGCGGCAAGATGCCTGACGAGACACTCCTCTGGTACCGGAAACCGGCAGCGACATGGATGGAAGCGTTGCCCATCGGGAACGGCCGCCTTGGCGCGATGGTGTTCGGTGGCGTTGCACGCGAGCGACTCCAACTGAACGAGGAGCGGGTATGGGCCGGAGGGCCGTGGGACGCCACGAACCCAGCCGCCCGGGACGCCCTGCCTGAGGCCCGGAGGCTGCTTGCGGAAGGTCTCGCAGTCGAAGCCGAGGCGCTCGCGAACTTGTCCATGATGAGCGTGCCACTTCGGATGCCTCCGTACCAGACCCTTGGTGACTTGTTCATCGACTTTCCACGAGGCGCCTTGCCCGCGGCCGTGCGCCCGACGCGGTTCCGGCGTGAACTTGACCTCGAGACGGCCATTGCAACGGTTACCTACCGCCTGGGCGAAACGACCTACCGTCGAGAGACCTTTGTTTCTGCAGTTCATCAGGTAGTGGTCATTCACTTGTCGGCTGAAGGTCCGGCGCTCCTTGACTGCGACGTGTCCCTCATGCGCGAGTCAGGGGCGAACGTCCATGCGGTTGCGGATGACGCCGGGTACGCCGTGACGATGCACGGGCGAACGGGTGCCGAGGATGGTGTGGCATTCCAGTCCACCGTCCGGATTGAACTAGACGGCGGCACGGGCGTCGCGGACGGGGCGCGCGTTGTCGTCCGGGGTGCGAGATCGGTCACGATGAGGCTTGCAGCCGCGACCGATCAAGCCGGCGATAACCCCGATGGACGGGTATCGGCGTCGCTTGATGGTGCAGCGGAACCACTGGATGCCCTTCGTGAGGCTCACATTGCCGAACACCGGTCGTGGTTCGGACGCGTTTCCCTCGAACTACGGGGCATGCCTACCGACGCTCGCAGTCCGCGGGAGCAGCCTACGGATGCCCGTCTCGCAGCCGTCCGGAACGGTGCCAGCGATCCTGGCCTGCTGGCCTTGTACTTCCAATACGCGCGCTACCTCCTGATTGCGAGCAGCCGTCCAGGCACCTTGCCTGCCACGCTGCAAGGAATCTGGAACGACAGCCTCACGCCGCCGTGGGATAGCAAGTGGACCATCAACATCAACACGGAGATGAACTATTGGATTGCCGAGGTGGGCAATCTCAGCGAGTGCCATCAGCCGCTGTTCGACCTGCTGGACGCGGTTCGCCCGTCAGGCAGGCGCACCGCCCAGGTCCATTACGGCGCGCGAGGGTTCGTCGCGCACCATAACTTGGACGTGTGGGGCCACACCGAACCGGTGGATGGTGCGAAGTGGGGCATGTGGCCGCTGGGTTCGGCGTGGCTATCCCTTCACCTGTGGGATCACTGGGCATTCGGGCGCGATCGTGAGTTCCTCGAAACCCGCGCCTACCCGGTGCTGCGGGAAGCTGCCGAGTTCTATCTCGATTACCTGGTACCAAACCCCTCCGATCCGGCGATGCTGGTGTCAGGTCCGTCGATCTCACCGGAGAACCGGTACATCCTGCCGGACGGGTCGATCGGATCGCTGTGTCTATCCCCGGCAATGGATTCTCAGATCATCCGGCAATTGTTTGACCGTTGCATCCAGGCTTCCGAGATCCTTCGGGTCGATGATTCGTTCCGCGAGCGGGTTCGTTCGGCGCGTCGGCGACTTCCCGAGGACCGCATTGGCCCTGATGGTCGACTTCAGGAGTGGCTGGAACCCTACGGCGAGGCGGAGCCGGAACACCGGCACCTTTCGCACCTGTTTGCGCTGCATCCCGCGGGACAGATCACCCCGCGAGAGACGCCGGAACTTGCGGTGGCGGCACGCCGGAGCCTCGAGGCGCGTTTGGCTGCCGGAAGTGGCCAGACCGGTTGGAGCCGTGCCTGGGTGGCGAACTTCTGGGCAAGGCTTGAAGAGGGTGACAGTGCGCACCACCACCTCGTGGCGCTGCTGACCGGTTCCACCGCGCCGAACCTTTTCGACCTTCATCCGCCCCACTATTTCCAGATTGATGGCAACTTCGGTGGCGCATCGGCAATTGCCGAGATGCTGGTACAAAGCCACCGCGGTGAAGTGCACCTGTTGCCCGCCCTGCCGGCGTCAGCATGGGTCGAGGGCCGTGTGAACGGCCTGCGTGCCCAAGGTGGCTACGAGGTTGACATTGTCTGGGCCAATGGCGTGCTGACCGGGGCGACGGTCTGGCCCACGATTTCCGGATCGTGCCGCGTTCGTGCGCCGAGACCGGTCAATGTCCGTGCCGTCGGCCGCGGTCGGCGGTCACCGGGCACCGTCCCGACCGAAGGCGGTTGTGTGGTCACCTTCGAGGTCGAGGCCGGGCGCGCCTACCGGATTGTGCCGCTGCCATAGGCGGACCGGTAAACCGCCCGGGCGGGAATCCAGTACTACACCTTCGGGAGGGTCGCCAGAACCGCGTCCACCTTAGCTTGGGCGACCCGCGATGCCTCCTTGAGGGCCTCGCGGATGTTTGATGTCTGATCGCCAAGGTATGCCCAGATTGGTCTGGCGAACTCGGATGTCAACTCAATCGTGGCCGGGTGCTTGAGGGTTCGGCTGCCAATGCCGGTGTCGAACAGTGTGTAGAACTCCTTGCGTCCCAGCCCGGTGTCCGGGTTCCCCAGAATGGACGGGTCCCGCGCGGCCTCACGGCTTGCGGAGACGTCGGCCGTGTTTCGCTGCACACTCAGGCCACCTTCCTTGGTGGCGGTGAACTTCATGAGCTCCCAAACCTGGTCCGTCTTCGGACCACCCTTGCGCGCAACTTCGAGGATGCCTCCGGAATAGACATTGGTCTTGACGTCTCTCGCACCCTGTGGGCCACTCGGGACCGGGCCGACGGCAAACTCCAGGGTTTGCGAGAGGCGCCGGTTGGCACGCCGGATGTTGTCAGCAGTCCAGTTTCCGCCAAGCACAGCCGCCATCCGCTTCTGGGCGAAGATGTCGGCGCCAGCGGTTGCGGTCCCGGGAGCCTGCCCATCGCCTCCCGGAACAAGCTTCTGCCAGTTTCCGATGGTTCCCATCCCACCCAGTCGGGTTACGTGTCCCTTGATCCACTCGATTGCCTCGATGACTTCCGGAGTGTCGAACTGCACGACCTTTCCATCGTCGGAGACCAGTTTCGCCCCGTTGGATTGGGCTAGGATGACCTGCCAGTCGGTGCCAAGATGGGGGGTGAACCCGACGAAGTCGAACCCGTCGCCCTGCTTTCTGGTTGCCTTCTGCGCGACGATATCCAGATCCTGCCAGGTCATCGGAAGTTTGGCCGGATCAACACCGTTTTCCTTCAGCAGACCCCTCGCGTACCACATGAACACGATATCTGGATGCTGCATCATTCCCCAGGCGCGACCATTCCACGTCATCGTCTCGTAGGCCGATGGAAAGACCGACGCCTTGTCCCACTTGTCGCGCTTGATGAGGTCGTCGAGAGGTGCAGCAGCGCCCTTTGCCGCGTAGACAACCATCCATTGCTGGTCGGCTTGCCATCCATCGGGCGGGGTACCTGCCGAAATGGCCGCCTGGACCGCTGCGATGAAGTCGCCGGAAGGTGTAGAGATCTGCACCTTGTTGGTTGTCGTGGAGTTGAACGCCTCACTGAGTTGTTTCCACCCGATCGGTCCCCCGTGGGTGGGTTGGTCAATCGGCCACGGTTGCCAGAACTCGAACCCGTTCACTGGCTTGGTGGCTGCACCCGGTGCCGGTGCGGTGGTCGCGGGCGCGGCAGGGTTCCCGGTCGCACACGCAACTGCAACCGTTGGTGCCACCGACATGGCGAAACCCTGCAAGGCGTGTCGACGACTTTGTCGGTGCGTACTGGCCATAGGTAACTCCGCTCCTGAGTATGGTCGCTGAGTGCGAGTGCTTGGCCTACAGGTCTCCTGGAAGACCGACGTACACCACTCCATCGGTGACACGCGTCGGATAGACGGCAAGATCATCCATGGATGGCGGGTCGATAGTGACACCGGTGTCCAGGCAGAACCGCCATCCGTGCAAGCCGCAAATCAGGTTGGGCGTACCGTCCGCACCATTTTCCGCCTCGGACCACTTCAGCGGCCACGCCTGATGCGGACAGTACGCCTCGAAGGCGTGAACTCGCCCGTCGATGATCGCGAGTGCAAGTTCATGTCCACCGCGCACCCGAACCGGCTTGATTTCTCCTGGATGCAGGTCACGGACATGTGCGCACCGAAGGTACGTGACAGGCACGCCGATGGTTGCCCGCGGTTCGGTTCCAAGAAAGATAGGGTCATCAGAGCTGTTGCGATCGAAAAGTCGTCGGAACATTGGAAGTTTCTGGTGGCCACTGGCGCGTGGGATGCGATGGCGCGCCGTTCCCTGCCGATCAATCGGCCCCTTGAGAAGCATACGGATCGCACGAAGAGCTGCACGCAAATCACGGTGCGACGACGCGATGGCATGGCGGTATCGCGTAGCCGGGACCGATGAACCCCCGAGGACGTTTGACGGAACGTGGAAATCCAACGTCCGGCGCGGATGATTCCCGACAGGTCAGTGGTGCTTGCCGACTTGCCTGTTCGGGTGCATGCGACGGGGTCGACAGTTGCAACCCGCGATGGGGTGCGTGATGCGCCGGTTGAACCGGGATGCTACGTCTGGCGTGACCGTGACGGTTCGATCCTCTACACGGGCAAGTCGGTCGCATTGCGGACGCGTCTGGCGAATTACTTCGCCCCTGGTCGTGAACGCAAGGCCGGGATCATGGCGAAACGGGCCGCGATGGTCGAGTGGTATGTCACCGGATCGGAAGTCGAGGCGCTGATCCTGGAAAGCGCTCTGATCAAGCGCTTCCAACCGCCGTACAACGTCCAGTTGCGGACGTACCCGCACTACACGTTCCTGCGGTTCACGGACCCAGGAAACGATGGTGTCCCGTACCTGGAACTGACGAAGGGCATCGACCCCGACGGTCGGGCGTACTTCGGGCCGTTCTGGGACCGTACGTCTGCCGAGCAGACGCGCGACTTCGTCAATCGCCTCTTTGCCCTGAGACAATGCGAAGGGCGACTGCCGACCGCGCGTGAGGGTCAGTCGTGCTTTCACGCGCAAGTCCACCGGTGCCAGGCACCATGCATGGACGTGCGGGAAATCGCCCCTGATCGTTACGCGTCATCGCTAGCCGAGGCAACGGCGCTGATGCGCGGTGATGCGACCCAGCTGATCGCGCGTCTCGATGCGGAGCGTGATCGCGCTTCGACAGACCTGCGCTTCGAACGGGCGTCCGAACTGCACCAGATGGCATCAGCTTTGCGAACCTTGCACGGCAAGCGACGGCACTTGCGTTCCGCCGCGCACACCCCGAACTTCGTGGTGGTTGTGAGGGGCGGTGCGGGTGTGTCCGCACGCCGGCTGGTGCAGGTCCTGGCATTTTCCGGCGCACGACTGCAAGGCCAGGTCACGGTCGAGACGGATGCCAAGGGGCGCGATGCAACGGCGCGTTGGGCGACGCTGGTCAGGTTCCTTCGCACTCACTATCCGACAGGACGACCCTTGGATATAGACCTGGCTGAACTCGACCAGATGCATGTAGTCGCGTCGTGGCTTGCCCGTCACGGCAGGTCGGCAAAGTATGTTGCTCTGCCCGATGGAGCTGTCACGACCGAAACCGCGAGGCCTGTGGTTGCCGAGATCCTTGCGGCGATCGGCACGGCGATTGCGGAAGTGCCTCTCCCACCAATACCGTCCATGCCATTAGATCTGGCGGTTGCCGCCGGATAGACGCAATCCAGCCTCGGGGTAGCCTTTACCTTGCGCAGGTGGCCTCTTGCGGCCGGCCGGTAGTTGGCCGAGTGTTCGCTGGCATGGTGATAGTGTTGGGAAAGACGTGCTCACGTGCGTGTGCCGGGTCAAACCATCGTCATTTGGCGATTGTGATCTGGCGGGAGAGGATTACAGGCCAATGGCCAAGCCAATTACCGTGAACGATGGCGATTTTGCCACTTCGGTTCTCGGAGCAGATGCACCAGTGATTGTGGACTTCTGGGCCCCGTGGTGCGGACCTTGCCGCGCAATCGCGCTGATGGTCGATGACCTTGCGACCGAATATGACGGTCGCGTGACGTTCGCCAAGCTCAATACTGACGACAATCTCCGCACGATGAGCAGCTATGGCGTCATGGGGATTCCCACCCTAATTGCGTTCAAGGGTGGGAAGGAAGTTGGCCGCCTCGTGGGTCTTCGTCCCAAGCCCGCCCTGAAGCAAATGGTCGAGGGAACCCTCGTCGGCTAGTCACTGCACACCAATGCCCCTTGCCGGAAGGTAGGGGCATGCGGTTGTGGCCAGATCCATATCGCCGCACTGGCTCGTACACGACGGGTTAGTGTGATCCCGGTGTCTCAGCGGTGTCAGTCGTCTCCAAAGCCACCGCCACCGGCTGAAAGTCCGCCGTCGAACATCGGGCTATCCCCACCGGCATCACCGTCAGCAAGGCTTCCGCCCGCCTCAAGTTGTTCGACCATCTCGCCGTAGTCACCCGGCAGGTCGTCTCCGAGGTGCTCACCGAGTTTCCGCGCCCACTTTGCAACACTACGAGGGTCATTCTCATCGACATCAGAGAACATCGATGGATCGCTGAGTGCCTCCAGGCGGGCCTCGTCACCGCGAAGGACTGCGAATTTCGAGACAAGCTTCTTCATCTGCCCCGCATCGGCTTGGCAATGAGGACAATCCGGAGTCGTCGCTGAAGCAAATGAACGGAAGAAATGCGTTGAACGCTTCTGGCAAGCTTCGCAACGGTACTCGTAGACAGGCATGTTGTCGGTCTCGCCCTTGGCAGTCTGGCGTATTCGCCCACACAATGGGGTCATTCATCGCGTGAAACCGGTGCCCGGGCGGGTCCCTGACGGAGCCACTGGCATGAGTCAAACGGTCTCAGCGAAGCGCAAACACACCAGGTTGGTTGGGGCAGGTTGTGTTTGCAACCACTCCCGAGTATAACCCCGTTCGAGTGACCTCTCTCGCACTGGCGATCCAGTTCCTGACCGTCATCCCGATCCCCGGCCGACTGGTGTGGACGCATCCGGCAACGGTGGATTTCGGGCGTGCGCTCGCGTTCTTCCCGGTCGTCGGACTACTGATCGGCGCCGGTGGGTTGGCGCTCGACACCATTTTCCGGCCGGTTCTGGGTGTATCGACGTCAAGCGCGCTCGTCACTCTCTATTTTGTCGTCATCACGGGTGCCTTGCACCTTGATGGGTTCCTTGACACGTGTGACGGGGTCTTCCTCTCCCGGAAGGAACGACGCCTCGATGCGATGCGGGACAGCCGCTTGGGGAGCTACGCCGTCGCCGGGGGCTCGCGGTGTACTCGCTCCGCCTTTTGGCGGTGGTCTCGACCGTTCCCGATGTGCGAATGGGGGTATTCCTGTTCGTGCCAGTCCTCGGACGGTTCACCATGGCCCTTGTCCTGCGCGGTTATCCCTATGCTCGCGAAGTAGGTGCCGGCAATGCCTTCAAGACTGGAGCGAGGTGGTGGCACATCGTGGTCGCGGGAACCATCGCCACATCCGTGGCGGTTCCATTTGGAACCATGGTCGTGGCGACCGGGGTATTGGGGGGCGTTCTTGCCTGGTTTCTCGGACGGTGGATCACAAGTCGTCTCGGTGGACTTACGGGTGACACCTACGGGTTCATCTGTGAGGTTGTCGAGACCTTTGCGTTCGTGGCGCTAAGTGCCACGCCTCTGGTTTGATGTGCGCAGATTCCGATCAAGAACCGTGCGGACCCGTGGGTGAACATGAACGATGACCGGCTTGGCACCTTTGGGAACGCATCGATGAGCGGTGACAATGCCGTGTACTTGGGATTAGGGGGCAACCTGGGCGACCGGGTTGCGCACCTTCGCCACGCTCTCTGGCTTCTGGCCCAGGACTGTGATGACTTGACGATCTCGCCGGTCTACGAAACACCACCGTGGGGCGACACTGACCAACCGATGTTCCTGAACCTGGTGGCGCATGGCAAGACTAGCCTCTCGCCCCAGCTGCTTCTGGCGCGAGTCAAGGCTATCGAGTTCGAGGTTGGGCGGCGTCCGACCCGCCGATGGGGTCCCCGGGTGATCGACATCGACATCCTTGCGATGGGTCGGACAATCGAGAACGGGCCGGACTTGGCGATCCCTCACGCCCTCATGCATGAGCGTGGGTTCGTGATGATCCCGCTGGCGGACCTTGCACCGGACTGGGTTCACCCGCTCCTGGGAACGTCTGCAGCATCGATAGCCGCCTCCCTGCCGGATGACGCGCGCCTCGGCATCACTCGCACGCCGATCGAAATTGTCTGGGAGGTCGGGCGATGACGCGACAGGGTTCTGCAACGGTGGGACATCCTGGCGAGGCGGACGCGCACGGAGCGCCACCGGTTCGGTTGCTGATTGTTCGTCACGGCGAGACCCAGTGGAACGCCGACGGTCGCATCCAGGGTCAAACCGACGTTCACCTAAGTGTCCGCGGCGAAATGCAGGCACGCGCGCTTGTCACGAGGCTAGCCGACGAACTAATTGAGGCGGTCTATGCGAGTGACCTGCAACGGGCGTGGTGTACCGCGGACCTGGCCGTGGAAGGACGCCTGGTGCCGGTGACGCGTGATCCGGCATGGCGTGAACTCGCCTTTGGCGAATGGGAGGGACTGGTGTACGCCGAGGCGGCAGCCAGGGATCCGGAAGTCGCGTCACGTCGGTTGCGCCATCCTGCCCACACCGCGCCGCCCGGTGGCGAACACCTTGGTGATCT
>SHXX01000005.1 GCA_009693165.1 Chloroflexota bacterium
CAGGGGCTGGGGAGAATGGGATGAAGGCCTCGCCCGGTACGGTGCTGGGTACTGACACCACACCCGCCAGGGAGGCCTTGGGATGCAACACTATCACCCGCACGCCAGGTTGACCACGCACGGGCGCGCCCGACGGCTGCACGCGGTCGCGTCGGGGACGCCGGTGACCGATGCGTGCGCCGATGCCGGCGTCTCGCGGACGACGTACTCCCGCTGGAGGCAGCGGTTCGCCACCGAGGGACTGCCCGGCCTGGCGGACCGGTCCAGCCGGCCCCGGTGCCCCCGGATGGCGCTCACCCCGGCGCAGGCGCAGGCGATCACCGGCATCCGGATCGTGCGGGGCTGGGGTCCCGACCGGATTGCCCTCGTGCTGGGAGTGCCCCGTGCCACCGTCCATCGGGCGCTCGTGCGACTGGGTCTCCGCCGGACCAGGGTGCCGGGCGACCTGATCCACATCGACACGAAGAAACTCGGACGCATCGTCGGCGGGCCGGTCACCCGGTGTCCCGCGGGGCGGGATGGACGGTGATCCACGCCGCCATCGATGACGCGACGCGCGTGGCGTACGTGGAACTGCTCCCCGACGAGCGCGGGGTGACGGCCTCCGGGTTCCTGCGCCGGATGGAGGCGCACTTCCGTGGCCTCGGGGTCCCGGTGCAGCGCCGGTGCAGCGGGTGCTCACGGACAACGGGAGCCCGTACGTCCCTGCAGTATGGAAGGCGTCGTGCGCGGACCTGGGCGTGGGTGCCCGCCGGACCCGGCCGTACCGGCCCCAGACGAACGGGAAGGTGGAGCGCTGGTTCCAGACCGTCCTGCGCGAATGCCTGTACCTCCGCCCGCTGGCGAGCGAGGACGAGCGCCAACTTGCACTGGACGCCTTCGTGGAGTACTCCAACCATGACCGACCGCACCTTGGCATCAACGGCCTCACCCCCCTCGTCCGCCTCGCTTCCCTGTCAACAACCTTGTGAGAGACAACTCCTAGGCACCGCCGAACACTACGGTCCCGGTCGGGAGGCGGTGGTGTAGACGAACATGATGATCTCGGGAATACCGGAGGGTGTCATCATCGACTCAAGATATGGCGCTACTTCACGCCGAATGGTTCGGTGTTCGTCACGGGTTAGCGCGTCGAGGGACCGTCGGGTGCTGTAGTTCCAAAGTGAGTTCCACCAAGCGTCGGGTGAGGGGAAGTGCCACGTTTCGATCTCGGTGTACTCGGCGACGGCAGTCATGCCCGCCTTCGCAAGCATTCCGGTAAGGACCCCGGCTTCGCGGATCCCCGGGGTGCCATTGATCGGGGCTAACCCACGTACTGCCGGGTACCGTCCAATCAGTTCGTTCCACCACTCCCACGCGGGGTCTGGCGTGCGCGTGTTGGCAAACCACATCCGGCCCCCTGGGCGGAGACAAGCCTTAGCGGTGTTCAGGAATTGGGGAACATCGTTGAGGAAGAAGAGGCTGAACCCGCCCAGGATCACGTCGAACGATGCGTCAGGCACGAACAGATCGCTGGCATCCATGACTTCGACGGTGGTGTTGCTCATGCGGAGTGATGCGAGGGCGGATCGGGTCTGGGAGACCATTTCAGGTGAAAGGTCTATGCCTCTGACGGATCCTTCCGCGCCTACGGCGCGGGATGCCGGGATCAGTGAGGCACCGCGTCCGCAGCCGATGTCGAGGACGTGTTCCCCGGGCCGGAGGCAGGCGTGTTCCACCAGGCGCTGTCCAGCCCGAGAAAAGTACGGTGCGCCTTCGCCGAACCGAGGGGCGAGGTCGTCGTAGAACCGCGTGATGCGGTCCCTTTCCACCGCTCCCCGCCGCCCATGACCTGGGGCCGCTCCGCTCATACGGCCCTCAGCCATCGGTTCCGGCAATAGAAGCGCAGTCATATCACCAGGAGTGGTTGCTGGAATGGACTGCGGACATGAAGCAGGTTGGCTCACCCTCGAGGTTTCCCGTATTCGGTAATTGGCAAGACGGAGTAGTCGTTTGCTCCCAGCGAAAGTGAGGATGCCAGGGCCGACGCGGTATCGAGGGACGTAAGGCATGGGATGCGGGTTTCCACAGCGACCCGGCGGATTTCGAACCCATCCTGAAGGACACCTCGCCCGCCAGTGATGGTGTTCACCACCAAGGTGACTTCGCCGGAACGGATCAGTTCGGTGATTGTGTGGTCGCCATCATTGATCTTGCCGACTTCACGGACGGTCAGGCCGAGGGTGCGGATCATGCGTGCGGTGCCGGCCGTCGCGAAGAGGCGGTAGCCACTGGTTGCGAACTGCTTGATGACGGGTACGGCGTCGTCCTTGTCGCGGTCGGCGATCGAAAGCAGGAGACCCGGCGTGCTGGTCTTGGATGGGGTCATGGAGATCACCCCGGCGCCGACCATGGCCTTGTAGAGGGCGGGGGCGAAAGTGTGGTCGATGCCCATGACTTCGCCGGTGCTCTTCATCTCGGGGCCAAGGTAAGTATCGACACCGACCAGCTTGCTCATGGAGAATACTGGTGCCTTAACGGCTACCAGTTTCCGGCGTGGCCAGAGACCTCCGGAATACCCCATTTCACGCAACGTCTTACCGAGCTGGATGTGGGTGGCGAGACGGACCATCGGCACGCCGGTCACCTTAGAGAGGAACGGGACGGTGCGGCTCGACCGTGGGTTGACCTCGATGACGTAGACCTGCCCCTGGTGGATGACGTACTGGATGTTGACGAGACCGCGTACCCCGAGACCGATGGCGATGCGTTCGGTGTAGGAGACAAGTTGCTCGACGATGGCCTCAGACAGGTTGATGGCAGGATAAACGGCGAAACTGTCGCCGGAGTGCACGCCGGCGCGCTCGATGTGTTCCATGATGCCCGGGATGACGGTCACTTCGCCGTCGCAGATTGCGTCGACTTCGACTTCCTTGCCCTGCAGGTATTTGTCGATGAGGACGGGCGACTTCTCGGTGGGTGAGACGACGTTGGTGAGGTAGCGCTCAAGGTCGGATTCCTCGCCGATGATCTCCATGGCGCGTCCACCGAGGACGTAGCTGGGACGCACGAGGACGGGGTAGCCGATGTGGTTGGCGATGGTGATGGCATCGCGAACGGAGGTGACCCCGGTGCCCGGTGGTTGCGGGATTCCGAGGCCATCGAGGAATCGCTCGAACCGGCGCCGGTCCTCAGCGAGGTCGATGGTATCGACAGATGACCCGATGACCGGAACGCCGAGGCGGTTGAGCGGACCGGCGAGGTTGATGGCGGTCTGTCCGCCGAACTGGGCGATGACCGGGGGCATTGGCTTTCCAGGGCCTCCGGCTTCGTTGCGGATGACCTCCAGGACGCTCTCTTCGTCGAGGGCCTCGAAGTAGAGGCGGTCGCTGGTATCGAAGTCGGTCGAGACGGTTTCAGGGTTGGAGTTGATCATGACGCTGCCCCAACCGGCGTCGCGGAGTGCCCAGGCAGAGTGGACGGAACAGTAGTCGAACTCAATTCCCTGGCCGATGCGGATCGGTCCGGATCCGATGACGATCGCTGACTTGCCGGGCGGTGCGATCGCTTCGTTCTCGACCTCATAGGTGGAATAGAAGTACGGGGTCCGGGCGGCAAACTCGGCAGCGCAGGTGTCGACCATCTTGAAGACGGGGGCGATTTGCCACTGGTCGCGCAACTCGCGGACGCGGTCGGGAAGGCCCTGCACGGTATCGGAAAGGGTGGCGACCTGCGCGTCGGAGAAGCCGCGTCGTTTTGCGTCCCAGAGTAGTCCGGGGGTGAGTGGTTCACGCAGGAGCCGCTGCTCGAGCGCGTGGATGCAGGCAAGGCGGTCCAGGAACCACGTGTCGATGCGGGTACGGCGGTGGAGTTCGGCGACGGTGACACCGCGGCGCAGGGCGGCCATGAGTGCCCAGAGGCGAATGTCGTTGGGGGTGTCGATCAGCGACCAGATGCGGGTCAACCCTTCGGTTTCGCGCCACGAAGCGTCTTCCCAAAGGAGGCTGCGACCGCCCATTTCCAGTGATCGCACGGCCTTCTGGAACGCGGCCTCGAAGGTGCGTTCGATGGCCATGACCTCGCCGGTGGCCTTCATCTGGGTGCCGATGGTGCGGTCGCCATGCGGGAACTTGTCGAATGGCCAGCGCGGGATCTTGACGACACAGTAGTCGAGGGCGGGTTCAAAGGCGGCGGTGGTCTCTCCGGTGACCGAGTTCGGGATTTCGTCGAGAGTCCGTCCGACGGCAATCTTGGCGGCGACGCGGGCAATCGGGTAGCCGGTGGCCTTGGATGCGAGGGCTGAACTTCGGGAGACGCGCGGGTTGACTTCGATGACGATGTAGTTGAAGGAGTACGGGTCGAGGCCGAACTGGACGTTGCAGCCGCCTTCGATGCCAAGCGCGCGGATGATCTTGAGCGCTGACGTGCGCAGCATCTGGTATTCGCGGTCGGTGAGGGTCTGCGAGGGTGCGACGACGATGGAGTCGCCGGTATGGACACCCATGGGATCGAAGTTTTCCATGTTGCAGACGGAAATGCAGTTGTCGGCGGCGTCGCGCATCACCTCGTACTCGATCTCCTTCCAACCGACGAGGGACCGTTCGAGGAGGATCTGTCCGATGGGACTGGCACCGATGCCGGACTGCACAACGAGATCGAGGTCGGGCCAGGTGTGGGCGATGCCACCGCCGGTTCCGCCGAGGGTGTAGGCGGGGCGGACGATAAGAGGGACCTCGGGGAACCCGATCTCCTTGGCGAATGCGTAGGCCTCGTCCATGGTGTGGACGATGGCGGAGGTCGGGATCGGTTCGCCGAGGGCGTTCATGAGCTGCCGAAACTCGTCCCGGTCTTCGGCCTGCCGGATGGCTCGCAGGGGAGTGCCAAGCAGGCGGACATTGTATTTCTCAAGGATGCCGGCGTCGGCAAGCTCGCGCGCCAGGTTGAGGCCGGTCTGTCCGCCAAGGGTTGGCAGGAGGCCTTCGGGGCGTTCCCGGGCAATGATTCGCTCGAGGACCGGGACGGTGAGTGGCTCGATGTAGACGGCGTCGGCGACTTCGGCGTCGGTCATGATGGTGGCGGGATTGGAGTTGACGAGGATGCTTCGCACTCCCTCCTCGCGCATGGCCTTGCAGGCTTGCGTTCCGGCGTAGTCGAATTCGGCGGCCTGGCCAATGACGATCGGGCCGGACCCGATGATGAGGACGGACGAGGGCTTGTTACGCATGGCGGGCAGGGATGGGTGGATCCCGGTGTTGGGGGTGTCATCGGTCACGTCGTGATCATCCTCAGCCAATGGTTTCGAGCGAGTCGACGAAGCGGTCGAAAAGGTACTGGTTGTCTTGGGGCCCCGGGCTTGCCTCAGGGTGGTACTGCACGGTGAAGACCGGAAGTTCGCGATGGGCGAGGCCTTCGACCGATCCGTCATTGACATTGACGTGGCTGACGGTGAAGCCGCTGGCTGCCGGGATGGTGGTTGCGTCGACTTGGAAGCCGTGGTTCTGGGAGGTGATGTATACGCGTCCGGTGGTGACGTCGCGCACGGGATGGTTCGCCCCGCGGTGCCCGAAGCGGAGGCGCGAGGTCTGGGCGCCGATGGCCAATCCCATCACCTGGTGGCCCAGGCACACGGCGGTGAGGGCCATGCGGCCACGCGCGACCGGGCCATCGAGGAGGGTGCGAAGGGTCTGGACGGTGGTGGCAAGTGCATCGGAGCTTGGGTCGCCCGGACCATTGCCGATGACGACGCCGGCCGGTTCGAGGGCGAGGATTTCGTCGGCGCTGGTGTGGTACCGAACGATGACGGTATCCAGCCCCCGACGTGTCAGCGACCGTGCGATGTTGTGCTTGACGCCGCAGTCGATGAGGACAACCCGGTGGGCGCGCCGGGACCGCTGGGGTGCAGCAAATGGCGCCCACGTGTCATGGTCCACGACTCCCAATGCGGAGGTGCTGACGCCTTCGACAAGTTCCAGGTCCTCGAGGACGGGGAGACCTCTCGCGATACCGGAAAGGTACTCGGCCTCAGTCCTGGCTCCGGGTGTCCGGCCAGTGATCCATGCACCGGGGTCTTCATCACCGGCAATCGTTCCGGCCCGCGGTGGGGCGAGGCAGGCGCGCATGGCGCCGTGCATGCGGAGGTGGCGGGTGAGCGACCGCGTGTCGATGCCTTCCACAACGGGAATGCCGTGTCGGCCCAACCATGTGGACAGCGACCCGTTGGTGCGCCAGTTGCTCGGGCCAGTGCAGTATTCCCTCACGACCAGGGCATTGATCCACGGGCGCGCACTCTCGAAGTCGTCGGCGTTGATCCCGCAATTATCGATGAGTGGATAGGTGAGGGTGGTGATCTGGCCCCGGAACGATGGATCGGTGCAGATCTCCTGGTAGCCAGTCATGGCGGTGCAGAAGACGGCTTCGCCACCGGTTCCAGCGGAGGCTTCATCATGGGCAGACTGGCCGGGGTCGAGGGCGCGGAAGCCGAAGAATGAGCGTCCGTCCTCGAGGGCGAGAATGAACCTAGGCGCAGACATGATTACCACCGTCCTTTCGCAAGAAGAGCCCGACCGCCTGCCCCATCGCCGGGAGACCCCATCCGCGTACGCGTGGCTTCCGGTTGCCATGGGAGAGTGCCGCGCGCACACCCACTCCGGCCATTGTTGCGACGCGAAAGGTGAGCGGGCGTTCGCGTTGATGGTTGCTATGCGCTTCGATCACAGATGATCTCCCCTCCGACGATGGTTTGAATGACCTGGCCTCGCAGGATGTGACCGGCCAGGGGGGTGTTTCGACCCTTGGACTGGAACTGCGTCGGGTCGACGCACCATTCGCGATCCGGGTCGAAGATGGTGACGTCGCCGGCCATGCCGGGAAGCAGGGTGCCGGCCGCCAATCCGAAAACGCGGGCAGGCCGGATCGTCAGGGCTTCGATGGCTTTCACAAGCGTGAGGCCTCCGGCGTGCACGACGGCGAGGACGCTTCCCAATGCCGTTTCCAGGTTCGAGATGCCGGAAGCAGCGGCCTGGTATTCGCAGTGCTTGTCGGTGGTGCCGTGGGGTGCGTGGTCGGTGGCGATGCAGTCGATGACGCCATCGCGCAACCCAGCCGCCATGGCGAGGCTGTCGGGTGTCTCGCGCAGGGGGGGGTTGACCTTGGTGCGAGTGTCGTAGGCGGGCAGGGAGGCTGTGGCCGACCACCAGTGGCCTCCGACGAGCGCGTCGGTGAGCGTGAGGTGGTGCGGGGTCACCTCTGCGGTGACGTGGACGCCGCGGGACCGCGCACGCCGGATGAAGTCGAGGGTTCCGGCCGACGAGACGTGGGCGACGTGCAAGTGGGCGCCGGTAAGGGCGGCGAGTTCGCAGTCCCGCGCGACGATGACTTCCTCGGCGGCGCGGGGCCATCCGGCGAGGCCAAGCCTGGCGGAGACGGATCCCTCATGCATCTGGGCGCCGGTGGTGAGTGCGCGGTCCTCGGCATGCTGGACAACCGGGCGACCGGTGGTGCGGCTGTACGCAAGGGCATTGCGCATCAGGGCGCTGTCGGTCACGCAGTCCCCATCATCCGAGTACGCCACGACCCCAGCGGTAGCGAGTTCAATCAGGTCGGCGAGGGCCTTGCCCTTGCGTCCCCGGGTGATCGCGCCGATGACGTAGACCCGCACTGATCCCTGGCGGCGGGCGGTGTCGTGGACGAAGTCGACGACTGCAGCGGTGTCGATGGCGGGTTCGGTATTAGGCATGGCGCAGACGGTGGTGAACCCGCCGCCGGCGGCGGCGGCCGTGCCCGTTGCGATCGTTTCGCGGTATTCGAAGCCGGGTTCACGGAGATGGGTATGCAAGTCAACGAAGCCCGGAGTGACGATGAGCCCCCGTGCGTCGACGGCCCGCGCTCCGGGTGGCGCATCGACGCCCTTGCCCACGGCTTCAACGAAGCCATCGCGTATGGCAATGTCCGTGATGGCGTCGATGCCCTGTCCCGGGTCGATAACGCGACCGCCGCGGATCACGACGCTGCCTAGGAAACGCCCATGCGCGGTGGCGAGTCGGATCGCGTCGTTGTTCGGAATGCTCACTACCTGAGGCCTTTCATGCTGCTATGCCTATCCCCCTCATCGGGAAGCCCCACCCCATGTCCCTCATCGGGAAGCCCCCGCCCCCAACCTGGCCCCCGTTGCGACCGGAGAGCGGAGCACGCTGACCCGTCGCTAGACCGCCGGGCCGGCACGTCCTCCGGCGAGGAGATACATCACGGCCATCCTGACGGCGACGCCGTTGGTGACTTGCGCCTCGATGACGCTTTGCGGCCCGTATGCGACCTCGGGGCTGATCTCAACCCCTTCGTTCATTGGGCCGGGATGCATCACAAGTGCTCCGAAGCGCGCTTTTGCGATCCGCTCGCGCGTGATGCCCCACGCACGTGAGTACTCGCGCAGACTCGGCAAAAGACCGGCGTCCATTCGTTCCCGCTGGACGCGAAGTGCCATGACCACATCGGCATCGCGTAAGGCCTCGTCGACATCGTGTGTCACCGTGACGGGGCACGCCGTGGCGATGCCTTTGGCGCGAAGCCCGGTGCTCACGGCGTCGGCAAAGCCAATTGGGAGCAACGTTGGCGGTGCACACAGGACGACTTGGGCCCCCAGGGTCGTGAACCCCCAAGTGGCCGACCGTGCCACCCGGCTGTGCAGGATATCGCCGATGATCGCGACGCGACGGCCCTCGATGGATCCGAGGCGGGACTGAACGGTGAAGAGGTCCAGGAGTGCCTGTGTGGGGTGGGCGTGCCATCCATCCCCAGCATTTATTACCGAGGCCTCGAGTTCGCGTGCGACGAGGTACGGTGCGCCTGATGCGCCATGACGCATGATGACCATGTCGGCACCTAGTGCCTGAAGGGTGCGGGTCGTGTCGACGAGGGTCTCGCCCTTCTCGACGCTCGATCCGCTGGCGGTGATGTTCACGACATCGGCCGAGAGGTTCTTGGCGGCGAGTTCGAAACTGACGCGTGTGCGCGTACTGGCCTCGTAGAAGCAGTTGACGATGGTCTTGCCTCGGAGCGGCGGCACTCGCCTGATTGGCCGGGCGAGCACTTCCTTCATGGCCGCCGTGGTCTCGAGGACTTCGCGGAGTTCATCCGGTGTGAAGTCGTCGAGGTCGAGAACGTCCTTGCGTTGCATTGTCTGTCCTTGGCGGGATTGCGGATTGGGTCCGCTACCCCAGCGCCCCTGATTTCGCTTCGCTTGACACTTACGCTTGGTTGGTCCCGCTACGGGGATGGCTGTGCAGGATGACTTCATCGATACCGTCAACCTCGCGGAGGCGGACTTCGACAAGTTCGTGGCGGGCGGTGGGCAGGTTCTTGCCAACGTAATCGGCGCGGATCGGAAGTTCGCGATGGCCACGGTCGACAATCACTGCCAGTTGGATCTGGCGGGCACGCCCGAATGACAAAAGTGCATCCATCGCCGCGCGGACGGTTCGGCCGGTGTAGAGGACGTCATCGACAAGGACGACGGTGGTTCCGGTGAGGTCTCTGGGAATGACCGTGGGTTGGATTGCCGGTCGGGTTATGCGCAACTCGAGGTCATCTCGGAACATCGTGATGTCGAGTTCGCCGACCGGCACGGTGGCGCCCTCGAACTGGCTGATCAACGATGAGAGCCGGTGCGCGAGCGGGGCTCCACGGCTCCTCATCCCGACAAGGATGAGGTCCTCGGGCCCACCATTTCGTTCGAGGATCTCGTGCGCGATCCGGGTCAGCGCACGACGAAGGCCGTCCGCGTCAAGGATCTGTTTCTCAACGACCTCGTCAAGAGATGCTTCCGGAGGGTTCCTGACATCCATCGCACAACTCCCAAGGCGGCTTTCCGGCCGGTGGGCGATGTCGGAACGTGGCCTCCGGGGCGCGACCGCGTGGTGTCGCACGGAGGAACGCACCTTGCCGCCTCGCCGGGCCTGCTTAAAGGGCGCAACTAAGCGCTGATCTTAGCAAAAAATCTCGGCCGTCCGGCCGAGTTCCGTCGCCCGTTGGTGGCGACCCTCCTCGCCTCCTCCCGACTTGAACCTGGTCCCTGAGATCGATGGGGGCGCAGGCTCGTTTCGGTCAGTCGCCCAGATAGAGGCGTCGGGTGTCCGGGTTCGCGAGGAGTTCGGTACCTGTGCCTTCGAGACGGTTGCGTCCGAGTTCGAGCAAGTAGGCGTGGTCAGCGAGGGCGAGTGCCTGTGCTGCATTCTGTTCCACAACGAGCATCGAGAGACCCTCGCACTTCAGCATCGCCAGGGTTTCGAAGACGACTTGCACGAACCGCGGCGCGAGGCCGAGCGAAGGTTCATCCAGGAGCATGAGACGGGGTTGGATCATCAGGCCGCGGGCAATCGCGACCATCTGCTGTTCCCCGCCGGACATGGTCCCGGCAAGTTGGGTGCGTCGTTCGGCGAGGCGCGGGAACAAGTCGTAAACCCGCGCGAAGGCCTTGGCGCGGGTGGATTCGTCACGGACAGTGAACGCTCCCATTTCCAAGTTGTCGTGCACCGACATCTGGCCGAAGACGATCCGTCCTTGGGGAATGTAGGCGAGGCCAAGGGGCACCAGTCGGTCGGCGCGCATTCCGCGAATCGCCTGACCGTTGAAGGTGACGGTTCCAGAGGACAGGCGTGCAAAGCCGGTGATCGCCTTGAGGACGGTTGACTTGCCCGCCCCATTCGGGCCAATCAGGCTGACGAATTGGCCGGGTCTTACGACGATGCTTACCCCACGCAGGACCGGGACGCGACCGTACCCCGCGTGAAGTTCCGTGCAGTTCAGGAGGTGCTCGTCGTTCATCGTGGGGCAATCGTTGACCAGGTCAGGTGCCGAAGTAGGCGTCAATGACACGCGGGTCGGCACGGATGGCCGCGGGGTCGCCGTCGGCGAGCAATTCACCGTGGTCGAGGACAATCAGGCGGGAACACAGCGCCATGATGAGTTTGATTTCATGGTCGGTGATGAGGAAGGTCTTGCCTCGTTCCCGAAGGGCACGGATATGGGTGCACAGGCGCTCCTCCATGACGGGGTTCACCCCAGCGAATGGTTCGTCGAGGAGGATGACGTCGGGGTCGTTCACCAACACGCGTGCAAACTCGAGAAGTTTCTGTTGCCCGTACGACAGGTTGGCGGCGAACTCGTCGGCAACTGGGGACAGCCCGACGAAGGCAAGTGAGTCGCGGGCCCGGTCGGATGCCTCACGTTCCGGGGTCCGTGTTACGGCAACGAGGTTCTCCAGAGCGGTCATTTGCGGATAGAGGCGCGAGAGTTGGAAGGTTCGGCTGAGGCCAAGGCGGTTAATGACGCTTGCCGACTTGTGTGTGATTGACGCGCCTCGCAAACGGATGTCGCCGGAGTCGGCGGGTATCTCGCCGGAGATCAGGCGAAACAGGGTGCTCTTGCCCGACCCGTTCGGGCCGATCAGTCCGGTCACGGTGCCGGGCGCGATGCCGAATGAGATGCCATTCACGGCAATCACTCCTCCGAACCGTCGGGTCACAGCGTTGACGGAGAGGATTGGATCGGCTGGTCTGTCGGGTTCGGTCATCCTCTGGTGTCCGGGATCACAGTTGACGCGACCGGGGTATCCAACCCCGGTCCTGGAGGATCTGGGTGATGCCTCCGGGCAGGAAGAGGACGATGGCGATGATGAGTACGCCTGATAGCGCGGTATGAAGGAACGGAAACTTCGCCCAGAGTGCCTCGCTGATACCCGAAAGCAATACGCTGCCAATCACCGGGCCGAAGACCGTCCCCTGTCCGCCAAGCATGGTCATCGCGATCGCCCTGACGGTCAAGGATCCAGCAAAGACGGTTCCGGGATCGATGTAACTCATCTGCCAGGCGTAGATGCCTCCCGTGAGACCTGCAAAGAGCGCACTGACCGCAAAGGCACCGATCTTCAACCGCGTTGTCTGGATGCCATTGAGTTCGGCCGCAACCTCATCTTCTCGGATGGCCAGGAGACGGAGGCCCACTGGCAGCGTCGCGACCCGGTAGGTCACCAGGACCGTTGCAACCGCCACCGCAAACATTGCGTAATACGCGACGGTGAGGACGTCCTCGGGAATGAGTACAAGTCCCTTTCCCCCACCGGTTACCGGTTCGGCGACGGTCACGCCAACCCTGATGGCCTCGGCCACGCCAAGCATGCCGACCGCAAAGTAGGGACCGCGCAGTCGAAGGGCTGGGTATCCGAAGAGGAGCCCGGCCGTCGCGGCGGCCATACCCGCCACGACAATGGCGAATGGTGCGGGCATCCCCCCCCGGACAATCGCGATGCCGGTGGCGTATGCCCCGATGCCAAAGAAAGCCGAATGGCCGAAACTGACATACCCCGTGAACCCTGAAATCAGGTTCCACGAGGCGGCGAGCGCGCACGACATCAGTGCCTGCAGGACGAACGTCTTGGTGTAGTTCGATCCGAAGACTGGCACCAGGGCGATGGCCACAGTCACTGCCCAGATAAACCCGGTGTAGATCCGTAGTCCGCGCGTACCTGTTGCAATCGTAGTGATCGGAGATGCCGGGTCGGGCGGTTCGTCCGCGTGCGCGGTCCTCAGGGCGGACGCAGGCATTGGTGTTCAGGCCTCCTTGAGACCAAAGAAGCCTTGGGGACGCAACAGGAGCATTGCAAGCAGGGTGATGTAGATCACCGCTTCGGCGATCTGGGTGGTCGTGACGTAACTCGCGGTGGATTCGATCACGCCCAGGGCAAGCGCACCAAGGAAGGCGCCTGGAAAGCTCCCCATGCCCCCGAGGACGATGACGGCGAAGGCCTTGAGCATGAAGGTCTTCCCCATTTCCGGGTAGATCGTGTAGAGAAAGCTGGTGAGCGTGCCGGCGGCCCCGGCTAGGGCGGTTGCGATCCCGAACGCGATCATGCGGGCGCGGTCGATGTCGATGCCACACGCGAGTGCGACGTCGGCACTCTGCGCGGTCGCACGCAATGCCTTGCCCCACCTGGTTCGTGCGAGGAAGAACTGCGCGGCGCCGGTGAGCAAGAGGGCAGTGACGCATGCCACGAGACGTGGCACTGAGAAGGCAAGTTCACCGATATTGAGTGCCCCGCTCAGGAATGGCACCGACCGGAAGTCGTTGGTGAAGGTCGCTTGGGCGCCGCCGGTGAGTGCCAGTGAAACCCCGTAGGTAAGAAGGAGCGATGCAAGGAGTGGTGCACGATCGACGCGAGAAATCAGCAACCGTTGCGCAATCCATCCGACGCCGAACATCAACGGCATTGATAGGAGCAGCGAAAGGATGGGGTTGAGTCCGAGGCGCACGAACAGGAAGAATGACGCGTAGGCGCCAAGCATGAGGAACTCGCCGTGCGCGAGGTTGATTACACGCATCACGCCGAAGATGAGGGTCAAGCCCCCCGCGAGCAGCGCGTACACGCCCCCGAGGAGAAGGCCACTCACCACCACCTGGACTAGCGTGACCATCTCCCCTCATCTTCCTCCGCCGAAGCTTCCCGGTCAGGGCCGGCGCACGCCGGCTATCACCGATCCGGTCTAGCGTGACTTCCACTCCGGCATCGGGAATTTGGGTTTGGCCGTGGCCATCGCGTCGGGACCGATCACCGGCTTGTCCTTGCCCTGCCACTGGATCACCACCGGGATGTGAGACAACTGGGTGCCCGTGTCATCGACCTTGTACTTGCCGGGGAGGACGGTCTCGATTTCGAGGGTCGAGAGGGCCTCGCGAATCTTCTCCCGGTCAAGGCCTTTCGCCTTGAGCACGGCAGCTTCGAGGATCTGACCACCGGCAAAACCGGTGGCGGAATGGTAGTCCGGGTCACGGTTCCACTTCTTCTTGTACGACGCCTCGAACTCGCTGTTGCCCTTGGTCTTGAGGCTTGGTTCCCACATGGACGGACCGAAGATGAAGTCTGCGTCCTTGCCGAGGCCCTCACCGAACTCTGGCATCGCGGCACCGACCGAGAAGGCAAGCATCTTGACATTGAGGTCGAGTTCCTTGGCCTGCCGGGTAAGCAGGACCGAGTCCGGTTGGTATGAACCGCCAACGAGGACTTCAGGTTTCGCGGCCTTCACCTTGGTGATGAGGGATGACAGGTCCGTCACCTTGGTGGGGTATTGCTCTTGAAAGACGATTCGGAAACCTTCCTTGCGGGCATACTCGGCGGTTCCGGCGGCGGTCGCCTTCGGGAAGACGGTGTCTTCATTGATGATCGCGATCGTCTTGAGACCATTCTTCTTGGCGAGGTCAATCACGCCATAGAAGTAGGATTCGGCGACCGAGTAGACACCGAAGACGTACTTGTAGTTTCGCTTCCAGATGTCGGACGCCGAGGCTCCGGCGGTCAGCATCGGGTACTTGTACTTTTCCGTGACGGTCGATACGGCTTGGGTGACGCCACTTGAGTACGGTCCGAGGACGAGGTCGACCTTGTCCTCATTGATGAGCTTCTCGTAGAGCTTCGTGCCGACGGTCGGGTCCGATTGGTCGTCAAGGATGACCATTTCCACCGGGCGTCCAAGAAGTCCGCCTCGGGCGTTGATCTGTTCGGCCCACAACTGGTAGGCCTCCACCTGGTACTGACCGGTCTTGCCGTTGCTGCCGGTGGTGGATACGGATGCCCCAATCTTGACCGGTGCGCCCTTTCCTGCCCCGCCGGTTGCTGGTGCCGCTGGTGCGGCACTTTCGCCTGCATCGCCACCGCAAGCCGACAGGATGAGGCCCGCGAGTCCGACGGCGGCCGGGGTTCCCGCCAGGATTGATCTTCTCGTGCAAGTGTTCATGCCTTTTCCCCCCTCTTCGTCAGTTGGTATCCCGAAAGTGTATCCAGACCTTCTGAATCAGTATCCGGTATTTGTTGAGCCCCTCTGCAAGAGGTCGCGCAGTGGCTCCGAGGGAATGTCATGGGAACGGCTTGTGAGTCGAACTCAGAGATTGACGGAATGCCAACGGTACACTGCGACGCTCATGGTTCGTCCCAAACTGTCCACGGCAGTCAGGCGCCGATCGCCCGTCGCATCGGGTTGGATGCAACTTTCGTTCGATGTTCCGGTGATGCCTTTCAGGTACGAACGGGGCATGCACCTCGAGGATGCGGGACTGTGGCTTGACCCGCATACCCGGCGCCCCGTGGCGTACGTGTCCCATGGGCATTCAGACCACTGTCGTCCGCACGGGCACGCATTCGTGACCCCGGAGACTGCGGATTTCTACCGGCTCCGGACGGGGCGCACGGCACTCACCGTGATGAACATTGGCGAGACGCTAACCAGAGGATTGCAAGAGGTCGATGTCTTTCCTGCGGGACACGTCCTGGGTTCGTCGCAGGTCCGCGTGCGTGACCTCGCGACTGGGCATCGCCTGGTCTATACGGGCGACTTCAAGTTGCGCTCCTCGCTTACTTCCCCGCGTGCGCCGGTTCTCGAGTGCGAAACCCTAGTCATGGAATGCACCTACGGCGCACCGCGGTTCACCTTTCCGCCAACTGAACAGGTCGTTGCAGAGTTGCTTGCATGGGTGGCTGCGGTGATCGCGTCGGGGAACATTCCGATGGTCTGTGGCTATGCCCTTGGAAAGGCCCAAGAGGCGATGGCGATCCTGCACCAAGCCGGGCACCTTGTCGCAATTCATCCAAGTATCCAACCCTACGCGCAAATCTACACCCGCCACGGGGTGGAACTTGGGCCGTATATCGTCATGTCACCCGACCCGGGTTCGCCGTCAGGCACAGAAGGCAGGGTCATCGTCTGCCCGCCCCAACATGCCCGTTCAATCCGGGAGGCGCTGCCCCGCACCCGAATGATGATCCTGACCGGGTGGGCAATTGATGGGGGTGCGCCCGGGAGGTTGCCGATGGGCACGGCCCTCCCTCTCTCGGACCATGCCGGGTTCGACGACTTGGTTGAATACGTTGCGCGGGCACGCCCGAAGATCGTCTACACCGTCCACGGCAATGGCGGATTTGCGCAACACCTGCGTCGGCAAGGCATCGAAGCCCATCATCTGGGTGCGTGACCAAGCGAAGCGCCAATAGAAATAGGGGCGGTGGGGTGGAGAGTGGAGCCGGTCCTGGATCAATCAGACTGGTCAATCCGGTCCCGCAGGAGTTCCAGGGCAACAAGGGCCGCGCCACGCTTGTAGGCGTATCGGTCTGGTGACGGCACGAGATGCTCCTGCCACTGGACTCTCTCGCCGTCGGCAGCCGATGCGTGCTCGCCGTGCCCGATGATGGAGATGATTGTGGCGCCGGCGATGGCATCCGCTATCTCGCCATCCACCTTCAGGACACCGACAGGGTTCGTTCGCGGGGCGCCAGGGACGGGCTCGGTGCTTGTGGCCGGTTGTCGGTTGTCGGCATAGCCAGTGATGGCGATTGACCAGTCGGTGTTGAACATGCGTCGGGTGAGACGCGCCATCTGGACGGTTGCCTCAACGCTGATGGAACCGTGGTCCTCGATGGTTTCCGATGCGACGCGCAGGAGAAGTTGCTTGGCGTAATCCGTGTAACTGACGATCCCTGCCCGGAACCATGCGGACGCGCCCGTTTGCTGGGTCAGGACGTGAGCGAGGTATCCGCCCGTTGAGCCTTCGGCAACGGCGAGCGTTTCGCCTCGCCGGACGAGTGCCTCAGCGATGGCCTGCGCCGCTCCTGCGATTGCCTCATCGGTTGGCGGATCAATGTCATCAGGCAAGGGCCTGATCGGCGTGATGTTGGTGCTTGCCACGGCGACATCCGACCTCGGTGACGGCAATGGTTCGAACGCCCGTCACGGCTCTAGGATGATACGTGCGGGGGGTGCGCCCCGACCCCCAGTTCCTCGTCTAGCGGGAGAGCGGGGTCATCTCCTGCGATGACTCGATAACTCTTCCCCGTGGCCTCGTCGAGTTCGACATATCCGGCATCCTCGAGGTCGTCCATGAGTTTCGCGGCTTTCGGGTACCCGATGCCGAGTTTTCGTTGCAGGAAACTGACGCTGACGTGGTTGCTGGTACGCAAGACCTCGACTGCACGGTCAAGCAGGGCCGATGCCCGATCCTGCTTCTCGGACGCGGCCTCCTCGTCGCGGAGGGATAGGGCATCGATTTCACCCTTGCTTACGTAGTTGGGGCGCCCCTGGTCCTTCCAGAATTGCACAATGTTCGAGAGTTCCTCGTCGGAGACCCAGGCACCCTGCACGCGGACGGGGCGCCCCTGATCGTAGGGCAGGTACAGCATGTCCCCGCGCCCCAGAAGGGCCTCGGCGCCACCGGTGTCGAGAATGACGCGCGAGTCGGTCTGGCTGGCAACCGCGAAGGCGATGCGGCTGGGGATGTTTGCCTTGATAAGGCCGGTCACGACGTTGACGCTTGGCCGCTGCGTCGCCACCACCAAGTGAATCCCGACGGCGCGTGCCTTGGCGGTGAGGCGGCAGATAGCCGGTTCGACGTCGTCGGGGGCGAACATCATCAAGTCGGCAAGTTCGTCAATGATCAGGACGATATAGGGCAGTGGCTTCGGCCGGGTCAATGCGGTCCAGGCCTCGTGTCGCCCGTTTCCGGACGATGGCGTCGCGTCCTCGGCGTTGGCCTCGATCGCACGGTTATAGGCATCCAGATGGCGGTACCCGGCCTTTGACAGGAGGGTGTAACGACGTTCCATCTCCTCGCATGCCCACAACAGCACTTTCCCGGCTTCGGCGAGGTCGGTGACAACCGGGTACCGGAGGTGGGGGATGCCTTCGTATTCGGCAAGTTCGACCTGCTTGGGGTCAATCATGAGAAGGTTCAGTTCGTCGGGACGGCAATGTGAGAGCAGGGAGGCGATGATCGTGTTGACGCATACGGACTTGCCTGCACCGGTCTGACCTGCAATCAGGAGGTGGGGCATTCTTGCGAGGTCACCGACACGAGGCCGTCCGTCGACATCGCGTCCAAGGGCAACCCGCAGGCGCCCCTTGCTTTCGGTGAACTCGCGGGTCTCGAGGACTTCGCGCAGGCCGACCGAAGCCGCCCGGTCGTTCGGGATCTCTATCCCCACGAAGGGTCGTCCGGGAACCGGGAGCTCAATCCTCAAGGTCTTGGCGGCGAGACGCAACTGGAGGTCATATTCATACCGCTTGATGGTTTTGACGGGTACGCCGTCCCCCGGAACAAGCGAGAACTGGGTGACCGTTGGGCCAACGCGCGCTTCTCGCACCGTGACCGGGATGTTGAAGCTGAGAAGGGTCTTCTCGATCGTGGCGGCCTTCTCGGCAATTTCATTGTCGCCCATCTGTTGCGCGACCGATACGGATAGCAAGGAAAGTGGCGGAAGTCGCCACCGCTCCGGCCAGGGTGCCGGGTCGAGCACGGACCGGGTCGAGGGCACGGCCGGGGTGGGCCGTACGCACGCGTCGGGACGTCCCGATTGGTTGCCGGTTTGGATGATCAGGGATCGCGGTCCGGTGTCTCCAAGTGAAATTGGGCTGACCGACGGGTTGCGACGTCCTCTGGGTGAAGTGGCGGTCTCATCTTGGTCTTGACTGCGACCTGGAGAGGGGTGCCTTGCGGCATCTGGTTCGGGCTCGTCCGTCCTGATCGGGGACGCAGGATTACCGTTCACCACCAAGTTGGAAATCGTGCGGAAGGTGATGCCGACCAGTGCTAAGAGGGCGCGACCGAAGTGTGTGGTTGCCCAGACGAGCGCGAATGCGGTGTACCGTCCGGTGGCGATGCTTCCAGCGAGGAGGTGTCTGCCGAGTGATTCCCAGTACGGACGCGGGATGCCAAGGAGCAGGACTGCGCTCGCCGTCGCAAGGACGAGTGCGGTGGCGATTGCACCGGCACTTCCGACCGATACGCTCAGAGTCGACCACGTGACCGTTCCGAGTGCTCCGGATGCATCGGCCGTGATCGAGCTTGAAGCGATGCCGGCCGGGCTAGACGCACCGAGTGTGCCGACACCAAGGAGGAACCCGAATCCTCCGATCAGGCGCATGATGACCTGACGGCGCCACGCGTTGTCACCGAGGGCGATGGTGGCACCGACTGCCCCTAACAGGACGCACCATGGCACGGTCAACCACCCGCCAGTTTGTTCGAGTGCCTGAGCAAGTGCGCCGGTCGCGGCGCCATCGGGAGACAGGATTGCCAATGATCCGTAGATGGCGATGAGCACCAAGACACCGCCACTGATGCGCAGCGCCGTCACGGGACGGACGGTGAATGACGGCACTGAACCGGGGCGTCCCTTGGGTGGCGCATCGCGTCTCGCGGGGGCACGCGTGCTCGGCGTGATTGTGGTCGTTCGGCCCGACACGATCCTGGGTTCCTCCCGTTGCGCCTCGCCCCTCGAACCCCACCCCGTGCGCGCAACCGAGTGGTGTGCGGCAATGGGCCTAGCTTCCCGGTAGATGCGGGGAGCAGACGCGTGGCCATGCGAATGGCGCGGGCCCTGTCCGGCCCAACGGAAGAACGGATGCAAGGTCTTGATGTCTCAGAACGCATGGGACCCGAATGGCGCGGGCAGACCACCGTCGGGCGCGGTGGACCCACCACTTCCTTCGACCGCGATAGAGGCAGTGAAAGGCCCCACATAGCGCGTAACCAGAGGCTGTGCGTCGCTGGTGCGTGCGGGCAGCATTACCGCCGGGACCGAGCCGTTCACTTCCCATTCCGCGGAAACCGGGAGGGGAGACGTGCGTGGCTAGATTTCCACAATGAGGGGAAGGATCATCGGGCGCCGGCGCGTCTGATCGTAGACGTACTTCGATAACGCATCCCGGATACGGTTGCGGACGTCGGCCCAGTTGACCGAAGGCACCGCGTCCCCGTCATTCTCATCGGATGATGCGAACGGTGATGCACGGCGGGTGGATTCGATGGCGGTGAGCACCTGTGCGCGGGCCTGTTCGACAAGTTCCTCGGCTTCGCGCATGTAGACGAAACCACGTGTCACGATTTCCGGCCCGGCGATCAGGCGTCCGGTTGCACGCTCGACGGTCAACGAGACGATCAGCACGCCATCCTGCGCGAGGACGCGCCGGTCGCGCAGGACCACCTGCCCGACGTCGCCGACCCCGAGGCCATCGACGAACACGTAGCCCGCAGACACGTGCTCGGCAACCTCCGCATGGTCGGGGCCGATTTCGAGGACATCGCCATCCTCGATCACGAAGATGTTCTCGGCTGGCAGGCCCATGGTCTGGGCAAGGCGGGCGTGCAGGATCAGGTGGCGGTACTCACCGTGAACCGGCACGAAGTACTTCGGCCTGATCAGCGAGATCATGAGCTTGAGTTCTTCCTGGCTCGCATGTCCGGAGACATGAACCAGTTGGTCATGCCCCCAGACGACATTGGCGCCAAGTCGGAAGAGGTTGTCAATCGTGCGGCTGACGAGTTCCTCGTTGCCGGGAATCGGGGCGGCTGAAACGACAACCGTGTCGCCGGGCGTGATCTGGACCTGGCGATGGTCGCGGTTTGCAATCCGCGCAAGTGCGGACGTCGGCTCACCCTGGCTACCGGTCGTGATGAGGGCAATGTCCTTGCCCGGCATCGAGTTGACGGTCGCCAGTTCGTCAGGGCGCAAAAAGACACCGGCGGGTGCGGTCAGGTAGCCGAGTTCCTGGGCGATAGCAACGTTCTGCACCATGCTTCGCCCGACGATGCCAACCCGGCGGTTGTGCCTGACGGCGGCGTCGATGACCTGCTGAACGCGCGAGATTAGCGACGCAAAGGTGGCGATGATGATGCGACCCTTGGCGCTCGCGAAAATCTGTTCGAAAGCCGTATCAATCACCCGCTCAGAAGGTGTGTGGCCCGGCCTGTCAGCGTGGGTGCTGTCGGAAAAGAGGCACAGGACACCCTGCTTGCCAACCTCAGCAAGCTTTCCGAAGTCTGTCGGACGGCCATCGACGGGAGTGTGGTCGAACTTGAAGTCGCCCGTGTGGACGATTGTCCCGGCGGGTGTCTCAAGTGCGACGCCAACACCATCCGGGATGCTGTGGCAGACGTGGAAGAACTCGGCGATGAAACGGCCGAACTTGACGGCCTCGCCGGGCACGATCCGGTTCAGGGCGACGCGGTCGGTCTGACGATGTTCCTTGAGTTTTCCGGCGATGAGCCCAGCGGTGAGCGGGGTTGCCCACAGGGGTGGGAAGTTCAACTGCGGAAGGATGTACGGAAGGGCACCAACGTGATCCTCGTGCCCGTGGGTGAGGATGATGCCCCGGATCCGGTCCAGTCTGGTTGAGAGATACGAGACATCTGGGATGACCAGGTCAACCCCGAGCATCTCATTCTCGGGGAACATTACTCCGCAGTCAATGATGACAATATCCTGATCGTCTTCGACGACCAGCATGTTCCTGCCGATTTCGCCAAGTCCGCCAAGGGGAGTGCAACGAATTCGGTCGCTCATGTTGATTCAGGCATTGCCTTGATTATAGGTCGTGGTTCCACGACCATCGCGGGGCGGGGATTGATGCCAGGGGTCAATGCGGACATGGTCGCACCGGGGTACTTGTGGTCCGGTGCGTGTCTCGGATGGCGGATACCATCGGCAAAGCGTGCACAGGGTTTGACACGCTCACAGTTCGTGCCTTGAAGCCGCGGCATGCCTGTCGCTTGGCACTTGCGAAATGATCCAATGGGAAGGCCAGACGCGATGAAGATCGACCGTGTTGAGACGTTTCTCGCCCATGTCGGACGACGAAACCTGTGCTTCGTGAAGGTAGCGACTGACGAAGGTTTGCATGGCATTGGCGAGGCCTACTCAGTCGGGCCAGACCTTGCGACCGTTGCCGCGATTGAGGACTTTGCGTCGTGGTTGATCGGACAGGATCCCATGCGGATTGAGCACCTGTGGGCGCTGATGTATAACGGCACCCGCTTCCCGCCCGGTCCGACGATCCTGTCGGCGCTTTCGGGTATCGAACATGCCTTGTGGGATATCAAGGGCAAGGCCCTCGGTGTCCCCGTGTGGCAGTTGCTGGGTGGTGCGGTGCGAGACCGGATCCGCGTGTACCAGAACCCTGGTGGAGGGTCGCCAGAGGAGACCGCGGAACGCGCACTTGCGCTGATAGCCAAGTATGGGTACACGGCGCTGAAGATCGGACCGCATCCTGCTGGGTCCGACCGGATGCCCTGGCCGGCGGTTGTGCGCGGGGCAGCAGCCCGCATGAAGGCACTTCGCGACGCAGTCGGCGATGACATCGAGATCGGCCTCGACCCCCATGCAAAGATCTGGGAACCGGTCCGGGCCCTCCAGATGGCGCATGCCGTGGCGGAGTACAACCCGTACTTCTTTGAGGAGCCCATCCGGCCTGAGAACATCGACGCGATGGCCTCCTTCAAGCGTCAGTGCCCGATCCCGGTTGCGACCGGGGAGTGCCTCTACACGAAGTTCGAGTTCAGGGAACTTCTTGCCCGCGAGGCGGCCGACATTATTCAACCGGACGTCTGCCTCATGGGTGGCTTGCTGGAAATGAAGAAGATTGCCGCAATGGCCGAGGCGCATTACGTCATGGTCGCGCCGCATAATCCGATGGGTCCGGTTGCGACTGCGGTGAATGTGCATTTCTGCGTGAGCACGCCAAACGTCGCTGTGCTCGAGTACACACCCGATGACGAAGGGCCACGGCGGGATATCGTGAAGGAACCCATGCGCGTCAAGGATGGGTACATCGAACTTCCCACGGCACCCGGTCTCGGTATCGAGATTGATGAGGCGGCGTGCCAGCGGTATCCGTACAAGCCTTGGCGTCGTACCAACGCGGTTCGTCCGGACGGATCAATCGGTTTCAACTGATCGGGAAGGGGATGCGGTTACTGATTGGTGGTGGCCACTTGAGGCACTGGGTGTTGCACGTAACGCGCGTGCTGCTCCTGGTGGGCATTGCCTTGCACATACCCCACCCCATCGCCCCCGATCTATCTGCGCTTCGCTTTTTGCCACTGGCCCAAGCGTCCGAGGTTGTTCCGGATGTACCTGCCACCGGACCTTATCAGGAAGCGCAACCTGGTCTGGAAGTTGTCCGCGCGGCGTTCGATCTCTTAAGAGCGAGGTACGTCCAGCCAATTGAAGCGGGATCCCTGATCGCCGCAGCGCGTGGCCCGGACCGGTCCAGGGGGGAAGGCGGTACGGCCCGCGGACCGGACGCATCGCTGGCTACGGCTACCGTTGACGCACTCTGGGAATCGTTTGCATCGGGGTACCCGGCCTCGGTGCTTGCGGTTCCGGACGGTGGCAATCCCGCGCACGTTGCAGTTCGCCGTATGACTCAGAGCCTGGACGACTGCCATACCTCGTTCAGCTCCAATTACGAGCGGGACTCGTCCGCGCTGCTGCGGTCAGATCCGTATGGTGGCATCGGGGTCGTCATACGGTCCCAGGAGGCATTCGTGCCCCAACCTCCAGGACCAGTGGTGACGCAAATCTTTGCCAATGGTCCAGCGTCGAAGTCGGGGCTACACATTGGTGATGCGATCCTGGCAGTCGATGGCGTCACAGTGAGCGCGGTTGGCGGGTCGCTCACCGAGCGCGTCCGGGGGACCCCGGGCACACCGGTGAACCTCAGGATTGACCGCCCGGGGGCAAGATTCCCACTTGACATCACGGTAGTCCGGGGTGAGGTGGTTGCACCCCTCGTGGATGCGAGGATCATTCCAACCGATGGCATCGGCCCGGTCGGGATAGTTCGGCTGCAGACCTTTGCCCAACCGGCGTTTGGTCCGTTTGCCGATGCAATCAACCGCATGAGGGACCAGGGGGTCCGCGCGTGGATCGTGGACCTTCGAGAAAATGGCGGCGGTGACGTCGGCATCTTTGAACGGATCGCCTCACTGTTCATTTCCGAAGGCCCGCTTGCCCGCACGGTTTCTCGGGAAGGAACGCCGCGGACCATCCGCGCCTCATCGGCCTGGCAGGCAAGCGAGGGCGGTCAAGCATCGACCCGTCTTGTCGATGGAATCCCGGTTGCGGTCCTGGTGGGGCGGAATACGGCATCGGCCGCCGAACTGCTGGCTGGTGATCTTGAGGACTACCGGATTGGGCGCCTGTTCGGGGAAACGACGGCCGGGTGCTTTGGCACGAGCCGGATTTACCGCCTGCCCGACGGGTCGGGTGTTTGGATCACGGTTAGCACGTTGCAGACCGGGATCGGACATCGGGATGTGCATCGGGTTGGTCTTGAACCGGCTGTGACCGTTTTGCGGACACGTAACGACATGGCTTCGGGGCAGGATCCGGTTGTCGATCGGGCGGTCGAATGGCTTCGCACTCGGGTGGCCGCGTCTGTCACGACAATCAACGGTTTTCAAGCAAGGTAACGCAAAGACGCTGGAATCGCGGTCAGAAAGCCGTTTTTATGGTGTATGCACGGTGTATCTGCAATTCGGTGGCATTCCGGTTGCAGATATGGTAAGTTTCGCCCGGCCGCAAGCATGAAAGTCGATGCTTTCCCGGTTCCGACAGGCGGGCGTACGGATGCGCATTCCCTGACCGGCAACTTGGGTTTCGGCTGGGGGTTTTTAGGCGTGAGTTTCCAGGACAAGACCTTGACGTGCGTCAGTTGCGGGGCGCCGTTCGCATTCACCGCAGGCGAGCAGGAGTTCTACGCAGAGCGACAGTTCGCACACGAACCGAAGCGATGCTCGGCGTGCCGTCAGCAGCGTGCAGGTACGCGTGGCGGTGGTGGAGGCGGTGACCGGGCATGGAGCGGCAACGGTGGCGGTGGCGCAGGCCGTGCCCCCCGAAGCGGCGGATCCTACGGCGGTGGCAGCTCCTACGGTGATAACGGCGGTGGCGGATCCTACGGCGGTGGCTCCGGTGCGCGTCAGATGCACATAGCCACTTGCAGCTCCTGTGGAAACGAGGCGCGTCTGCCATTCGTGCCACGCGGTGACCGTCCCGTGTATTGCAGCGACTGCTTCGGCCGTCAACGTGACGGCGGGTCCTCCTGGTAACTCCAAGGCCTGTTCGCTCAAATGTGGAACAGTGGGCGTCGGCCTCGTCCGGCGCTCACGTACACTCCCCCCGAGACCGCAGTGCGCCTCCGGCGACACGCTGGTTTCCGTCCGGTCCCCGCGCGTGGGGTGAGGGCGTAATTTCCAGAATCGTGCGCGCGTAAGGAGGTGATGTCGGTATGTTCGTGTCTCTCCGTGATGGCGAATCACAGGAAGGCCTGCTCAAGCGCTTTCAACGAAGCATCCAGAACTCGGGACTGCTGCGCGAAGTGAAGGCCAAGCGCTTCTTTGTTTCGCCCGGCGAAAAGGGACGGATCGCGGCCCGCAAGTCTGCGGCCCGGTATCGTCGCAAGGCGCGCAAGGAGGCTGGCCTCGAAGCAGGTACCGCCCCTCGCAAGAAGTTGCCCGTGAAGCGCCCGCCGGCGTAACTGTTTCCCCACCGGTGTTGGAACCGCTGCTCTTGCTTGTTCCTTGGAACCGGGAACATTCAAAGGGGGTCATGCACCGAAGTGGTGCATGACCCCCTTTTCTTGTCCGCGCGGGTCAGTGGTGCGCGGAGAGGTGCTTGATCGCCTGATCGACGGTTGCGCCACCGTGAATGATTTCGGCGAGAGCGTGACACATGCGCGCCGGGTCTTCGGCGCAGACGATATTGCGACCGAAGACGATGCCACTCGCTCCGGCCTGCATGGCGTCGAAGCACAACTGGAGGGCGTCGCGTGGGTCTGGCTTGGATGGGCCTCCCAGGCAGAGAAGCGGAATGGACAGCGGGCCCAAAACCTGTGTCGCGTAGGCTTCGACCGGACCTGCGTAGTGGACTTTCAGGAAGTCACACCCGATCTCGGCGGCAATCCGTGATGCCTGGGCGATGTTTGCCAAGGTGTGTGCCGATGTGTCCAGGAAACTCACCGGGATCGGTTCGCCGAGGAGGGGCATGCCCCACGTGTCGCATCGTGCGGCCAGGCGTCGAAGGTCCGCGAGTTTAGTGTCGTCCGGATTGCCCGGGAAGACCTTGAGTTCGACGGCGTCGGCACCGAAACGCAACGACGCTTCCACGCCGTAGTCGGAGGTGTCATCTTCGGCGTCCAGGCCGATGATGAGCCCACGGCCACGCAACTGGTCGGCGGTCGCCTTGGCCATTCCGGGTGTGGTGAGGATGGCGTCGGCCCCACCGGCGACGACGTTGCGAACCGCCTGGCGTGGGTTCTCGAGACCCTTCGCCGGTCCGTTCCGGGCGCCGTCCATGGCGACGATCAGCGCGCGGCCGTCATTGGCAAATACGTGCTGGAGGCGTCGCTTGGGGAAGTGCAGGTCGTGATTGGCGTCGTGCGCATGGCCCGACACGGTGCGTGTCATCGGGAGGCTCTCCTTGGTCTGGACGGCAGTCGAGTGGTCGTTAGTGTCCGTCGTCGGCCGTGCTTTCAAGCGTATTGCGGTGCCATCAGCGGACCGCCGGTGAAAACGCGACGTGGGGTGATGCGCGGATCACCCGGACGGATGGGCATCGTACCACTGGTCTCGCGGGGTACCCATTGGTGCCGGAAACGGAAAAGCGATGGCGTTGTGCGGAATTGCTCGTTTGGGGGTTGACGGACGGGCGCGGTGGGTGTAGTGTGCGGAGAGCACGGCTGCTGCGGAGATGTGTAGACAGGTGGACGGGGACACTCGGCAACCTTGAATCTTCCGGATGCCAGAGGGGCCGGTTCGAACCGGTCGCCAAACTCCTGGATGGTCAGCAGGAGTAGTACTCATGCCCGGTTGACACGGGTGGCGTGTCACCGGCGCAGCGTTGCGGATGGGTCCTAGTCGTTCCGTGTTTGCGGCGTTTCGGCCGCCACGATGTATTTCATGAATGAGGATTGTGCGGATTGAACGCTGACTTTGACATTGTGCGCATCGTTGACAGTGACGAGGAATATACCTCGCTTGTTCCCTTGGTTACCGAGAATGATGCTTGGGAATATGGGGCGGAATTGCCTGAAATCGAGGTCACGCCGGAGCAGCTCGACTCCGCTGAAGCGCTCTACATGCGGGACATCCGGCGGTACAACCTGCTTACTGCTCAGGAAGAAGTGGAACTCGCCGAGAAGCGCGAAGACGGCGAATACGCGAGTGAGCGCTTGAAGGGCGTCAAGCATGGCGACCCTGAGCGTGTAAGCCTTGAGCGTCGATCCCGCGAGGGTGCCAGCGCGCGCCGTCGGCTCATCGAATGCAATCTGCGTCTTGTCGTTTCGGTTGCGCGCAAGTACGCCGGCCGCGGAATGCCGCTCTTGGACCTTGTTCAGGAAGGCAATATTGGCCTCGACCGTGCAGTCACGAAGTACGATCCGCGCACGGGCTACCGGTTCTCGACCTACGCCTACTGGTGGATCCGTCAGGCGGTGAGCCGCGCACTTGCGGATCAGGGTCGGGTGATCCGGTTGCCGGTCCACGTGGTTGAGCGGCTAACGGCGATTGCGCGTGTTTCGCGTGAGCTTGAGCAGTCTCTGGGACGACGCCCGAATCCAATTGAAGTTGCGGAGAAGCTCGGCATCCCCGTTGTGCAGGTTGAGGAGGCATTGCGTGCCTCGCGGGCAACGCTCTCACTTGAGAAGCCGTTGGGCATCGACGGTGACAGCGATGACCTGACCCTTGGCGATGCGTTGGCTGATGACTTGAGCCTGGCGCCGGATGCGCTTGCGTCGCGCAAGCTGCTTGTTGATGAACTCGAGCGGGTGCTGCAGTCACTGACACCACGGGAGCAGACCGTGTTGAAGTTGCGTTTCGGTCTTGGTAAGGGCGAGGCGGACAAGGAGACTGGGCCGGCGTACACCTTGGCCGAGATTGGTGACGAACTGAACATGAGCCGGGAGCGGGTCCGTCAGATTGAGGCAGAGGCGCTTGCCAAGCTTCGGTTGTCTCCGGAGTTGCGCAAACTCCAGTCGTTCCTCGAGTAGCTGCGTCGAACCCAATCGGATTAGTGTAAATGGCCCCCCTCGAAAGAGGGGGGCCATTTGACGTTTCAGCGATCTTGTGGTGGGATCTTACGGGATCTTGGGTAGCGCCTTGAGGGCGGTGTACGCCGGCCGTGGTGAATAGTCCTTGCGGACGATGCCGAACGGCCACTTTTCGTCAGTGTCCGGAACGATGATCTGGAAGTTGAGGTTCCAGACAAACAGTCCGCCGACCCAGCCATAACCACGGCCAATGTCTATGGCTCGGGTGAGGTACCTTGCCTGGTCGGCCTCGGAGACATCGACGCCGTATTCGTATCCTTTCGCCTTGTTCAAGGTGCTCCACCCGAACTCGGTGATCCACATCATCTTTTCCGACTCGCCGCGCAAGATCATGATCTCGCGAAGTCCCTCGATGCGGCGGAAGTAGAAACTAGGGTGGCCCTTGAAGTTGGTGGACGGAACAGACTTCTTGGTCGGAGTATCGTCCGGTGGGTTGTTGAACCCCCCTGCGTGCGCGCCGACCGCATCGCAAACGGTCTTGATCAGGCCATTCTTGTAGTCGTACATCTGCTGGATGTAGACGAAATCGTCAATGGCGATGTTCGGGTCGTTGAAGCCGGTCGGGGTCAATGCGCCGGAAATCACAACCACGTTGGGGTCGACGGCTTTGAGGGCCGCGTACGCAATTGCCAGGAGCTCGACGTACTTGCCGGCATCAATCTTGCCGCCACCCCACTCGCGGCTGAAATTCTGTTCGTTCCACGCCTCGTAGGCGTGGACCTTGCCAAGGTAGCGGGTCGCAAGCTTGGTGAGGAAGACGCCGAACTGGGCGTAGTCGTCCGGTGGGCCATCGACCTTGCCGTCCGAGCGTGACCACCCTGGCGCAGTCACGACGCTGAACAGGATCTTGGCCCCTACCAAGCTGGCCCCGGCGACGATGAGGTCAAGCTGCGACCAATCCGGGGAGCCTCGTACTGGCTCAACGTCACTCCAGCGGACTTGTTGCTTGACCCAGGCGAACCCAGCATCGGTCACCAAAGAGACGGTGCGTGGCACGTCCTGGTAGTAGAGATGGGCTTGCATCCCGTAGGCAAACGACGTGATCGGCTCGATCCCTGCAAATACAGGTGCCACGGGTTCGGGGCTAGGTGCTTCGGCGGGTGCGTCTGTGGCTGGCTCGGCACCGGGATCCGGTTCTTCAATTGGTGGAGCCTCCTGAGCTGTGGCGAGGCCGGCTCCGGTCAACAGTGCGGTCGTTACGCCAAGCGTCTGGCCGAACAACGCGCGTCGGCGGGACCGCTGATTGCGTGTCAGAAGTTCGGGGGCTTCATTGGCGGGGTTCGTATCTGCGGGTAGCGGTGGCAACCGGTGTTCCTCCCTGCGTGCGGTCTGCGGTGAACTGCAGATCCCTCCGTGGCGGAAACGGTTAACGCGCATGGCAGTCGCGCAAGTGCGCTTCTCATGGCGTGACACCGATTGAAAGGGTCCGCGTCTAGGCGGTCCGTCCAGGCACGGTCGTCAAGGGTTTCAGCGGCGGTAACAGGGGAACGACGCTTTCCGCGTCACCGTCATGTGACACCCGGAGGTGAATCAGGAATTCAGTGCCGTGATCTCGTTCGCTCGAGACGCTGATCGTGCCGCCATGTCTGGCAACCACTCCGTAAACCATCGCAAGGCCGATGCCCGTTCCCGGCGCACCTTTCGTGGTGAAATACGGCTCGAAACATCGTGGCGCGTCTCGTCTGACATGCCGATGCCGGTGTCGCGCACCGTGAGTCGCACGAACCGTGCTTGGCGCTCAGTCTCGATGGTGAGTGCGCCACCATTTGCCATGGCGTCGAATGCGTTCAGGATCAGGTTCATCAGCGCGCTGCCGAGTTCGGAAGCGTCACCGAGAACGAGGGGAACCGAACGGAGTGACGTCACTACCGACACCGAGGTTCCGCGTGCCTGCAACTCCTCGATATGGACCGAGGCGAGGGCTCGGCTATGGTCGATAACCGCATTGAGGTCCAGTGGCCGCAACTGGCGAGGCGATGCGACGCCCTTTGAAAAGTCATACAGGCGGTTGGCCAGGATTGAACCATCGTGTGCGGCATGACGGATGCGTGTCAGCAATGTGACCAGTCTGGCTTCGTCAGTTCGCGATGGAATGTGGCTGTAGAGGGTGTCGCAGTACCCGATGATGATGCCAAGTGAATTGTTGAAGTCGTGTGAGATGCCGGATGCGAGTTGCCCGATGGCGTGAAGACGTTCGCGTTGCACGACCTGTTGATGGGGACTTCTCGACTTCCGTCATTGCAGCCGACAGGCTTGCGAGCGCACCGTCTAGGCGTGTGTGCGCCAGTTCCCGTTCCCCTGTTCGTGAGTCGATTTCATACCGCATTCGCCTGAAAGCATCGATCAGGTCCCGAAGTTCCTGGTCAGCCTCTCCGACTTCAGGCAACTCCACCGTGGCGTCACCCGAACCGAACGCACGGCTCGCTTCGGCAAGGCGACCAAGCGGTCCGACCATGCGCGCGACCCGCCACGCGCCGATCAAAGTGGCGACCACGGCGCCGAAGGTTCCGGTCAGGATTGCGATCAGTGTCGAACGGTTTGCCGGCGCCATGATCGTCGTTTGCGGAACCGCAACGACTGCCGTCCATTGGGTCAGTTGGATCCGGGAGTACCCGGCTATGTACACCTGACCGTCACGGGAAAACGTGAGAGACCCGGAGGTTCCGACGCCACCGACCGGGGATGTGAGCCAGTCCGGGTGCGATTGACTAATCGAGGATGGGCCTGATGTCACTAAACCCGGGTCGAGCACGATGTTTGATGCGTCATCAATGACGAAGTTGATCACTCCGTTGAACGGTGATGTGGAGGCAGGATGTTCGATGATGTCACCCAGGTCCTCAAGTTCGACGCCCATTCCCAAGACGCCAACGACTGGGTTTGGCTCGGATCCGCTGGCAGTAATCGGCGTCATCACATAGAAGCCAGTGCGTCCAGTCGTGAGTGACCGGGTTACCTGCCATGCGTGAATGCCCTGCGCGGCGCTGCCGAAACCATGGTATGCGGCGATATTGAATGATGGTGTGTCATTCGAAGTTGCGACGCGGTTGCTTGAGAGTGAACGTGGCAAGCCGGGTGCTCGACCCGAGACGCGTGGCGAACTCACGCAGTGCCTGATCCTGACCGGAGCGAGCATCGTCCTCATAGGAACGGAGTGGACCAAGTCTTGCGGTCGCACGTGCGGTGGCGAGGAGCGACGTCAGGTGATGATCGATGAGGGTCGCAGTCGCAGTTCCCTCGGCAAGCACACCCAGTTCGGCCTCACGCTTCAATTCGGCCCGATAGTCGATCGAGACCGCCAAGCCGATTGTGCCGAGTGGGACAGCGATGGCGACCGCGATGATCAGGACAATCCGGAAGCGCAAAGTAGATGTGGCCATGGAAATGCGCACACGTGCTGCTGTCAACACGCTGGCGATCGGTCCGGACATGCGATGAAAACGGCTCATCACAAACATGGAGTTTACCGGCGCCCAGTGATGACCGCAGCGACGCGCGCTCGTCTGGTTCGTTCGGTTGCCTCGCGTCGCCCGCTTGGTTGCAAACTGATTGCCACGTATCGTACTCGAATGTGGGATCCCAGGGTTCCCGGGACTGGATTCGGTTGCGTCCAACCTTGACGTTGAGCGATGTGGTTTGCAGTAACGGATCGGGCCCGGATGGTCGTCGGGTAGGCTAGCCACGGTTTGCCGGCGTTGCCACGACCGTTTCGCTCGCAAGCAAGCGGTCGCGCCTGACAGCATCCGAGGAGAATGGGCATGGAGGTCGCTGGAAGGCCGGAACGCCTGACTGTCGTTGCGGCCATGGCCGACCCGCTATCGAGGCTCGGCATCGAGGCGATGCTCACAACCTCGGGCAAAGTCGTTTCGGTTACCAATGTGCTCGAACCGTCCGGGTTGGTTGAGGCGCTGGAAACGCAGGCACCATCAACCCTGGTGATTGACACCCGTTTCGGGCAGGTCAACGACAAACGTGGCCCCGTGACCCCCGCTGATGGACTGCAGCCCGTGTCCTGGGTGCGCGGGAGATATCCGTGGTTGCCGGTCGTTGTCGTTGCCCGAGTGCCAACGGAACGGGAGCTGTTCGAGGCGATGAGGGTCGGGTGCGTCGCCTACCTCGACCGTTCAACCGGAGAGGAAGCGATTGTCAATGCGGTCATCGACGCATCGACGTTCAGGTTCACGTTCTCCAGTGGGATAGTTGCGTGTCCGAGCATCGGCGTCGCAGTGCACAGGGTGACGCCCCCCCAGAGTGGTCACATCGCTCCTGAGGCACGAGCGGCAACGCTCACCACGCGTGAGTTGGATGTGCTTGGCCTCGTGTCGCGCGGTCGAAGCAACAAGCTGATCGCGATCGAGTTACAGGTGAGTGACCAGACGGTCAAGAACTACGTGACCGCAATCCTCCGGAAACTTAGGGTGACAGACCGGACACAGGCCGTCGTGCAGGCAATGCGCCTGGGTTGGATTGCGCTGTGATGTGGCGCGCGAACTGCCGTGGCAAGTGTGCGTTGTGGCCGACGCTGTGCGGTGTCGCGTGCTAGCATCAAGCGCCGTGGAGGGACCCGTCAGGTTCCGCGGCGCCATGGGCCGAGAAACCGGCCTGGTTCCGGAGGTTGCGTGTTGAAACGGCTGGCCCGCGAAGAATCAGGGCAGGGTCTTGTCGAATACGCCTTGATTATCTTCCTCATCGCGGTCGTAGTGATCGCGATTCTGCTGCTGCTTGGCCCCCAGATTGCGAGCATCTTCAACAGCATCTACGCCACGATCTAGCCGGTACTGGAGATCACGGACTGGATGCCGGACTTCGTGTCCGCCTTCCGAGTGCTAGGCCGTGGCGGGTCTTCGTGGCAAGGTACGAAGACGGTGAACATTGTCCCCGTGTCTGCGGTGCTTGTCACTTGGATGTCACCTGCATGTCGGCGAGCGATTTCCCTGGCGATTGCCAGTCCCAATCCACTGCCTTGGGCCACGCGTGCGCGGGATTTGTCAACGCGATAGAACCGGTCGAAGATGTGAGGCAGGTCGGCCTCGGGAATTACCGTGCCGGTGTTATGCACGCGGATGTATCCGCGGGCACCGGCTGAAGCGCGGGTTGTCGGACTTTCCTGCCCCGTCGTGATCGTGATCGTGCCGCCGTCTGGGGTGTACTTGATAGCGTTTTGGATCAGGTTTCCGACCAAGTGATCGAGTTGGCCGGGGTCGCCCGTGATCATCGGTCCCGAACCGCCAACAACGTTCACCGAAAGGTTTCGTACCTCGGCAAGATGGGTGAGACGGCGGACGATTTCGTTGACGACCGTTGACGCGCTGAACTTCTCTCGTCGGGCATTCGGCTCCAACGCTTCGACGCGCGAGAGGTAGAGCAGGTCTTCGACGAGGTTGCTCATCCGCTGGGCCTCTTCGGTGATGATCAGGGCAGCTTGGGTCTGGCCCTCTTCGCCACTCAGTGCACCGTCAAGCAGGGCCCCGGCAAACCCCTGGATTGATGTCAATGGCGTGCGGAGCTCATGAGACGCGTCTGCCACGAAGTCGCGAAGCGATTGCTGCGATTGAGCGATTTGCGTCGCCATATGGTTGAAGGTGTTTGCAAGTTGGGCGATTTCGTCCCGGCCATTGGCCGGGACCCGTTGTGAGAGATCGCCGTCGGCCACGCGTCGCGCTGCCTCGGTAATCCGTGCGATTGGACGGCTAATCGTCGATGCAAGTGCACTCGCCACGGCTACGCTGATCAGGAACGCGATGACGGCGGCGAGGGACAGGCGCGTGGCGAGTTCGCGCCAGGCAGAACGAACATCGCTGGATGGGGTCGCCAGGACGATCTGGTACTTGGACGGCGACGCGAGCATTCGCGCCATGTCTGATGAGGTACGTGACAGATCCGGTCCGGGCGCACCGCGCCCGCCACCTGGCATCGGACGGTCACCAACCGGAAAAGGTCTCTCGGTGCCCGAGCGTGCTAAGGGACGACCTCCCGGCAAGGTTCGCCTCACGGATCCTGCAGGATCATTCCGAAGTGACTTCAGGTCTGCGGTGACAAGCATCACAAGGTGGCCAGAGATGTCAGACGTTTCCTCCCAAACCTTGACCGGCGGGCCGACCGATCCCAATCGTGCCCGTGCCCCGAAGATCCCCCACTGGGAACTCGCGGCCGTCGCCTCGGTTGGGATGGTCAGTTTTCGGCCGAGCAAGTCGGGTGCCTCGTCGCCATCATTGTCCCGACCCCGTTGGGCGACCACCTTCCCTGTTTCATCGAGTACCAGAACCGACTGGGCTTCGCCCTGGACCTGGCCTGAGACGAAGGATGCAATCTCGTCCGGGAGCAGTGACTGGTCTTCCATCTGGCGAGAAATGAACGTGCTGATGACGGCGAGATCACTGAGATGGTCGACGGCGATCCGGATCCGGTAGTCCTGAATGAGCCACACAACTGCGCCACCCGCCAGTAAGAGGGTCAGGAAGATGACCATGGCGAACGCACCGACCATCCGCGCCTGCAATCCGAAGAGGCGGATTGGTAGCCCGTCGATACCTGCACGCACCAACGAAGCCAACCGTGTGACCAAAGCCGGACGAACCGGCGTGGCAGTCAGAACCTGGTTCGGTGCGCTCATCGTCATCCCTGTGCGCTGGAAGTTTTCTTCGCGGTTTTGAACTAGTTGGTCAGGTGCCGCGCTGGCCGGGCTGATTGGGGGTTTCCATCGCGACTAGCTTGTAGCCGACGCCTCTGACTGTCTGGACTTGCGCACAACTTCCTTCGAGTTTGTCGCGTACCCAGGTCACATGGACATCGACCGTGCGGCTGTCGCCGAAGTACTCATACCCCCATACCCTGCTCAGGAGTTGCTCGCGACTAAGGACGCGCCCGTTCTCCTGGGCGAGCGCAAGCAGTAGGTCAAACTCCTTGGCGCGCATCTGGACCGGCTTCCCGGAAATTGTTACTTCGCGACGCCCGGGGTCGATTGATACATCTCCGACATCAACGGTCGTGTCCACTTCAACCCGGCTGGTTGCGCGTCGTAGCACGGCCTTGACCCTTGCGACGAGTTCCCGGGGATTGAAGGGCTTGGTCACATAGTCATCCGCGCCTAGTTCCAGGCCGACCACCTTGTCAACGTCGTCACCGCGCGCGGTCAGCATGATGATTGGGATGCTGGTGTCCTTGCGGAGGCGTCGACAGACTTCAAGGCCGTCGATCCGAGGCATCATGATGTCGAGTACTACAAGGTCTGGCCGGCTGCGCCGAACCTTGTCCAGGACCTCTTGCCCATCAATTGCGGTTTCAACGGTGAAACCGTCCTTGACGAGATAGAGTCGACAGAGTTCGAGGATGTTCTTTTCGTCGTCGGCGACGAGAATTGTCATTGGCATTGGATTGAATTGCCTCGCTGTTCGTGGCTTGTTCCCCAACCATGGACGATGCGTGCTAACGCCGTGTTGAATGCGGGCTAAGGTTCGGGATTGCCGAGGGGAGTGGTCGCACGATAGCCTACGGGCGGCGTCGGGCGAGAGTTTGGTGCGATGATGCGGAAAGCGTTCACGCGGAGGATCCGAATTCCATGGTGTTGCGAAGTCTGTTGGGACGGTCCCAGGCTGGGGCGGAAGTTGATGCGGCCGCGATTGCCGACCGTCAGGCGCGCCTGCAGAGGCGATATGCCGAGATCATGGAGGAGTATGCCGACGCGGAATACTTCGACCCGAAGCCATACCGCGAACTCTCTATCGGCGAGGCGAAGGCCGGGAGGACACCGGCCGTCGAGTTCATGTCTCGAAATGCGTCCATGCGCGTCTACGCGCTGATGGGTCGTGAGGAAATGCGTCGTGCGGCGCTGATCCGAAGCCTTGGGATGCGGTATGACGACCTTGAGCCTAAGCAGGTGGCGGAAATCATTGACCTGAAACCGGGAGACCGGCCCGGCATGGAATATGGGGCAATCAACCTTGGTCCGGTGCCAGAACTCATCCAAGCCTCCGGGACACAGTGGAGACTGTTCGTTGAGTTGGCCTACAACGCGGCCAGTGGTAGCGGCCGTCGCGGAAATGTGACGCGACGCTTCATCCTGGACTGTGTGCTGTAGGCCAACAGTCCAACCCGTTGCTGTCATCCCGCGGTCATCGCACTGGTCCGGTGGTGTCAAACCGTTAACACATCCGGTACGACAGTTTCACGGTCGCGGGGTATATCTTGCGTACGGGACATTCCCGTACGTGAGGAGACCGCAGTGCGATCATTGAAGGCGACCCAATACCTGTCTCTCGTAGCAATGCTAGGAGTGACGTCCGGTGCAGGGTATTACGGCTACCAACGGTACTACCCGAAGCCTATCGTCGCTGCTCAAGTGAACGCCGTAGACGTGGCGATGGGGAACCTCACCGCATCGGTCACCGCGACCGGTTCCGTTGCCAGTCCGGCGCAATCGAAGTTGACCTTCAAGGCAGGCGGACGCCTTTCCGAAATGAAGGTCAACATTGGCGATACCGTCAAGTCTGGGCAGGTCCTTGCCCGGCTTGATGACGCCGATTTGCAGATGGCGCTTGCTCAGGCGCGCGGGTCGTTGAGAATCGCCACGATCAAGTTGGAGCAACTGCGGGCCGGGCCTCGGGCAGAGGACGTGCGAGCGTCTGAGGCTTCCGTTGAGAGCGCACGGTTGCGTCTTGAGCAGGTGCGCGCCTACGAGGCTGGTCCCGAGTTTGCCATCGTCAAGTCTCAGCTGGAACAGGCTCGGCTCAAGTTGGAGCAACTTGAAGGTGGAACCCGTGCCGAGGACCTTGACGCAGCACGTGCGCAAGTTGAAAGTGCGCGGGCGAGGCTCGCGCAATTGAGATCACCGCGCGCGGACGATCTCGAGGCAGCACGTGCCCAGGTTGCGTCGGCGCAGGCAAGGTTGGCACAGGTCAGGCAACCGCGCCCCGAGGACATCTCGACTGCCCAGATCCAGGTGCAATCGCAATTGACGCGGCTCGAGCAACTCCGGAACCCTCGACCTGAGGACATTCGAAACGCCGAGGCCGCGGTGACGTCGGCCCAGGTACGTCTCCAGGCAGTCATCAAGCCCCGCGCCGAGGATCTTGCCAATGCGCAAGGATCACTCGACCAGCAGCAGACGCGTCTTGCGCAGATCCTGGATGCCCCCAAGGCCAAGCCAGAGGACAGCGCCAACGCGGTGCTTCAAGTACAGAGCGCGCAGGTCAACCTTGACCGGGCGCGCGCCAGTCAGGCTACGGCGTCATCCCGGTCTTCGACGATCACTCAAGCCGACGCGGATGCCTCCGTGCAGTCCGCCCAGATTTCATTGCAGACCCAGCAGAACAACCTCGCGAAGCTGCAGGGACAGGGCCCGACGGACTGGGAAGTGCGCCTGCAGCAACAGGCAGTCGCACAAGCGCAGACAAGCCTCGACAAGCTAAGGAACCCGAGCGCCACCGATATCCAGACGGCGCAGATTGCCGTTGATCAGGCGCAGACTAGTCTCGAGAAGCTCCGGAACCCAAGTCCATATGACATCACGGTAGCTGAACAATCCGTGGCGCAGGCACAGCTTGCCCTTGACAAGCTTCGCACCCCAACAGGGGCGGACCTCCTCGCAGCACAGCAAACGGTGGTCCAGGCGGAGACCGCACTCCAGAAACTCCTCAATCCGTCCGAAGCTGACCTCCTTGCCGCGCAGCAGTCCGTCATTCAGGCGGAGACCTCGCTTGAGAAACTTGTCAACCCGATCCCCTACGACCTGCAGACCCAGCGTCAGGCCTACGCGCAGGCGGTGATGTCGCTCGAACGGGCACTCGCTTCAAATAAGTTCGACATCCAGAACGCTGAAGTGTCGCTTCGGCAGGCGCAGGCACAACTCGACTTGAAGCTCGCCGGCTCGACCACCTGGGATATCCAGTCGGCCGAGGCATCGGTGGAACAGGCGAAGCTAGGTGTTGCGCAAGCCGAAACGAACCTGTCGAATGCGATCCTGACCGCGCCGTTCGACGGCGCGGTATCCGCCATCGCGGGCAATATTGGCGAGCAAGTTGGGTCGGGCACTCCGACTGTCACGCTGACCGACACGCGTGTCCTGCGTATTGACGTCATTGTGGACGAGACGGACGTCGGCAAGATCAAGCCGGGCCAGGCCTCCACCGTCACGCTTGAAAGCATGACCGGCATGCGTTTTCCTGGCAAGGTCATTGTGGTCGCGCCCACAGCCACTGTCCAGCAGGGGGTCGTGAACTATCAGGTACAAGTCCAGCTTGACCCTGGTAACACCGCTGCAATCCGTCCTGGAATGTCTGCGACTGCGCAGGTAGTCATTGCGAGCCGGGAAAACGTCGTGGTTGTTCCAAACCGGGCAATCAAGCTGGCTCAGCGCACCCGGACGGTGACCGTGCAACTGCCTGAGGGCAAGACCGAGGTCCGGACCGTACAGGTAGGACTTGCCAACGATCAGCAGACAGAGATCACCGGGGGCCTTGTTGCTGGTGATCGGGTCATCATTCCGAGCACGACCGTGGCGTCGATTGGTGCACCCGGCGGTGGTGGGCCTGGCGGTGGTGGGGGTCCTCCGCGCGGCGTTCCGGGCGGTCGGGACTAGCACCCGCACATTTCACACCCAGATTTGCAGACCGCGATCTACCGTGTGAAACGGGCACCAGGGTGCAGGCCACCCTATGGCGAGACCCGGGTTCGACCGGCTACCGAGGAGACAACCATGCAGCGTGACGTTGAACAGGCGGTTGGAACGGACCCACGTGGTGTTGTGATCCGTGCCGAAGCATTGTCCAAGACGTACCAGATGGGTGATGTGGCCGTCAGGGCGCTGAACGGCGCGTCCTTCGAGGTCCGCACTGGCGAGATGATGTCAATCATGGGTCCAAGCGGTTCGGGCAAGTCGACGCTGATGAACATCCTGGGATGTCTTGACCAGCCGACGTCGGGAACCTACTGGCTTGACGGAACCGAGACCAGCAAGCTCGACGATGACGAGCTCGCCTCGATCAGGAACAGGAAGATCGGCTTCGTATTCCAGCAATTCAACCTGCTGGCGCGTACCCCGGCAGTTGAGCAGGTGGAACTGCCATTGCTGTACGCGGGGGTATCGCAGAGACGGAAACGTGCACTGGCAGCGCTTGACCGCGTTGGCCTCGCAGATCGGTTGCACCATCGGCCGACTGAGCTTTCGGGCGGGCAGCAGCAGCGGGTTGCAATTGCGCGGGCACTCGTGGGTGAACCGGCCATCATCCTTGCCGATGAACCGACTGGCTCCCTGGACTCCCGGACCTCCGAGGAAGTGATGGCCATCTTCCAGCAACTCAACCGCGAGGGCATCACCGTCGTGTTCGTGACTCACGAACGGGACATTGCCGAACATACGAGGCGGATCATCCGGTTGATGGATGGTCGGATCGCCAGCGACCTGTCGATACCGGTGGAAGAACAAAGGACCGCGCGCACGATCCACGAACCGATCGAAGCACCGGCCTGAACACCGGTGGGGGACGACAACAATGGGATTTCTCGAAAGCGTGCGGATGGCGTTGCGTGCGCTGGGCGCAAACAAGCTGCGTGCCGCCCTGACGATGCTTGGTGTCATCATCGGCGTTGCCGCGGTAATTGCGTTGATGTCCATCGGCCGTGGGATTCAGGCGAGCATCCAGGCGCAAATCCAGGCCCTCGGGTCGAATCTCTTGTTCGTCAGCCCTGGTGCGCAGAACCAAGGTGGCGTCCGCACACAGGCCGGTAGTGCGCCGTCCCTGACGTATGAGGATGCCTTGGCAATCCTCGAGTCGGGGCGGGTACCCGAGGTGCTCGGTGTCGCACCGGAGTCAGGTGGGTTTGCCCAGGTGGTGGCGAATGGCCAGAACACGAACGTAAGGGTGACTGGGGTGACACCCTCGTACGAGGATGTGCGCAGTTTTCACGCCGCGATCGGCGAGTTCATTACACGGGACCAGGTGGACAGCCGCTCGCTTGTTGCCGTGCTCGGTGCGAACACCAAGACCCTCCTGTTTGGCGAAGGCGATGCGATCGGCCAGACGATCCGGGTGAACCAGCAGAACGTGGCAGCCAACCTGCGCGTCGTCGGGGTCCTTGAACCAAAGGGGTCCGGGTTTGGAGGCAGTCAGGACGATCTTGTGCTGGTGCCAATCACGACTCAGATGACCCGCCTCAATCGGGCGCGGACTTCGAGGGGTGGTTTCACAGTCTCATCAATCAATGTTCAACTCGCCGATGAGAAGGTCGGGACATCGAACCTGGCGGTTCAGAACATTGGTGAATTGCTGCGGGAGCGGCATCGGGTCATTGAGGATGACTTCACGATCCGTAGCCAACAGGACATCCTGAATACCGCCACCCAGATTACCGGGGCGATCACCCTGTTCCTAGGGGCCGTCGCGGGTATCTCCCTGCTTGTCGGTGGCATCGGGATCATGAACATCATGCTCGTGTCGGTGACCGAGCGTACCCGTGAGATCGGGATCAGGAAGGCGATCGGCGCAACGCGTCGTGACATCCTGACGCAATTCCTGATCGAGGCAACTGTCGTGAGCGTCCTCGGGGGAGGCATCGGCATTGCGCTCGGTGGCGGGGGCGCCCAACTTTTGAATGGCATTTCGTTTGGGGGTGGCCAGACACTCACGACGGTGGTCTCGCTCGATGCCGTCTTGCTCGCATTCACCGTCTCGGCCTGCATCGGCCTGTTCTTTGGGGTCTACCCGGCGGTCAAGGCATCACGACTTCACCCCATCGAGGCACTGCGGTACGAGTAGGTGTGTTGGACGCGTGCCAACGTCCCGATAAGGGGTTTGGCACGGTCAACTTGGAAGGACGCTTGGGAATGTTTCGGAACCTGCTGGTCATCGTGGCGGTCTTCGGCCTCGGTTGGGGCGGGTCATTTGCCGCCGGGATGACGTATGGACAGCGCCAAGCCTCGCTTGCGACTCCATCGGGTGCCGGTGCTCAGGCGCAATCGGGTGCGCGTGCAACCGGTGCAAGTACTCCTCAATTGGGAGGCGCCGGCCAGACCGGAGGGTTGGGTGGTCAGGTCGGCCCTGGTGGACGGATGACCGTGGGAACCATCGCGCGCGTCGATGGGCAGACGGTGCTCGTCACCACTGGTGATAATCAGGAGGTTGCCGTTATGGTGTCCTCTCAGACCCCGATCACGAGGCCCGAGACCGTTTCGCTTGCAGACTTGGCTCCGGGTACCCGCGTGACGGTGATGGCTGAGGGTGCACCGGGTGCGCCGCCAGTTCCTGGCGCGCCGTTGGTGGCCCAGTCGATATCCGTCATCGCGCCAGGGTCTGGAGGGCCTGGTGGCGGTGGCCGTGGACAGGTTGGTGGTTCTTCTGGCCCGGCGGCACCTGCGGTGCCCACAGCTGCACCAACCGGTGTTCCCGCAACTGCACCGACCAGTGTTCCCGCAACTGCAGCGACGAGTGTTCCTGCGGTGGCAACGACCAGTGTCCCCGGCCAAGTTCCGACGGTTGCGGTTCTTGTCCCCATGCCTGCGGCTGCTCCGGCTAGTGCTTCGGATGCCCAGTCGACCCCTGCGGAGCCGGGGCAAGGGCAACGAGGTCCACGGACTGATGCTCCGCGTCCGGGCGGACCTCCTGGTGGAGGCCCAGGGCAAGGTGGGCAGGGTGCCCAGGGCCAAGGTGGGCAGGGTGCCCAGGGCCAAGGTGGACCAGAAGGACGCGCGCTTGGCGGGCCCGCTGGGCAAACCGGAGGTCCCGGCCAGGGTGGTCCTGAGGGGCGTGCTCCCGCCGGGCAAGGCGGCCAGGGTGGTCGTGGCCCGGCTGCGCCACCTCCCGCGCCGTGACTTGACCGTCAGCCTCAAGGCATGCGGGCGGGTTACGGTGAGGGACCGGTACGCTTAGGTCGATTTGGATAATGACGTGATGGTCGACCGCACTCGTGATACCAACGCGTCTTCGACAACGTCAGTTGGCCGGTTCGCCTGGCTTTGGCGTACGGTCTTGGTTGAGTTTCGTCACGTTGCCTACGCAATTGTCTGGGTATTCGTGATCCAACAGGCGGTCGCAGCCTTCGTTGTCCAAGGTGCGAGCATGGAACCAACACTTGCAAACCACGCATACGTGATCGTCGACACGCTGTTTCCCGCGACGCGCCCGTTCCGGCGTGGTGAAGTGATTGTCTTCCGGTATCCGCGGAACCCGGAAGTCGAGTACGTGAAACGCGTGATTGCCCTTCCGGGTGAGACCGTTGCGATCGCGCACGGTGCGGTCTTTGTCAACGGCGCCCCGCTGGCCGAACCCTACGTCCACGAACCTACGAGGTACTTCTGGGGTCCGGCGCGGGTTCCGGAGGACAGCGTGTTCGTCCTTGGAGACAACCGAAACAGCAGTAGCGACTCCCATGTCTGGGGGCCGCTTCCGGCGTCACTTGTGGTGGGCCGGGCGTGGATCTCGCTGGCACCATTCGCCAATCTGGCATCTGAGGCGCCAAGAGCGGCCGCGATTGTGCCCCGCTGAAATTGGCGTGTTCGAGAGATCACGGCGGAACGGCTACCAGGTCTCGATGATCGCAGGAAGTTGCATCGCGCCCGGACTTGTGCCATCGATGATGCGTGCCGGACGACCGGTCGATTGGGCGAACGCGTCGCGAACCCTGGATACTGACTGGTTTGCCCGAGGGGAGAGGATGCCTCCGTGATTCGCCTCGGCGAGGATTGCCACAGTGCCGCCACTGCCACCCCCGGTGATCTTGGCGCCGTAGAGTCCATTTCCAGGACCTTCATTGCGGGCGAGGTTGACGATCATGTCTGTCTCTGGCGCGCCGAGGCCACAGTTGCGGGAGTAGCTTCGGTGAGATCCGTACATCTGGCGTCCGGCGCGAATGAGGGCGGCCTCGCGAGTTGACGCCTTGGTGGTGGAGATTGCGTTGCCAAGTGCGTCCCGGAACCGGACCGCACGTGATTGTTCGCTGACTGCATGTTCGGTTGCGCCGCGGATGCGGTACTTCGTCGCACGGTCGATGTGGGTAGCCGGGTCGCGGTGGCTTCCATATTGATCGAGGAAGTCGCCACCCGTGAGTGTGACCGGCAACTGATTCCGGACGGCACGGAATGCCGCCGGATCAATGTTGCACAAGTGATCTCCGGGCACTTCAATATGGACACCGTCGATGCCCTTGATGAGCATCTCTCGGCCCATGAACGCCGCGGTGCGGACACGCGGATAGCGTTCGCCACCAACAGCATGCTTGACCCCACTATCGAGGCCGAGAACCGTGGCGCCGGCAGGTAGCGGCACATGGCCGAGGATGTCGTGCGGTTGGCATTGGAGGGTGAGCAGGCATCCGGCTTGTCCAAGCGTGCAAGTGACTTGGTCCATGATCCCGCAGGGTGCACCGGCAACACGGTGCTCGACCAGTTGGCAGAGTGCCGCGATGCGGAACCCGTCGAGGTTGATGCCGAATGCAGTTGTGACCGCCCGCATCGTCGCCACCTCAAGGGCGGCTGATGACGCGACCCCCGCACCCAAGGGCACTGTCCCGTGAACGATGACATTCGCACCTGGGAGTGTGGTTGCGATGCCTTCGGAAAGCAGGATGTACCAGACGCCGACAACATACGACGCCCACCGGTTTTCCGTGCCAATGGCATTGCGGAGGTGATCAGGTGCGACCAAGGTGCCGCCGGTGGTCCCCGCGTCGTGGCGCCAGAACACGGCTGACGAAAGTTCGAAGGTTGCGCCGTCGAGGGATCCGGCCTCGGGGCCAACGGTAACCACGCGGATGAGACCGTCTTCGCGGGGTTGCACCAGAACGGTGGTCCGCGCACCAATTGTGGCCTCTAGGACAGTGGCGCCGGAGTAGTCGGCAATCCCGCCCATCACGTCCAGTCGGCCAGGTGCGGTGCCAATCGCGACCGGCTTGCCGGTTTCAAAGTGCGCTTGGGCCGATCCCGGTAGTGAATTGCGGATGGAGTTGTAGGCGGACCGTATCTGATCCGCGTCGGTCGTAGATGATGCTGTCACGGGAACGGAAGTGTACCGCGGGTGTGATCAGTTGGTGCTTTCGGTATCTGGGCTTCAACTACCCGGTCGCGACCCGCGAGATCTTGGTGAACGGTCACTTGAGAGGTCGGTAACCGCTCCCTCGCGAGTGCGGAGAGTGCAGTGGCTTGGGCATCTCCACATTCCATGAGGATCGACCCGCCGGGGCGCACGAGGCGGGATGCGTGTGAAAGCAGATCCCGGTAGGCGTCAAGGCCGTCTGGGCCGCTGAACAAGGCGACGGGTGGTTCCCAATCACGAACGGTGCGGTCCAGTCCGGGCGCTTCGCCGGTTGGGATATAGGGCAAGTTGGCGCAGATGACGTGAACGCTGGCCGTGAAGGTCGCCAGTCCATCGCCCTGCCTGAACCTCACGCGGGCACGCCTGGCCGAGTTCACGACGGTCCGAAGTCGGCGGGCATTATTGCGGGCGACCTGAAGTGCTCCCTCATCGTTGTCGATTGCGTGGATCGTGGACATTGGGCATGCGATTGCCCAGGCGATTGCGATTGCGCCTGATCCGGTTCCGACGTCGACACCTGTCGCTCCTTCACCACATGCCGCCAGGCGGGAGATGGCCAGATCAAGGATCGTTTCGGTGTCCGGCCTTGGGATCAGGACGCGCCGATCGACACGGAACACGAGGCCCGCAAATTCCTTGGTGCCCGTGATGTAGGCGACCGGCTCGGCGGTCGATCGTCTCGCAACGAGTTGCTGGAACCGTCGCCACGTGCCGGGGGTCATCGTCAGGTGGTCACGGGTCAGGATTGCACTCCGGTCACAGCGGAGGACGTGCCGCATGAGGACGTCAACATCCAATGAAGGGGTATCGGTGATCGCGTCGCCAGCGGCGACCAAAACGGACCGCCCCCAACGGATCGCCTCGCTGATAGTCGGGGGCATGGGTGCGCCTCAGGCTGCGGTGGAGGCTTCGAGACGGTCAGCCTGGTCGGCATCGATCAGGGCACGCATCAGGGGATCGATGGCGCCATCGAGCATGCCGGGAAGGTTGTGGACGGTCACGCCGATGCGGTGGTCCGTTACGCGGTCCTGTGGGAAGTTGTAGGTCCGGATCTTTTCGCTGCGATCACCCGTGCCAACCTGAAGGCGACGTGTGTCACCAAGTTCGTCGGCGCGACGGCGCTCCTCAAGGGAGAGCAAGCGGGCGCGGAGGACGGACATGGCGCGTGCCTTGTTCTTGAGTTGCGAACGTTCGTCCTGGCAGGTCACGACGAGACCTGTTGGCTTGTGGGTTATCCGGACGGCCGAGTCGGTCGTGTTGACGCCTTGGCCCCCATGCCCTCCGGCGCGGTACACATCGATCACAAGGTCGTCAGGATCAATGCTGACATCGATTTCCTCGGCCTCGGGAAGCACGGCGACCGTGGCGGTTGAGGTGTGGATGCGACCCGAAGCCTCGGTGGCGGGGACACGCTGCACCCGGTGCACCCCGCTCTCGAACTTCAGGCGGCTGTATGCGCCTTGGCCGCGCACCTCAAGGATGAGTTCCTTGTATCCACCAATACCGGTGCCATTGGCCGAGAGGACTTCGGTCCGCCATCCCTGCCGTTCGGCATAGCGCGTGTACATTCGGGCGAGGTCAGAAGCGAAGAGGGCAGCCTCGTCACCACCTGCGCCGGCCCGGATTTCAACGATGACGTTCTTTTCGTCATTGGGGTCGGTCGGGAGCAACGCGAAGCGCAACTGGGCAAGGAGTTCGGTGCGCTGGACCTCGAGGGTCCGGAGTTCCTCGCGCGCCATCGCCGCGAGTTCCTCATCAGTTTCGGTTTCGAGAATGGCGGTGGCGCCATCGATTTCCGCGTCGACCCGGACCATTGCACGCCAGATGTTGACAACCGGAAGCAGACTGGCCTGTTCGCGGCTCATGCGCACATATTCGGCTTGGATCCCGTAGACCTCGGGATCGCTCAGGCGCAATGCCAACCTGTTGTAGTGGTTCTCGATTTGTGCAACGCGATCAAGCATGGTGGCGGTTCCCGGGGTGTTCGCACCCGTGCCAGTGTTTCATTGGGGCCGACATGGACATTCCGGCGCAGACAAACGAAAAGGCAGGGCATAACTGCCCTGCCTTGGTGGTATCGGGAACGCGGCGCTACTGCTCGTTGGGAAGCTTGAAGCGTCGGCGGAAGCGTTCGACCTGACCAGCGGTGTCAACGATTCGCTGCTGACCAGTGTAGAACGGATGGCAATTAGAACAGATTTCAACACGGATCAGCGGACGCGTGGAACCCGTGGTGAACGAGTTGCCACAGACACACTGGACGCGCGCGCTCGGGTAGTAGTTCGGATGGATTTCGGGCTTCACGGCGTTTCCTCGGGTAGCAGTGTACCAAGGTCTGGAATGGTTCCGCGCCGGTGTGCTATTTCAGGGTGATGTGGTCCCTATGCACGCCCGTGTCGCGGTGCCGAAGCCATGAACGCGAGGGTCTCTTCCATGGTCGGGATGCCGGCACGGCCTCCCAGCGCGCGGCACTTCAGTGCGGCCACGGCCGAGGCGAACTCAAGCGCGGCGCCTAGGTTGAGGCCATTTGCGCGTCCCAACAGGAAAGCACCGTGGAAGACGTCGCCGGCTCCAGTCGTGTCCACCAACGCCGGAGCGATGAAGGCGGGCGTGTGGAAATCTCCGTCGGGTGATGAGCACCAACAACCGTTTTCTCCCTCGGTGACGACGACGACCGACGGGCCCTCCCCCCGGAGGCGTCGGGCCGCCTCGAGGAGCGCAGTGCCTTCAAGGATGTCCGCGTCGGTTCCGTCGTGGTCAGGCAGGTCGGTACCCGTGGCGTGGTTTCGGGTCACAAGGGTTCCCGCGTAGTCGCGAGCGGCGGCGCCAAGGGTCCGTCCGGCCTGTGCCGCGATGAACTCAGACGCGAAGAACCTCGATACGACCAAGTAGCGCAACGAGGGAAGCAAGGGCGTCACGCTTGGATGGAAGTGCGTGCCGTCGAGACAGACTTCGCCTCCGGCATCCTTGACAAGTTTGGCCGCACCGCGGGCGCCGGGACCGGCGTCGCTGAGGTGCAGGTACGCAGCGGATTTGACGTACTCTGGTCGCAAGTCGATTGGAAGCACGTCACCCGCGGTACCTCGGCCGGACAGGAATGCCCGTGCCCCGGAACGGCCATCGACCAGGACGATGGTCCGGTGCGATGTTTCGCCGGCGGCAACGACGGCGTGTGACACGTCAACGCCCTCGTGGCGGAACTCCGAGAGGATCTCCGCTCCGGTGGCGTCATCTCCAACACGGGTGATGAACGACGCATTTCCTCCGAGTCGCGCAATGGCAACCATGGCGGTAGCGACCATACCCCCGCCCTGCTGCGCGCGCCCCTTGATCGTTGCACGGCCCTCGGGAGGGGGGATCTCCGTAAGCAAGAGGAGGTCGTCAATGCACGCGAAGCCAAGACCGAGGATGCGGGGACGGCTTCCGGCCGCCGGCGGGTTCGTGGTTCCGTGTCGAGTGGTCACGATTGGCCATCCTAGCGCGTTGATCAGACGATGGGGCGCGCATCCGTCATGAAGTGCAACATGAGACATGGCGTGGGTGCGGCGTAGAGTATCTCGCAGCAGCGATGACCTCGGAAGAGGGTGCTCCGATGCAGTTGAACGATGGCCCGGCAAGTCGACGCCGGATTTCCGTGGACGAGGCTATCCGCGCGCTTCTGGCCCAGTTTGACCCTGTGTCCGACCATGAGCGCATCACGGTTCTGGATGCGTTGGGGCGGACCCTGGTTGAGGACATCCCGGCACGCGCAGACGTCCCTCCATTTGATTACGCGACGCTGGATGGCTACGCCGTTCGGGCATCAGACACGGTGGGCGCAGCACCAGACCGACCAGTCCCATTCGAGGTCATCGGTGTCCTCGCCGCTGGTGCGGTCACGAGCAGGCCGTTGGGCAAAGGCGAGGCTTACCGGATCCTGACCGGGGCGCCGTTGCCTCCAGGTGCGGATGCGGTGGTGCCGTTTGAGGGGACTGACGGCAAGGGCTTTGGTGGGTGGGAAGGTGCTGACGCGGTGTCCTTGGGACTGGCGGAGGAACGGGTGGCGGTGCGGGTGCAGGTTCGCAGCGGGGATGACGTCCGCCCCCGCGCTGAAGACCAACGGTCGGGTGAGATTCTGCTTCGGTCCGGGACGCGGGTTCGACCGGCTGAGGTCGCGGTACTGGCGAGTGCCGGCATTTACTCGGTGTGGGTCCACCGGCGGATTCGCATTGGTGTGCTCTCGACCGGCGATGAACTAGTGGCGCGTGACCATGACGGCCCGCTTGGGCCGGGAAAGATCAGGGACGCCAATGGCCCCGCCGTGCTTGCACTGGCGATGAGGGACGGCGCGGAAACCGTCGATCTCGGCCAGGCTCTCGATCAGCCCAATTCGGTCCGTGGTTCTCTGCTCAAAGGCGTTGCGCTTGGGTGTGACCTGTTGGTGACCTCGGGTGGTGTCTCAATGGGCGACCGCGACATGGTCAAGCATGTGATCCGTGATGAGGGAGAGGTTTCCATCTGGTCGATTGACTTGCGCCCGGGCAAGCCATTCACATTCGGGCGGTTCCACGGAGTGCCAGTCATGGCGTTGCCAGGCAATCCTGTTTCGGCGATGGTCGCCTATGAATTGCTGGTGAACCCAGTTGTCCGGCGTTTGCAGGGTGATCGGGCGACTGTTCCGGTTGAAATGATGGCCATCGCCGACCAGGAAATCCTGAATGACAGCGGTCGGGAGAACTTCGTTCGAGGGGTTGCACGGATTGCGGGCGGAGCTTGCGGGTCAATCGAGTGGCATGTGTGTCCCACAGGTCCTCAGGGCTCAGGCATCCTGACGTCAATGTCTCGTGCAAACTGCCTTATCCGTCTCTCACCTGAGACGAGGCGCGTCGAGTCGGGAGGGCGCGTCAGGGTGCGACTGATGGATGCGTTCCCACTTTGGTAACCTTGTCGGACACGCCGGAAATGCCAGCATCCCCTGTCTCGCGAGACGTGTGACCGAGGTGTCATGACAAGTTCGGCCGGTGCTTGCCGAGCAAGTGCCAGATTGACTGGAAAGGGGGTGAGAGAGAATGGCAGTTGAGGCTGAAACCAGGCAGGTGCTAATCAAGAAGTTCCAGCGCAATGGTGCGGATACCGGGTCACCGGAAGTCCAGGTGGCGTTGCTCACCGAACGCATCAAGTCGCTGACCCAGCACCTGATCGCGAACAAGAAGGACGTGTCTTCACGGCGCGGATTGCAGCTGATGGTGGGCCAGCGTCGCCGGTTGCTGACGCATCTCACACGGATTGAACTGTCGCGCTACCAGACCCTGATTGCGGAGCTCGGGTTGCGCCGCTGACGCATGCCATGAATGGCAGGCGCGGTCGGTTGTTAGTTATTCCGTGCACACCGAGTGCCCGTGCAACCGGCCCCGTTGGGAACGGATTAGCTAACAGACCGCGCACCGCGTCTGCCCTCGCGCCCAATGTTGGGGCGCGAAGAGGAGACACGAATGGTGGGTACCGTTCCCACACCTGCGGCCGATCAACACGGCCCCGGACCATCGACAAGTGGTTCGTCCCGCATCGCACCCGGAAATCCGATTGGTCGGGTTGTCCGCAAGGAAATCACGTTTGCCGGTCGGCAGCTGATCATCGAGACCGGAAAGCTCGCCGGCCAGGCCGGTGGGTCAGTTACTGTCCAATTCGGTCAGTCGGTCGTGCTGGCAACCGCAACGATGACGCGGTCGCCGCGTGATGGCATCGACTTCCTCCCGCTGACCGTCGATTACGAAGAGCGTCTATACGCCGCCGGCAAGATTCCCGGCAGCTACCAACGTCGTGAAGGGCGCGCCCGTGATGATGCGATCCTTTCCGGCCGCCTCGTGGACCGGTCAATCCGGCCGCTGTTCCCGAAGGGCCTTCGCCACGACGTCCAGGTGATCATCACCACGCTGTCCACGGATCAGGAAAACGATCCAAGTGTCCTCGGCATCGTGGGTGCATCCGCCGCGCTCATGATTTCTGACATCCCTTGGGGAGGCCCGATCGGTGGCGTCCGAATGGGCTGCGTCGATGGTGATCTGGTGGTCAATCCCACGCAGTCGCACCTCGCCAAGAGCACGCTCGACCTGATGATCGCTGCGACACCTGACGCAGTGATGATGGTCGAGGCGGGTGCGAACCGGGTCTCTGAGCGAGTGGTTCTCGATGCAATCGCGCAGGCACACGCCCAGATCCGTGCCCTCTGCATCCTGCAGGAGGAACTGCGGGCCGAAGTCGGCAAGGTGAAGCGCGAATTCACGCCGTCGGAGACGCCGGCCGCGGTCAAGGCCGCGGTTGACGAGGCGCTTGCCGGTCGCCTTCATGCCGTCCTCTACCAGGCGGACAAGTCGACCCGTGAAGTCGGTCTCGAAGCCCTCACCGCGGATGTGGTGGCGTCCTTGAAGGACCGTTTCGATGCTGGCGTGGTGGTTTCAGTGGTCGAAAGCCGCATCACGACGGCGGTGCGAGACCAGATCCTGACGGCGAATATCCGTCCGGACGGCCGTGACACCAAGACCATCCGTCCGATCGTCTGTGAGGTTGGTGTGCTGCCCCGGACCCACGGTTCCGGGTTGTTCACACGTGGCCAGACCCAGGCGCTGTCGATCGCGACGCTGGGGTCACCCGGCGATGCGCAGCGTATCGATTCCCTTGCGTGGGAAGACGAAGTGAAGCGCTACATGCATCACTACAACTTCCCGCCGTATAGCACTGGCGAGGCCCGTGCCCTCAGGGGCGTTGGCCGTCGTGAAGTTGGTCACGGGAATCTTGCCGAACGCGCCCTGTTGCCGGTGCTGCCGGCCGCGGACAAGTTCGGGTACACGATTCGGGTGGTCTCGGAAATCGTCGCAAGCAACGGTTCTACGTCGATGGCCTCGGTCTGCGGAAGCACACTGTCGCTGATGGACGCCGGTGTGCCGATTGAGGCGCCGGTCGCGGGCGTCGCAATGGGGCTGATCCTTGGTGCCGGTGCGACCGAAGGCAAGCATGCCGTCCTTACGGACATTCAAGGCATGGAGGATGCCCTTGGGGACATGGACTTCAAGGTCGCCGGGACGGAGGGAGGGATCACTGCCCTCCAAATGGACATCAAGGTCAAGGGCATCACCCTCGCGATCATGGAAGAGGCCCTCGAACAGGCCCGTGAAGCCAGGTTGCTGATCCTCGGCCGGATGAACGAGGTCATTTCGGCACCTCGGACGGACCTGTCCAAGTGGGCGCCCAAGATGATCCAGATCAAGTTGCCCACCGACAAGATCGGCGCGGTGATCGGACCTGGTGGCAAGACGATCCGCAAGATCCAGGAGGAAACCGGCGCGTCGATTGATATCGACGATCAGGGGATGGCGAACATCACGTCGCCGAACCCGGAAGGTGCCGAACGGGCCGCGCAGGTTGTCCGGTCGATCATCGAGGACGTGGAGGTCGGCAAGATCTACATGGGTAAGATCACCAGGCTGATGGCCTTCGGTGCGTTTGCCGAGATCATGCCCGGCAAGGAAGGCCTCGTCCACATCTCAGAACTTGCCGAGACACGGGTGAACCGTGTGGAGGACGTCGTCGAGGTCGGCGATGAAGTGATGGTGATGGTGATCGAAGTCGATGGGCAGGGACGCGTCAACCTGTCGCGCCGTGCGGTGATCGAAGGGCAGTCACCTGACGAGGTTCTGGCACGTCGCCCACAGGGCGGTGGCGGTCCTCCGAGTGGTGGACGGCCCGGTGGTGGCATGGGTGGACCCCGACGCGACGGCCCACCGCGTGGTTCGTTCGGCGGGTCACGCGGCCCTCGCGGACCGATGGGCCCGCGCTAGGTCCGGCGTCGTAGTCACCGGATAAAGAACTCGGCAACCGCAGCCGGTTTCCCGGGCCACTGGCCCGGGAAACCGGCTGCGTCGTTCCCGGACGCAATTGCGCCGGGGTGCAAGGCACTCCGAGCCCGGGCAGATGCTGCTACCATGCGCCCGGAAATGAGCGGGCAATCTGGGACACGGGTAGCCGTTGCGGGATTCGGTCGGTTGGCGTCGGATGTGACGCGCGGATTGGCTGCCCTTGACGGCATTCAAATCGTAGGCATTGCGCGCAGACAGGGCGAAGACCAGACGATCAGGGTTGGTGAAACGCTTGTGGCGCGCTACCGTGACGTCGGAACGATGATCCGCGAGACTCGTCCCGATGTCCTCCTTGAGGCAACGCTGCCCGAGTTTGCGTTGGACCATGCGCTTGCCGCGCTTGCCAATGGGGTTCGGCCGGTGGTGGCGACAAGTGGCGTGTCGGATCGCGACCTAGAGGTCCTTGGAAGTTCGTGCGCTGACCACTCCCTAGGTGGGGTTGTCGCACCAAATCTCTCGGTCGGCGCAGTCGTCCTGATGCATCTCGCGGCGATTGCCGGTCGGTTCTTCGAGCATGCCGACATCATTGAATACCACCGTGACCGCAAGGCTGATGCACCGTCGGGAACCGCAGTTCACACCGCGCGCCTGATGCACCGTGCGCGGGAGGGGACTTTCACGCGGGTTCCTAGCCGGACGGTCACGGTGCCAGACGTTCGGGGTGGGGAAGCGAACGGGATTGGCATCCACAGCATCAGGCTCCCCGGGCTCGTTGCGCATCAGGAAGTGATCTTTGGCGGGACGGGGCAGACCCTGACGCTTCGCCATGACGCGATGTCGAACGATTCATATGTGCCGGGTGCGGCACTTGCCATTCGGCACGCGATGCAGACCACCGGGTTGACCGTCGGACTTGGGACACTACTCGGGTTGGAACCCTGAGACGGAGAGGGCGAAGAGATGAGCGCACGTGAGGTCGAATTCGGCCGATTGATCACCGCAATGGTCACGCCGTTCCATCGCGATGGTGCAGGCCAGGCCGTAGATTACGAGAAAGCTGCACGGATGGCACGCATCCTGGCAGCAAATGGCACACAGACAATCGTCGTGTCAGGGACTACCGGCGAATCACCGAATCTTTCGACTGCGGAGAAGCTCGCCCTTTTCCGCACGGTGCGGGATGCGGTGGCGGGGCATGCCAAGGTGATTGCCGGCACCGGCAACTACAGCACCCACGAGAGCATCGAGTTGACCGAGGCGGTCCAACACGCTGGGGTTGCCGATGGTGTGCTGCTCGTCGTGCCCTACTACAACAATCCACCCCAGGAGGGCCTGTACAGGCACTTCCGGACTATTGCCGAGAGCACGTCCTTGCCGTGCATGGTCTACAACGTCCCTAGCCGGACGGTGCGGAACATGGATGCATCGACAACCCTTCGGCTCGCGCGCGACGTGCCTAACATCATCGGCATCAAGGAAGCCAGCGAGAACCTCGACCAAGTGGCCGAAATCCTGGCTGGAGCGCCGGGCGACTTCAAGCTGTGGAGTGGCAATGATGGCGACACATTCCCGAAGATGGCGATGGGTGGCTACGGCGTAGTTTCGGTGGCGGCCCATGTCGTGGGGCGCCTGATCCGACAGATGGTTGACGCAACCGGGGCGGGCGACGTCCGTGAAGGGGCGCGTCTTCATCTCCATCTGCTGCCATTGGCCAGGGCACTCTTCCCGCCAATTGCCCCGGTTGCCTCGCCGGCGTCGATCAAGGCCGCGATCGGGATCCTCGGGGTTGACGTTGGTGGGCTCCGGTTGCCGATGATCGAGTTGCCCGAAGCCGCAAACCACAACCTTGCGGAAATGCTTCGTGGCTACGCGACCGATCCCATGGACATCGGCGCCCACTGATCGGGTTGATGGGAATGGCGGATTTGGGAACGCCGGATGTTCGACGGGAACGCCTTGTGCGGATTTCCGATGACATCCGGGGATGCCGGGCGTGTGTCCTCCGCGAGGGTACGCGTCAGGCAGTTCCCGGTGAGGGCAATCCGGACGCCGAAATCCTGCTGATCGGTGAGGCGCCCGGACAGAACGAGGACCTGCAAGGTCGTCCTTTCGTGGGTGCATCCGGGCAGTTCCTCACCGAGATGCTGCGGCAGAACGGCCTCCGGCGCGAGGATGTGTTCATCGCCAATGTCGTGAAGCATCGGCCGCCAAACAACCGGGATCCGCTTCCGGATGAAATCGAGGCATGTGCCTCGTTTCTTTCCCACCAGATTGAAGCGATCGATCCCCTGGTGATCATCACGCTCGGCAGGTTCTCGCTAGCAAAGTTCTTTCCGGGTGAGAAGATCAGTCACATCCACGGCCAACCCCGGAAGATTGGCGGGCGGACCGTGATCCCGCTTTACCACCCGGCGGCGGCGCTTCATCAGGGTGCCCTTCGGAAGGTTCTCGAGGCAGACTTCGCCAAGGTCCCGGGAATCGTCGATATCGCACGACGGGCAGCGGGTAGGACTGCCCTACCCGCTGGGCCTGCCAAAGCTGACGAACCGGTGCAGCAGGCATTCGGGCTACTCGAAATCGTGGCGGACAAAGCTGCGGGTGAAGGGCTTGAGAGTTCGACGACGGTGCCCGCTGCCCCTGCCCCAAAACCACCTCGTCAGCTGCCTCTCCTCTAGGTTGCCGGAGTAGCTGGCGCATCGGCAGGGCACCGGGCAATCGTTCAACCGGGCGGCGCACGCAGGTAGAGGGTGCCCGCGATCACGGCGGTGATCGCCGTACTGCAAGCAAGGAACCAGAAGGTGGCCCGCCAACGGCGCCAACGGCGCCAACGGCGCCATCGCGAGATTGCGAGATTGCGACTGGACGACGCGATGGTGCGTAGTGCCAGGCGTCCACCCACGCCTCCTGCGACGCGCGCATCGGCACTCGCGCTCCAAGCGCGAGACCGGCGAGGCAAGCGGTCAGGGTCACGGCAATTTGCCAGTCCTCGATCACGACCAGCCTCCATGCGCCGGTGCGGCATCCCTCATCCTGGAGCGGGGTGGTTTTGATCAGGCGTCTGGTGCGCCGGCAATCCGCCGATCCTCACGGGACAGGTGTTCAACGGTTTGACCAGTCTCAACGTAGGTCCGCGTGACGTGTGCGCCACCGTACGTCCAGAGGAAACGCATCTCGGCCCCGCTGTCGTTCCGGAAGTGGTGAGGGACACCGGGCGGGACAAAGGTCGTGTCATAAGGACGGACGGTTGTCTCTTGGCCGTTCATGATCGCGATCGCCTCGCCTTCGAGGATCGTGATCGCCTCTTCCACATTGTGGGTGTGTAATGGAATGACCGCGCCGGGTTGGAAGGTGCTGATGCCGATCGTCAGGCTCGTGCTGCCGCGGTCCGAATGGACGAGCGGCTGGGTAACCACCCCTTTGGCGCGGGAGATCGTCGGAAGGTCGCTTGGTCGGAGGATTTGTCCCTGGGCGGGCGGGTTGGTCGCGTCGGTCACGGCAGCCTCCAGTTTTGGTTGGCGCGAACCGTGCCTGGTGGGGCGTCGCGCAGCGGTCAGTCTACGACCCGGACCGCGGCGGAGGGTGCGGTACCATCGCGAAAGGTCGCTGCTGGTGGATGCACCTTGCCGACCAGACTGGGAGTGGAACCGTGCCTGATCGCCCCCCGACATTCTTCGCCTGGGACGAGATTGTTCCGCGCGAACTCTTCCCCGGTGTGACTGGCCAGATCGTTTCCGGGACGAATGTCATGCTTTCCCGCGTGACGATCCCGGCGGGAAGCGTGGTTCCACCGCACTCGCACCCGCATGAACAGGCCGGCTGGGTGGTTGAGGGTGATGCAACCTTCACCATCGGCGGGGTTTCCCGTCACCTCAAGGTCGGCGACTACTATTTCATCGGCAGCAACGTGACCCACGCCGTTGTCCCCGGTCCCGACGGGATCATCGGCCTTGATGTTTTCGGGCCGCCTCGTGCGGACTACCTTCCCCGCGAGTGACCACGTTGGGTCCTGGGTCCGGCGCAAATGACCGTTCGTGATGCGAAGCGGTGGGGTGAGTGCGCCCTGTTGCGAAGAGAGGCGTGAGAAACGATGTCCAAGTACCGAGTGTTGCTGAGCGGGAACCATTTCCGCCGGACGGACCCGGCACACGAGAAGCGGCTGATCGACGCCGGATGCGAGATCGTGATGAGCCCGTACGGCCGCCCGGCAACCGAGGCGGAGCTCATTCCGTTGCTTGAGGGTGTGGATGCGGTGCTTGCGAGTACCGATCACTTCACCAAGGCGGTATTTGCCGCGTCGCCTCGCCTGAAGATCGTCGCGCGGTGGGGGGTCGGCTACGACGCCATCGACGTCGACGGCGCGACCGAACACGGCGTCTGGATCACCACGACGCCGGGTACGAATGAACACTCGGTAGCCGATGCGACCCTGACGATGATCCTTGCGATCGCCCGGGATGTGGTCGAACACGTCGAGACGACGCGTGCGGGCAAGTGGGACCGGCTGATCGGGGTCGAGCTGCTCGACCAGACCATCGGCGTGATCGGTTTCGGCCGCATCGGCCGCCAGGTCGCCATCCGGGCGCGTGCTTTCGGGATGCGCGTCCTGGCGTGCGATCCGGTCTTGTCCGACCAGGCAATCCGCGATGGTGGTGCCGACCCTGCGACGCTTGAGGAAGTGCTGCGTCAGGCCGATTGGGTCACACTCCACGCCCCGTCGATGCCTGAGACCCATGACCTCATCAATGCCCGTACGTTGGCGATGTGCAAGAAATCGGCCTACCTCATCAATACCGCCCGCGGTGACTTGGTGAATGAGGAGGACTTGGCAGCGGCGCTCCGCGCGGGAACCGTTGCCGGCGCTGCCCTCGATGTCTTCAAGGGTGAACCGATCAAGGCGGACAATCCTCTCCGTTCCTTGCCCAACGTCTTGCCGTTCCCGCACATCGCGGGCATTACGAGGCAATCATCGGAGCGGATGTCCGCGATGTGCGTCGACAACATCCTCGCGGTCCTCGCGGGGCACGCCGCTCCTGCGCCGGTGAATCGTCCGGCCTGCCCCAGGCACTGAGGGGTGAAGGACCGGTTGGGACGGGTCATGAATGACCCGTCGTTCGTCTATGGCGAGGTCTACGGACCGATGATCACGGTTGAGCGGTCAATCGTGTTGCTTCAGGTGCGACTGGCCCAACAGCCACCCGAAACCCTGACACTGGACTATCTCGACGAACAATATTCGGCGCTCCTCAAGACCCTGGTGTCATCCGGATTGTGCGTTGTCACATCGTTTACCCAGCCGACCATCGAAAAGACCATCTGGTTTGCGCACCAGCGTGCACAGATAGACCGGTTCCGGGAATAGACTTGAACATGACTACCACGAGTGCCCCGTACCTCCTCGAACTCTTGCCCGATCCCCCGGAGCGGGTGCTTGGCGAACGGATGGAGGCCAACCAGTTCACCTATGGCCCCAGTGAGATTCTGGTCGCACGCCGGCCGGGTGGCAGCGGCGAAATCGTCGGTGCCACCCGGATGGCGATGCGTACCCGGACCCTGCGCCCACAGGGGCTGATCACCGACTTGCAGGTGGACAAGGATCTGCTCGACACCGGGTTGCCCGAGCAACTCATCGCCGACGCGGAGCGACGCCTGTTGGCAAACGGTGCCCGGAAGATCGATGGCCTTCTCCTGGACGGCGAGGGGATGGCCTCGTACTACTACCGGCTAGGCTACTGGTCTTCGCGCCGGATGGTGATCCTGACATGGGATCTCACCGCCCTTCGCGACATTCCGATGACCACTGAGTACGAGATTGTCCAGGTCGACCGGCCGGATGTCGATTCGACGGCGCGGTTCATCATCAATAGCTACCAGCCGTATTTCCGGTGGTGGAAAGAACCGCGCGAGGATCAGAAGTGGTTCCGTGTGGAACTGCAGTCGGAGGAACAGGGCGACCTCTACACCCGGGCGACCGAAGAGATCCAGGCGCGTGTCCACGCCGATGTGGCCAATGCCGGCAAGAATGCGGCCCAGACCTACTTCCTGGCGTATCGCGGTGGTGAACTTGTGGGCCTCTGCGATGCCCGCGACGGTGGTCCGGGACAGGACACCTTTGAATGGTGTGTCCTTGTCAGCCGGAAGAGCATCGGCCGTGGCCTCGGGTCGTCACTGCTCGGCAGTGCATTGCGCTGGCTTCGCGATGAGCGTGGCCGGAAGCATGCCGAATATACGAGCACGTCGGGTCTCGACGACTACGATCCCCTCATCTACCTGTCGACGGTTGCGACCGGCGCGTTCATGAAGGGCGAGTTCCTCGACTGCGTCAAGACCCAGTTTGGTGATGCCACCGCGTAAGCCGGGGTCGGGGATCAGCCGGCCGGCGACTGGTCCCCGATGAAACCCATGGCTCCCGGTGTAGCCTCGATTTCGGATGTTGTCTCGGTTCCGATCACGTTCGTGCGGAAGTACTCGAAGAGCTGCCGTTCATTGCGGAACCATCGGGTGCAGTAGCGGGTGAAGAACGGGCTTGGTGGTGACGACGGTAACCACACCGCGTAGACACGCTTGCCCCGGTGGATGGCGTCCTTCATTTCGCAGATCACACCCGCCGACAGCGTCGTGGTCGGGTAGTAGACGACCACGATCTGTGACTGGTCGATCAGTTTGTAATCGCGGTCAACGATCTGGCCGTCGACGTGGGTCAGGTTCTCCGGATTGACTGGTCGTCCACCGTCGGCGTCGCCGGCTTCGCGGGCATCCAGTAGGAGGTCCCGGGCGCGTCCGGTCTTGTGCGACGTGCCCCCGACCCCCCGGAGCGCGGCGTTTGCGTCCTCGGGCGTGCTGCGCGCGGTTGCGCTTCCGTCGGAAAAGCCAATCGCGCCTTCCCGGTCCCTTGAATAGTCATCGACGGCCGCCGGGTCGAAGACCACGACATGTTCCCGAAGTTCCTGCCGGAAGTCCTCCAGTTTGGTGAACAGGTCGGCCCCCTCGAAGTGGGTCATCGGATAGCTCAGGTATGCCGTCGGCGTCTTGGGTTCGAACATCAGGCGGAACAACGTGTCCGGGCCCTGGTTGCGTCCGATCAGGAAGTGCGGTTTCCGCTGCCACGCCGCCATCATCTCGGTCGCCGACCGTTCGACGTCGCGCCACCAGAGGAGGTTGTTGATGGTGACGGTGCGCCAGCGTTCCTCGGTGAGGCGCTGCCGGATGGCCAGGATCCCGTCGGTGATGGTCACGTACGCATCCGGTTGCAACTGGGTCAGGTAATAGACATCAAGGCCGGGAACCACCGAGTAATTCCATGAGAAGGTGGCATGGGTGACGATCAGCCACGGTTCATCCGCGGGGAGATCCCGGACGGCGGCGAGGATGCGTTCCATCGCGGCGGCGCGGTACGCTCCGAGTGCCGTGGGGAAGACGTCAAGGACCGTCTCCTCCTGCAGGTCGTCACCGCGTTCGTGGGCGAGGTGGAACATGATCTCGCGGACATCGAACACGCGCAGCCGGCGTCCGTGTGCCTCGGCATGGCGCCGGACCGCGTTGACGTAACTTGTCCGTCCGGAACCAGACATCCCGGTGCAAAGCACGTTCATCCCGTTGCTCCCTGTCACGTTCCCCGATGCACTGACGGCCAGTCCTCCGGCGCGCGCGGTCCCGGCATGGTCAGGTGACCGGCCGGCATTTCCACCAGATCGCTTGACGCCTATCTGGGTGGGGGGCTAGAGTTGAATGGTATCCGTCGCGCCGGGTGTTTTGGCGCTGCAACAAGGGGAACGAACGATGCCGTTTACCGTCAAGGATCTCACCTACGCCAAGGATTCGCTCGAGGGAATCTCGCAGAAGACGATCGAGGCCCATCATGACCGCCTCTACGCCGGATACGTGAACAAGCGCAACGAGATCGATGCAGCCCTTCCCAAGGCAGACAAGTCCAAGGCGGCTGCGACCTACAGCGAGTACCGCGCCCTGAAGCTTGAGGAGACCTTCAACGCCGACGGCCAGATCCTGCACGAACTCTACTTCGCGCATCTGGGCGGGCACGGTGGCAAGCCATCAGGCGCCCTTCTCACTCAAATTGAGCACGACTTCGGATCCTTCGAGGAGTTCGTCGCCGACGTGACCGCTTGCGGGATGGCGTCGCGCGGGTGGGCCACGGTTGCCTACGATCCCACCGACGGAAAGATCCACAGTTTCCTTGGTGATGCGCACAATCATGGTGGTGTCTGGGGGGCGGTGCCGCTCATGACCCTCGATGTCTACGAGCATGCGTACTTCATGGACTATGGCACTGCCCGCGCCGAGTACATCAAGGCGTTCTGGAAGAACGTCGACTGGTCGGTTGTCGAGAAGGCGTTCGCCCAGGTCAAGCACTGAGCCGGATCGCCTTTCCAGGCTTTTGGAATTGTCCGGCCCGGAGTGGAAGCGCTCCGGGCCGTTACATTTCCCCGCGGTACCGGTTCCCGGACCCGTCGGGGATTGCACAGTGACCGTGTGACGCCCGACAATCGGGCCATGACAGTTGCATCAGGCCGCGCTGACCGTCCGGACGCGGATGCGCGCGCCCGGGCTACCCACCCGGACTACGCGGGCTTGTTTGCCAGGCGCGTTGCCGAGGCGGGTCCACCGCTCATGCGCGCGGGTGCGGGAGGAACCGCCGGCGTCATTCCCCTGACGTACGGATTCCCGGACCCCGGTTCGTTCCCGGTCGCCGACCTGATCGAGGCATCCCGTGCCGTCCTGGCCGGCAACGCCGCGAATGCACTGCAGTACGGACCGATTGCCGGGCCAGTGGCGATGCTCAACCTGCTGGTCGCGAAGCTTGCCGGTGAGGGCATTTCGGTCACGCACGACAACCTTGTCGTGACGTCCGGCGGGTCACAGGGCATCGACCTCGTGACCCACCTTGTCATCAATCCCGGGGACACCATGCTGGTCGAGGCCCCGACCTTCATCGGCGCGCTCCAGACCTTCCGCAATGCCGAGGCAAACCTGCTTGAGGTTCCAATCGACGACCACGGGCTTGATGTCGGTGCGCTCGAGACCGTCCTGCGCCAGGCCCGCGCCAGGGGTGTGCGCCCAAAGCTCCTCTACACCATCCCGACCTTCCACAATCCCGCTGGGGTCACGCTCTCGGCCGAACGGCGCCCGCGGGTCATCGACCTGGCGCGCGGATACGGGTTCCTGATCCTCGAGGACGACGCCTACAGCGAACTCCGGTTTGCGGGCCACCCGTTGCCGTCGCTGTATTCCCTGGACCCGGATGGTTGCGTGATCCAGGTGCGCACCTTCTCGAAAATCCTCGCGGCTGGCCTGCGCCTTGGCTACCTCGTCACGCCCGCGCCCCTGCTTTCGCGGTTGCTGCAACTCAAGGTGGATGTGGGGACCAGCCCATTCGGCAATCACGTCGCCGCGACGTATGCGGCCGATGCCGCGTCCCCGACAGGGAGGCTGGACGCGCACATCACCGACCTCCGCGCCATCTACCGGCAACGGCGCGACGCGATGCTCGGCGCCCTCGCGGAGTACGCCCCCGATGGGGTGACGTGGACGGTTCCCGAGGGTGGATTCTTCACCTGGCTGACCTTGCCAGAGGGCACGGACGCGGCGACGCTTGCCCCCCGTGCACAAGCGGCTGGGGTCAGTTTCATCCCCGGGGTGAGCTACTTCGCCGGTGGCGGCGGGGCGAGGAACCTTCGGCTCGCCTTCAGTTACCTTCCCCCCGACCAGCTTGTGGAGGGTGTCCGAAGACTGATGATGGTGGTGTCCGGAACGGCCTGACTTGGGTTGCCAGGTAGTTATGATGAGTCGGGGTTGGGTCGGTGACCGTTCCGCGGCCGCGGATGACCAAGCGATTACTCTTCATCGCCGGTCTGTCCTGATTGTGGTAGAACAGATATTCTAGAGTGGTGGTTGATCCACGCAAGTGGGTACTTTCCGGATCCGGTGGAGGCGACGATGACGGCGGTGCAGAGCGGGACGGTGACAACGGTGCAGGACAGCGGAGCCGTGCCGGTTCCCGAGGTCGGGCGGACCATGCTTGAAGGGATCCGCGGGAAGGTCTTCTCGGACCGGTATGCCCTGAAGAACGAGCGTGGGGAGCCAATCGAGCACACGCCGGAAGAGATGTGGGCGCGCGTCGCCCGTGGCATCGCCGCGGTCGAGAGCACGCCGGAGCAGCAGCAGTACTGGGAGGGACGCTTCTACGAGGTCCTGAGCGATTTCAAGTTCGTCCCCGGCGGGCGGATTCTCGCGGGTGCGGGAACCGGCCACAAGGTCACCTACTACAACTGCTACGTCATCCCGAGCCCCGAAGACAGCCGCGGTGGCATCCTGGACAACCTCAAGGTCATGACCGAGATCATGGCGCGGGGGGGTGGCGTGGGGATCAACCTCTCGAGCCTCCGTCCGCGCGGGTCGTACATCAAGACCGTCAACGGCACCGCTTCCGGACCGTGTTCATGGGCCGAACTCTATTCCGTCGCGACCGGTGACGTGATCCAGCAGGGCGGATCGCGCCGTGGCGCCCTGATGCTGATGATCGACGACAGCCATCCGGACGTCGAGGAGTTCATCAACGTCAAGCGCGACCTCAAGCGCATCAATCACGCCAACCTGTCCGTCTGCGTCTCCGATCCGTTCATGGCCGCCGTCAAGGCCGATGCTTCGTGGGACCTGGTGTGGAACGGCGAGGTCAAGAAGACCATCCGGGCGCGTGACCTCTGGAACCAGATCTGCCACGCCGCCTGGTCGGCCGGTGAACCGGGCCTCGTCTTCATCGACCGCTACAACACCGAAGCGAACACCTGGTACTACGAGAAGATCATCTGCGTGAACCCGTGCGGGGAGCAGGGCCTTCCCGAATGGGGGGTCTGCAACCTCGGCGCGATCAACCTCTCGCAGTTCGTCCGTGACCGGGTCGATGGCGCACCGGGCACCTTCGATTACGACGCGCTTGCGGCAACGGCGCGCGTGGCCATGCGGTTCCTGGACAACGTCGTTGACGCGAACCTCTATTTCATCGAAGAGAACGCCAAGGCGCAGTTGAGCACGCGTCGCACCGGTCTGGGCACGATGGGCCTGGCCGACGCCCTCATCAAGATGCAGTTGCCGTACGGGTCGCCCGAGTGCCTCGCGACCGTCGAGCGCATCTATGCCACGATCCGCGACCACGCCTACGATGCGTCGGCCGACCTCTCGGCTGAGAAGGGTCCGTTCCCGATGTTCGATCGGGAGAAGTACCTGCAGGGCCGTTTCATCCAGCGGTTGCCCAAGGAGATCCGGGCGCGCGTGGCCGAGCATGGCATCCGCAACGCCGTCCTCCTCACCCAGGCGCCGACCGGCACGACGTCGCTGCTGTCGGGAGTGTCCTCGGGAATTGAGCCGGTGTACGACTTCGCGATGCGTCGGCGCGACCGGACGGGTGAGCACATCATCTACCACCCGCTTCTGCAGGCGTGGCGTGATGCGAACCCGCTGGCAGCGTACACCGAGAAACCCGGGTGGTTCGTCTCGGCGAATGACCTGACGCCTGAGCAACACGTGCGTGTGCAGGCGACGGTGCAGGCATACACCGATTCCAGCATCTCGAAGACCGTGAATGCCCCGAACGACCACACGGTTGACCAGGTCGAGACCCTCTACATGATGGCCTACGACCTCGGGTGCAAGGGCGTCACCTATTTCCGTGATGGCTGCCGGGAGGGGGTTCTCTCGCACATCGATCCGCCGGGCGCACCGGAGAAGCCGGCCACCCCGGCGCCGTCAGAGGCGCGCGTCGAGACCGAGGCCGTCCAGTTGGGGCTTGGGATCCCTGATCACGCCTCATCGCACCTGCATCCACGCCCACGGGCTGCCGAAGGGGTGACCTACCGGATGCCGACCCCGCTTGGCACGATGTTCACCACGATCACCCGCAACCCGGGTGGCCAGCCGTTCGAGGTGTTCATGCAGGTGGGCAAGGCGGGTAGCGACACCGCATCGGTCACCGAGGCTCTCGGCCGGCTGATCTCGCTCATCCTTCGCCTCCCGTCGGCATTGCCACCGGCGGATCGCCTCCAGGAGGTCGTTGACCAGCTCAGTGGCATCGGCGGTGGGCGCCAACTGGGCATCGGGCGGAACCGGGTGCGGTCCCTGCCGGATGCGGTGGCACAGGTGCTTGCCGAGTTCCTCGGAAGCGACGCACCACCTGCCGACGCACCGCATCGCACCGCACCGGCAGCCACTCCGGTCCCGGCGGTGGTCTCCCCGGCGTCAGCCCCATCGCGGACGATGAAGGCCGACCTCTGCCCCGAGTGCGGCGATGCGGCACTGGTGTCCGAGGAAGGTTGCCAGAAGTGCTACTCGTGCGGGTTCAGTGAGTGCTGACCCCCGGGGCGCAAATGCGACCAACGCCAGCAGGCCCCGCACCACTGGTGCGGGGCCTGCTGGTTTTTCTCCTCCTACGACGGGTGCCATCGTTGCTGCTCATCCCTACATGACGCGACCATGGCACCCGAGCACCCGGCCTATTCGACAATGATCTTGCCGACCATGCCGGCTTCCCTGTGGCCTGGCTGGGTGCAGATGATCGCGTAGGTTCCAGGCTTGGGGGCCATGAACGTCCCGGCCTGTTCCTTGCCGGCGCCGAGGTTGACCAGCTTGGCGTTCCGCGTGCCACCCTCGGTGACGAGGTCGTGCGGAAGCATGCCGGCATTCCTGAAGGTGATCTTGACTGGCGCGCCCGCCTTGACGGTGATCGTTTCGGGGTTGAACTTCATCGTGTCAAGCCCGACGATGGTGGTTGACGTACCCGCCCCGGCGCCGGCATCGCCGCCACCGGCTGCCCCACTCCCGGCCCCGCCACCGCACGCTGCCAACAGCACCGCGCCGGCAATTGCCGCCGCTTGCCATTCCCGCCTAATCATTTGCTTGCCTCCCGTCCGGTGCGTCGTCGCTGCGTCACGCCGGACTTTGTGAAGACTATCACAAAGTCCGGCGCGCCATGCGGGGGTCTCGGGCCGTCATGCGCATGACCCCGACTGGGCGGGTGCGAGATCGCGGAGGCGACGCACAACCCCGGCTGCGTTACGGAACCATCGGGCCGTCATTGCGTTGCTAGTAGGGATGCGGCATGCCCGAGGCGGGGTGTGCCAGTTCCTGTTGGTGGGGTTGCGGGGACCGTGAATGACGCGTGCAAGGTTGCAACTTGGATAACGTGACCGGCGACGGACCGCAGAAGGGGCACGGAAACGTGGACCCGCGGGAGTCCATGCCTCCCGTACCGCCGGCGAACACGTCCCCGATCCAACGCGGCACTTCAGACCACACCGATACGGCGGGCCGGTGGGGGGAGGCTGCCGAGCCTCTCCCGACACGGGCGAACCGCCCCGACCCGGACACGCATGGGGCACCGCCCTCCGGCACCCCGCACGGGGTCCCGCCATCAGTGGAGACGATGCCGACAACGCGCTGGGTTCCACTCCAACGCATCCCGCGTGACCGCCGCGACCTGATCCAGGCCGTACGGGAGATTGCACGGCGCGCCCGCGTCCGGCTGCATCACGCCCGGCATTCGGTGGGTTCACGGGTTTCGTTTGAACGCAAGGTCGCCGCACGTCGGGTTGCGCTGGCCGGGCGAGCATTGCGCCGCGCCGGGGTGTGGCCCGGCCGGTTCGCCCAGTCCCACCCGTTCCCGGCGTTCGCGATTGCCGTGGCCATCCTCCTCGGGCTTCCGCTCATCACCTTCCTCGCCACGCCGGAGCGGAGTTCCGCCGCCCGCTTGACCGTCGGGATTGGTGCGCAGGGCACCCAGATGTCGGCCGACAAGGCGGCGACCGGAAGCGCACCGGCGTGGACGAACTTGGCAATCCAGCCGTCGATCGAGGAGTCGAGCCCCGGAGAGATCGGTTCGGGCATCCTCATCCTCAAGGCACCGAGCGGCTTCGAGTTCGACACCGGTTCTCCGCCAATCGCCCTTGCGGTCGGCCCGGTTGCCGGTGCGGTGGCGGCGACGTGCGATACGGCGGCGAATGGCACCGGCACCGGCACCAAGGCTGACGTGAACCTCACCTCGTCGACCATCCTGGTCACCATCACACGGGCGTCATCCGGCACGTCGAAGTGTCTGCTGACATTTTCTTCCATCCGGGTGCGTCCGCTGACGACGACGGCACCGTTCTCGGGTGCGATCACGAAATCGTCCACGGGCTACTCCAACAGCGCGGTGATCGCCGGCATCACCGATGGCGTGACATCATTGGGTGACCTCACGACCACTCCGGGTGCATTCGAGAACTCCGGTTCAGGTACCCGCTCGCTTTCGACCTCAACGGTTTTGCTGAACAAGACCCAACTAGCCGTTGGCGGATCGGTGACCGCGTCGTTGTCCTTGAAGGACGCCTACGGCAACACCATCACCACAGCACCTGCAAACATTGGCGCGGTGAATTTCGGGACCAAGACCACGGCGCCGCTCCTTGCAGATTGCGCAACCGCGACGACAGTGTCGACCGCGATCCCAGGGACCGGTGCGCAGGGATTCAATGGGTCGATCACGCTCGCGAGTGCCGGCACGGTGTTTGTCTACGCGTGCATCACGCCACCGGGCGGCACCGCCGGGCTGTTCACCAGCACCACGCAGGTGACGGTGAACACACCACCAACTGTGACATCGGTGGAGATCACACGGGTCCTCGCCGACAACACGACTACCTCGGGCACGTCGATTGGCATTTCCGCAACGGCGCGGCCACGAACCGTAACGGTCAGGGGGACGAACTTCCAGTCGAATGCGACGGCTGCCTTCGACGGCGGGGGCCTGACCGTCGCTTCCGTGACACGGACCGATGCCTCGACGCTCACGATTTCACTCGTGATTGCCATGAATGCCTCTGCCGGCTCGCGGAGTATCACAGTCACCAATCCGGATGGCGGCACGGTCTCGTTCGCCAATGCGGTCACCTTGGCCAGTGCACCGACAAGGGCCTCGCTGTCGCAGACGGTCTACGGGTCCGGGTCGACCGGGGCGGTCCTCAACTTGACAGCAGCGAACATCCTCTCGGGTGTGCGGGTTCGCATCGACCCGAAAGAAGATATCACGTTCACCACCCA
>SHXX01000037.1 GCA_009693165.1 Chloroflexota bacterium
CGCCAATCATTGTCAATCATTGTGGCGATCGGATTTGTCCTGTCCGTCGTCCTCATTCCGGGTGGCACAACCGGCGGGGTGACCGCCGCCCCGGCGTACGGCCCTCTGGCGAACCTGACCGTGAATGACATGGCCGTCGGTGGGGCCAATATCTACGCTGCCACGTCCGATGGTGTTTTCAGCAACCTCGCCGCCGGTACTTCCACGACGTGGACGCCGATGTCGATCGGTCTTCCTGGGGGAGCGATCAACGCCCTTGCCTTCGAGACAACATCACAGCGCCTCTTTGCCGTGGCACCGTCCGGCCTCTATGTCCTGAACAGCGGCACGCCCGCTTGGAACGTGAGCCCAGTTGCGGTACCACCGTCTGGCTCCTTCACCACGATTTCGATGTACGGCCCGCGCATTGCCTACCTCGGGACGACTACCGGCGCCATTCTGAAGGTGGACGTGACCACTTCGACGTCCATCGTGATCTCGTCTACTGGACGGACCACTGCCATCTCCGCATTGGTTCGGGTTGGCGATGTGCTAGTGGTCGGTGACCAGAACAGCCTTTGGGAATGTAATGTTGGTGGAGACGCCTGTGCTGTTCCCGCATCGCCGTCGAAGTCCGTAGATGGTCCCACTACGAGGTTTGGAACAATTCAGGGTGCTGTGTTCGCAGCCACCAATGGCCACGGTATTTGGCGCCGTCAAGGAACGAACTGGACCCCGATGCTCGGGTTGGTCTCGGAGACCGATCAGTACATCTCAGCGCTGCATGCAACTTCCAACTCCGTGGTTATTGCAGTTAGAGAGATAGATACTGGACGAACGACGCTTAAGCAGTCCTCGTGGCCGCAAGCGGCGACGCCTAAATTCGAAAAGCTAGTCGACGCGACAACACCGGAAATCCGTTCGATCACGTCACTGACGGACGGATCAATCTGGGTAGGGACGGTTAGCGGTCCATTCCGGATAGTTCAGGGCTACTTAACGGGCTCGGCGACAAGGACCCCGTGGAACATGGCAGTTGAGGTTAGTGATGTCGGGGTGGTTGCGACGCTGACGACAACCGTCACTCTGACCCCCGGACCTACCGGCACTCCAGCACCTACCGGCACACCCGAACCAACCGCCACCAAGACGTCGACAATGACGAAGACGCCGACCGCGACGGCCACGCCGTCACCGACGGCGACGAGTACCTTGCCGACCCGTGTTCCCGCAGCCGCCGCACCGATGGTAAAGACTCGCATCCCGAGTGGAGGCGGAGTGACCATCGCTGGTGATGGCCTCGCAAGCGTCTCGATACCTGGAGGTGCATTCACCTCCGATGTCGACGTTGCGTTTGTGCCGGTGGCCCGTCCCGATGCCCCGGGCATCGTCCGCTATGGAAGCACGATCACCTATTCCCAGGTCCGGATCGACCTGTCAGATACGAGCGTCCTGAATGACCCGCCAAGCGGGCAGCACCCGGAAGAGGCCAGTTTCCTCGCTGTTGCCGGTACGCCATATGACGTCCGGATTGCAGACGTCGCGACAGGTCGGGAACTCCGTGCCGTTCCGAGGAGTGTGGAACTTGGCATCGTCTACCGCCTCGAGGATCTGCCACGTGGCACCAGCGAGTTCGGGGTCTTCCTGGGCCGATGGGACGAACTCGCGGGCAAGTGGCTTCCCCTCCCTACGACCCAGGATCCTGAACACCGTCTGCTGCACGCCCCGCTGATGGCACCGTCAATCGTGGCGGTCCTGGTGCAGGCCCCGTTTGTCGTCCCGACGTCGGATGGCAACCGCTATGTCCCGATGACCAGTCAACCTCTTTCAATCCCCATGGTTGATGGCATCGCCGCTGCGGGTGGATTCCAGTGGACCGGCCTGCCGATTGCGCCGCCGACCGAGGCCGGGACGCAACTCTTCCAGAATGTCCGCCTCGACATTGACCCGACAACAGGCACCGCAAGCATCGGCAATCTCGGATCCGAGTACGTCGCGGCTTCCGGCATGACCTTTTCCGAGACCCCTGACGAAGGGTCCTCAGACCAGCGCCGGTACTTCGTCAAGACCGGTCGATATGTCTCGTTCGGGTTCCTTGCCTACTACGACGCCGTCAACGGCGCGGCAACGCTTGGTCATCCCGTCACCCCCGAGGTCGCGGAAGGTGACAACCTCGCACAGTACTTTGCGAACGGCAGACTGCTCCTCGACCGCGCGACTGGTGTCGTCCGCATCTCGCCTCTGGGCGAGGCCTTCCTCAAGTTGTCCACGCCGGTGGCGCCGAGTGCCCAACCCGCCCCTTGATGCCTTGCTTCATGAAGGTGTCTGGAGTTAGAACACCCAGACGCCTTCGACTGGCAGGTGTACCGTGTGCGTGCCCCGGTCCAGTCTCTTTCTCCCCCACGCGCGGAAGGAGTGCCCGTTCAGGTCGAAGACGTGTTCCCAGCGTTCACCCGTATACAGGGATGCCCGCAGCGGGAGCGACAGGCTCGTCGAGTTTTTGTCCACGTTCAACGTGGGATCAACGGTGACCCGTTCCACGCGAATGACCGCCGTGGAAGATGGGGCTTCCCCGGCGTTTGACCGGATCGTGCCCAGGATTCGATGCGGCCCGCATCCAACCATTGCCGTGCGGTCCGCCTGCTTTGACGACGGGTCGATGGTCACCGGGAAGACATTGTTGCTTCCCAGGAATGTTGCCGCAAAGAGGGTTTTCGGGTCCCCGTAGAGACTGGCCGGTGGCCCGACCTGTTCCGCAATTCCCCGGTTCAGGAGAACAACGCGGTCTGCAATGGACAGTGCTTCCACTTGATCGTGCGTAACGAAAAGGGCACTCAATCGAAGCGTGACGATGAGTTCCCTCAACCAGGCCCGGGCCTCTTCCCGCAGGTTGGCATCCAGGTTTGACAACGGTTCGTCGAGCAGGACGATCGGTGGTTCGTAGACGAGGGCCCGCGCCAGGGCAACGCGTTGCTGCTGTCCGCCAGACAGCTGGTGCGGGTAGCGGTCACCTAGCGCCCCAAGGCCGAGACGTTCGAGGACGGCGAGGACGCGTGTTTCCCGTTCGGTTGGCGACGTGCCCCGCAGGCGTAGCCCGTAGCCGACGTTCGCATTGACGGTCATGTGGGGCCACAGCGCGTATGACTGGAAGACGAACCCGAGGTTGCGACCTTCTGCGGGAATGTCAATCCCGGATGACGTGTCAAAGACCACAGACGAACCGATGGTGATGCGGCCACGATCCGGACGTTCGAGCCCGCCGGCAACCCGCAGCAAGGTGGTCTTGCCGCTGCCGGAAGCGCCGAGGAGGGCCACGACCTCTCCCTTGTGGAGGGTCACGGACACGCCTTGCAGGACTGATGTCGCGCCAAATGACTTCTCGATGGACTCGATGGTCAGGATTGGGGTCTGGTCAGTCATGCAGGCGAACTCCCAGTCGCAACGCAGTTGCCAGTGCCACGCTCACGATGGCCACGCTTACGACGGACAAGGCGGCAATCAGGTCAAGGCCTCCGGCACCCCACAGTGAAACAATGAGTGACCCGATGACTTCGGTTCCGGCCCCGAACAGGTAGACCCCCGTTGAGTATTCGCGAACGAACATCATGAAGATCAGCAGCCAACTGCCAATCAAGCCGAGGCGGACCAGAGGGATGGTGATCTCCCACCGGACACGCATTGGGGATGCCCCTGCTGATTGGGCCGCTTCCTCGAGTTCCGGTCCGACTTGCAGGAGGGCTGTCGATATGAGCCGGAGACCGTAGGCAAGCCAGACGGTTGAGTAGGCAAGCCAGACGGCGATCATCGAGTTGCGGAGTGGACGCAACACCGGAATGAACAGGATCAGCCAGAGGAATGCCAGACCTCCCACCAGGCCTGGGATTGCCCGGGGGATGAGCACCATGAAGTCGAGCACTGCTACTCCGCGGGATGCCCATCGGTGCTGCGTCAGACCGACAACAAGGTAGCAGGCGACGGTGACCGCGCCCCCGATTACGCCGAGGGCGATCGTGTTCACGATCCCACGTATCAGGTTCGGGTAGTCCGCCAGTCCGCGGAAGTGGTCGAGGGTCAACACTCGTGAGAGGGAGACACCTTCGCCCCAGCCCTTGACAACCGATCGGAGCAGGATGCCCCCAAGTGGGACCGCGACAGTCAGCAAGAGCCACGCCACCACGATGGTGAGCGCAACCCATCGCCATCGTCCGAGCTTGAGAGGCCGAAGCGCAAGTCCGCGTCCGCGGATTGTCTGGAATCGGCTTGCCTGTCCCAGAAGGTGCCTCTGGATCATGACGAGTGGGAGTGTCACCACCACGATGCTCAGGGCGACCACTGCCATCATCTGGTAGGAGGGGACTCCAAGGAGGGTCGTGAGCTTGAACAGGTATGTGGTGAGGACGAGCAGTCCGGCAGGATCACCAAGCACGAGGGGCAGGCCAAAGAGTTCGAACCCGAGCAGGAAGGTCAGTGATGCACTGAACAACAGTGCCGGGCGGACGAGGGGCAGGCTGATGTCGAGAGCCACTCTCCATGGTGGGGCACCTAGCGTCCGTGCCGCTTCCTCGAGTTCCGGATTGACGGAACGCAACGCGGTTGACACGTAGAGGTAGGTGTGGGGAACGTGGGTGAGCGCGGCGATGACAATGAGCGATGGCAACCCGTAGACGTTCCACGGCACCGATCCGACCACCGATCTCACCCCGAGTGAGATGAAACCGACCGGTCCGATTGCAACCACGTATCCGAAGGCGGTCACGATAGGTGAGAGGAAGATCGGTATGAGGACTGCCGGTTCGAGGACCTGGCGACCGGGGATGTCCGTGCGGACGACGATGAAGGCAAGGACCGCGCCGAGTGGTACGCCGATCAGAACCATGCCTGTGGCGACGACTGCCGAGGTTCCGAAGGCACGCCAGAATTGCCTTGCACCAAGGACATACTCCCAAGCCCCCGGGTCAACGCGTGAACTTTCTGCGAAGAATGGCCCGTTCAGCGAACTCTGGTAGGCGATCAGGAGCAAGGGTGACAGAACCAGCAGGGCAACGATCAGCACGACCGCGTGCCTCCCGGACGGAATGGTCCAAATCCGGGTGTTGGCAGCGGGCGTGACGATCGTTGCCATTCGTTGTCAACAAGCGCGGATCATGCGGGTCGGCATCGCGATACCTAGCTGCGACCGAGCGCCTTCTGCCATTTTTCGACGAACTCAAGGCGCTTCTTCTGGTCGAGTGCGTCCAGGACCTGATTTGAGACCGGGATCGGCTTCAGCTTGTCACCCAGTTCCTTCTGGAGGCCCGCTGCGGTCGCTTCGCCTTCCGCATCGATGCGCGATGGATACAGAAGCGACTGCTTCGCAAGGATGTCCTGTCCGCGCTTGGAAAGCAGGTGATCCAGGAACAGCTTGGCCGAATTCGGGCGCTTTGACTTCTTTGCAATGAACGCCACCCGTGAGAAGCCGATGGTGTAATCCTGAGGGAAAACCATGCCGAAGGTGTCCGCGTCGGTCTTCAGTTTCGGGAGGATGTAGGATCCGATGATGTTGAAGCCGAAGATGTGTTCGCCGGACTGGATCTTCTCGATCATCGTCCCGGTGCTGGTGTAGAGTTTCACGTCTGCCTTGCCGAGGGCAGCGGCGAGGTCCCAGAATGCCGGGAAGTTCGTCACATCACGGCTGTTTGCGAGGTAGCCGGTGCCACTCTTCTCCGGGTCATAGCAAGTGACCTTGCCCTTGAGCAGGTCCGTCTTGTCCGTGAGCAACTTTATGAGCGCGGTGTGATCCTTTGGCACGGCGTCTGCGGGGAGCAACTTCTTGTTGTAGACGAATGCGAACGGCTCCAGGGTCGTCCCCCAGGCGGTCTTCCCGGGTTCCTGGTACCTGGCCCACTGGGGCAGCTTGTCCGCTTCGGGAGACTGGTAGGACCCGCCGAGACCGTCTTGCATCATCTTCATCTGCTGGTCCATCGCCGATGACCACAGGACGTCGGCGGTGTCCGTTCCCGCGGCGGTTTCGGCCGTGAACTTGTTGAACAGGTCGGTGCTGTTGAGATCCTGGTAGTCAAGCTTGATTTCCGGATACCGGGCGTTGAAGTCGGCAATGAGCGGCTTGGCAGTGGCGCTATCGGTTGTCGAGTAGACAAGTACCTTGCCTTCCGGCTTGGCGGCTTCGAGAAGCTCCTTGTCGGATGCCTTGATTTCGAGTGGCGCGCCCGTGAACGCCGCCACGGTTGGAGTGCCCTTGCCGGTCGCCGAGTTCACCTCGGTGTTCGCACCAGGCTTGGCGGGATCGCCTGGCTTTGCCGGAGCCGCTTCCTCGCCACAACCAATTGCGGCGAGCAAGAGTCCGCCCATCGATGCTCCGTGCAGGATCCTGCGTCGATTCAGCGCCATGATGGTCTCCCCCAGGGTCCGGACATCTCCGGTACAAGTTTCATTGGATATTGTATCGCGGGCGCCAGGACCGGCATCGCCCATCACCTGCTGCACTGCACTGCTGGATTGCCTGACACTCTCAGCGTGAGGGTAATGGAGGAACACCCCCATGGACACCGTGCGCGGACCAATCCCGGTGGACCCCAGCGGTCTCCCGGATCCAGGACGTCCGAGGTTCTGTGGCCAGTGTGCGACCCCGATGGATGAGGTGATCTTTTCTGATCGGCCCCGTCCGGTCTGTCCGTCTTGCGGGTGGACGTACTACGCCAAGAACGCGATTGGCGCCGCTGCGACTGTCGTACGGGATGGCTGCCTGCTTCTGGTGCAGCGCGCCCATGTGCCGTACCAGGGCGACTGGATGTTGCCGGCCGGGTTCGTGGAGTATGGCGAGGATGGGGCAGACACGATTGTCCGTGAACTCGTCGAGGAGTGCCGTCTCGTTGTGAAGGTCACGGGAACTCCGCGCATCTATTTCGGTCGCGACGATCCCCGCAACCCGAGTTACTTGCTCGTCTACCCGGCAGTTCTGGGCGAGCCTACTGCCACGCCGGTCGCTGGCGATGATGCGATGGCCTGCGACTGGTTCTTGCCTGAGGATATTCCTGCCAACATCGCTTTCGAGGGGCAGCGACGCGCAATCGCCGACTGGAAGTCGACCCGGGTCAGTCAGGTGTGAGCGGATGGTGTTCCATGAAGGGGGCGATGGTCAGAACGGCCAGTGTGCTGATAAAGCCGTTCGCTTCCGATTAGACGGATAAACGGAAACGCAATCTAGCTAGTCATGTACATGGGGTTTCTCTGGGCTCCCCCGCCGAACCTCCGCAGACCTTTCCGGAAGTGCGGCTCAAACAACCAACCCTCCCGAGGGGGTTCCGTGCACCGCGGTCCCCATAGCGTTGTCTGGGTGCCGTCAATCAGCCTCCGCGCTTGCGCTCCTTCTGGCGGGCGCGTCGGGCGAGTGCTTCCTGACGGTTGCGTTCCGATCGCGTCATTGGCCTGCCATCCGGCCCATTGGCGTGTGCCGAAACGGTCCTTGGCATTCCTGGTGTTTCAACATCGACCGGCTTGTTCGTGACCATTCTCGCCATCGACTTTGGTGGCGCCGTGAAGCTTGCGATTGCTGCCGGTGTCATCCGTGGTGGAGTGACCGACTTCAAACCCTTCGCGCCGTCGTGGTCAGCGGTTTCGGCATCAGCTTCGACGTGAGATTCGTCCGGAACCGCTTGGTTCGGAATCGCTTCCATGGAAAACTGGATCCGAAATGTCGTGGCCACGATGTTTGCCTGGAGGTCCTTCACCAGCGACTGGAACAGGCGATATGCCTCCCCCTTGTACTCGGTGAGCGGGTCGCGCTGCCCATAGGCGCGCAGGCCGATCCCGGCGATGATGTCGTCAATCGCGGTGAGATGTTCCTGCCACAGGCCGTCGATCACGCGCAGCATCGTGCCGCGAACAGCGTACGCAAAGAGGTCCGGGGAGTAACGCGTCTCCCTGGCGCCATACAGTTCCTCGGCCCACTCCTGCATGATCTCGGCCATGTCTTCACGGTTACGCCCATGCAGTTCATCGGGGTCAACTTCAAGTTCCGGACCGAGGATATTCGCAAAACCGGCATGGATCGCTTCGAGGTCCCACTCGTCGGGACGTGGTGACTGCGCATGCTGTTCAATGAGCCGGGTTGCAAGGTCGCGTGCCATGAGCAGGATGAGTTGCTTCGGATCTCTGGTGCCCAGGACCTGACGGCGCTGGGTGTAAATCACCTTGCGCTGGGTATTCATCACGTCGTCGTATTCGACGGTGTGCTTCCGGATATCGAAGTTGAACCCCTCGACCTTCTGTTGGGCCTGTTCGATACTCCGGCTTACCATGCTGTGTTCGATGGGCGCGTCATCATCGAGGCCGAGACGTTCCATCAAGCCGATGATCCGGTCCGACCCGAAGCGGCGCATCAGGTCATCCTCGAGGCTGAGGTAGAAGCGTGACGATCCGGGATCGCCTTGCCGACCGGCGCGACCCCGCAACTGGTTGTCGATCCGCCGGGACTCGTGGCGTTCCGTACCAATGATGTGCAGCCCGCCAAGGTTGCGGACGACTTCCGGTGTCCCTTCGGGGTCGTCTGTGGTTCCCAGGATGATGTCGGTCCCACGGCCCGCCATGTTCGTGGCAATGGTGACCGCCCGGTTTCGTCCGGCCAAGGCGATGATTGAGGCCTCGGTTTCGTGGTACTTGGCGTTCAGGACCTGATGGACAATGCCCCGCGCGCGGAGGAGGCGCGACAAGTCCTCCGATTTCTCGACCGAAGTCGTCCCGACGAGAACCGGCCTTCCAATCTCGTGCATCTCCTCGATCTCGTCCAGGATCGCCGAATACTTGCCGGTTGCACTGCGGAAGATGAGATCCGGAGAGTCCTCCCGAACCATCGGACGGTTCGTCGGGATCGGGAGGACCTCAAGGTTGTAGATCTTTCGGAACTCCTCGGCCTCGGTGCTTGCCGTCCCGGTCATGCCGGCGAGTTTCCGGTAGAGGCGGAAGTAGTTCTGGAAGGTGATCGTTGCCAGGGTGAGGTTCTCGCGCCGGATGGCAACGCCTTCCTTGGCTTCAATTGCCTGGTGGAGACCCTCTGAGTATCGGCGACCCGGCATGAGGCGCCCAGTGAATTCGTCGACAATGACGATCTCGGATTGCGGATGATGGTGCCCGGACGCCAGGACCTGTCCTTGGTGGAGCAGGACATAGTCGCGGTCCCGACGGAAGATGACCCCTGCGCGGAGTGCCTGCTCCAGATAGTGGACCAGTGTGTAATTCTCCTCGGCGTACAGGTTGGAGACCCCGGCGAGACGTTCAACCCGGTCGATTCCGTCCTCGGTCATCAGTACCGACCGTGCCTTGAGGTCGATGGTGTAGTCGCGTTCCTCTCGGAGTTGGGTCACGATGCTCGCGAACTTGGCGTAGGTGTCCGGCGGTTCGTCGGCAGGTCCGGAAATGATGAGCGGCGTCCGCGCTTCATCAATGAGGATGTTGTCAACTTCGTCGACAATCGCGTAGTGCAAGTCACGCTGAACCATCTGCCCAAGGTCGTAGACCATGTTGTCGCGCAGGTAATCGAATCCGAACTCGTGATTGGTTCCATAGGTGATGTCTGCGTGATAGGCATCCCGACGCGACACGGGTTCCCAATGCATCAATCGGTCATCACCGCGTGGGGTCTGGTCGGTGTACTGCGGGTTGTAGATACCTGCGAATTCGTGGCAGATGACACCTGTCGTCATGCCGAGCCGGTGGTAGATGGGCCCCATCCACCCACCACCGACGCGCGAAAGGTAGTCGTTTGGTGTGATGAGGTGGCACCCATTGCCCACCAGGGCATTGAGATAAAGTGGTAGCGAGGCCACGAACGTCTTGCCCTCGCCGGTGCGCATTTCGGCGATCTGCCCACGATGCAGGACAATCCCGCCGATCAGCTGCACGTCGTAGTGACGCATGCCTATGACGCGCCGGGCCGCTTCGCGGACGGCGGCAAAGGCCTCGGGAAGCAGGTCGTCCAACGTCTCGGCATCAGGGGTAGGCGCAGACGGCGTAACGCCACTCTGGGCGTCGTTGTCACGATCCTGGCGTACCACCGTCACGCCGAGGCGCTTGCGGAACTCGGCGGTCTTTTCCCTCAGCTGGTCATCGGTGAGCGCCGTGAAGCTTGGCTCGAGGGCATTGATGCGTGCGACGAGCGGTTGGATACGGCGAACATTGGTGTCGTTCCCGATACCCATGAGTCTCTTGATGAACGCAACCATGGACGGCCTCTTGTACCCGGTGGTTCCGTGCCATCCACGATCTCGACTCCCGCGTTCGGGCGGGACACGGTGCGAATGGTGCGGAACATCGCAAATCAACAGGTCCGATGGACCGGCGAATGAGTCTGTTGGTGACTGCAAAGTGTACCGCCCGTCGCCGTCCCCGCATCGGTGCGCCGTTTGCTGCGCGGTGCCGGTCAGGCGAGCGTTGGGCGGTCCGGCAAGTCTGGCAATGTACCGTCATCCGCACGTTCCCACGCTTCCTGCGTCAGGGCCCAGAGTGACCCTGCCACGACACCGTGTCCGCCGAGGATGACCGGCACATGCGCTTCGATGGCTGCGCGGGTGAAGGCCCGTGCAGCCTCATTCGCAATCGCGTCAACATCACCGAGGTCTGACGCGAACCGGTCGGCGGGCGTGAGGTTCAGGCCCAGATGCTGGAAAAGCACCCGCGAGTCGAAGAAGATGGCATCGGCAAGGTCGCCGATAATCCTGAAAAACTGGCGAGGCCCAACCTGTTGGTACAGGTGGCCAATCAATGACCGGACCTCACCGGCGGTGTCTCTCCCAAAGGCCACCATGCCACGTTCCTCGACGAAGAGCCGCTTGGCCCCGGGAATGTCGGTCATCGCCTTTCCCCAGATCGAGGTGTTCACCCGGCCAATCAGCGACAGGTGCGCCTTCTGGCTGATCAGGAACGGCATGGTCGCCCCGTAGCGATCCCGGGGCAGGTCTGCCCCATCCAGGAATTCGCTCACGTGCGTGCGCCGTCCGCGATGCAGGGCGAGGATGGTCAGGTCGGCCGGAGTATCGAGGTCAAAGATGGTGCCAATTGCTGGATCGATGATCTGGGGCGTCAGGCCCGCCTGCCTTGCCAGCCGGGAGGGGACGGCATTGTCATGCGATTCGGGCAGGGCAATCCGATGAAGTGCGGATCCCGGAACCATCCCGAACCAGTCGGCGGACCAAAGGTTGTTCGCGATGACGGTGGATGATCCGCCGAGAAGCCGAACACAGACATCGTGCAACGTGCTCGCCTCGATCAACGGGGCGGCGGCACCGCTGAAGTACAAGGGGAACCGCACTTCCGGCCGGTCAACAATTGCCCGCAGCCTGGCGCCGAAGTGAAAGGGTTCCCCTCGCGGATCGGTGATAACCGTCACGCGTGGTTCGCGGTCGAACGCGTCTTGCAGGACCGGTGCGTCGGTTGCCAGAAAGACATGGCCAATAAGGGGTTCCTGCAAGCCAAGTTCGATCAAGTCGCGGGCGGCGGCGTGTTGTGCGCCGGCGACGAGACGTTCAGTCGGGGTACCTCCGCCTTGGCCGGCGAACACGATGAGCATTACTTGGTCGTCCACGTGCGGTGAACCTGTCCTTCCGGCACCGAAGATTGTAGATGCCGGGACCCTGGCGCCGTTGGTTCGACCGCACGTGCGATCAGGAATATGGTGACGTGTATCGCTGTTCCAGGTCGCTGAAACGGGTCAGGCGTGGTGAGAAGAAGAGTTCGATGTCACCGGTGGGGCCATTGCGGTGCTTGGCCACGATCACTTCGGCGACATTCTTCGGTGCCGTCTCCTTGTCGTACATCTCCGCACGGTAAATGAACATCACCACGTCCGCATCCTGTTCGATCGAACCGCTGTCCCTGAGGTCCGAGAGTTGGGGCTTGTTGCCCGGACGGCTCTCGACCGCACGTGAAAGCTGTGACAGCGCGAGTACCGGTACGTTGAGTTCGCGTGCGAGACCCTTCAACGCCCGGCTGATCTCCGAGACTTCCTGGACACGGTTGTCAGAAGCCCGCCCTTGCATGAGTTGCAGGTAGTCGACCACGATGAAGCCGATGTCGTGCTCGGCCTGCATCCTGCGCGCCTTCGTCCGCAGTTCCATCACCGAGATGCCTGGGGTGTCATCGATGTAGATGGGCATGTCGGCGAGGACGCTCATTGCCTCGGCGACCTTCGCCCACTCACCTTCCTCGATGTTGCCCGTACGCAGTCGATGAGAGTCAAGTCCGGTGTGGGCGCACAACAGTCGCAACACCAACTGGTCTCGCGACATTTCCAGGGAGAAGATGCCCGTCCCCACCTTGTTGTGCTGGGCCGCATTGCTCGCGATATTCAGTGCAAGCGATGTCTTGCCGACACCGGGCCGCGCTGCAAGGATGATGAGGTCCGACTTCTGCAAGCCACCGGTCAGCGCGTCGAGGCGTGTGAATCCCGTGGGCACTCCGATTGGCTGCCCGCGCCGCTGGTGGATTTCGTCAAGTTGGGTGAAGTAGTCCTGCATGAAGTCGGACATCGCGATGTAATCGCGCGAGCCGCGCCGTTGCGTCAGGTTGAACAGGACCTGTTCGGCCTTGTCCACCGCAAGTTCGGCGTCATGCTGGGTGTCGTAGGCGAGTTGGGCAATCTGTCCGCCCGCCGAGATCAGGCGACGCAGGACCGCGTTCCGCTCAACAATATGCCCGTAGTACTCGACATTGACGGCCGTCGGCACCATGTTGATCAGGCTGGTGATGTATCCCGGACCGCCGACGTTCGTGAGTTCGCCCCGCCGTTCGAGTTCGTCACAGACGAGGACGAAGTCCGCAGGTTCCTTGCGTTCGTACAAGTTCCTCGCCACTTGGTAGATCTGGCGGTGGGCAACCCGGTAGAAGTCATCGGGTTGGAGGAACCCGGCAACGCGTACGATTGCATCCCGGTCGATCAGGATGCTGCCCAGAACCGATTGCTCGGCTTCGGAGTTCTGCGGCGGCAGGCGTTCGTCAGCCATTACTGGCGGAACGCACCCCGGTCATCCGGGTTGCGGCAGTCGTCACAAAACACTGCGGGGGGCAAGACCGTCACCGGTATCCCCGCCCGAGTGTGCTCGTGCCCGTCATGCTTCGGTGGCGACAACCTCAAGCTTGAGGGATGCCTGAACCTGACCAGCAAGTTTTATGGATGCGGTGTGATCACCCACCGTCCTCACCGTTCCGTCAAGTTCAACGCTGCGCTTATCGATCTCGATGGCGTGCTGCGCCTTCAATGCCGCGACGACGTCTGCGGTCGTGACGGTTCCGAAGAGCTTTCCACCTTCACCCGCACGCGCGTCAATGGTGACCGACAGGGTGCCGATGCGTTCGGAGAGGGTCATCGCCTCGGCGTGCCGACGGTCGTCTTCCTTCTTGCGCTGAACTTTCAGGGAGTCAATGCGCTTGAGTTGTGAGGGGGTTGCCTCGACGACCATAGCCTGCCTGAGCAGGAAGTTGCGGGCGTACCCAGCCGACACTTCCTTGACATCCCCGACGCGTCCCAGGTTATCGACATCTTTGAGCAAAATGACCTTCATAGTTACTCGCCAGTGTACCAATCCCGAGACAGGGTTTCGGACATGATGTCCAGTCCGGGGCAAATCCGCTAGTTCAGTGCGCCGAGTGGGTTTATGTAGCTGCCGTTGCGGAGGATCTCAAAGTGGAGATGGGGGCCAGTTGAGTTCCCGGTGCTTCCCATGCGGGCGATTACCTGTCCCTTCGCCACATACTGTCCCACTTGGGCAGTGAATGCGGAGAGGTGGTTGTAGGTCGTAGTGATCCCGTTGCCGTGGTTCACGATGATCCGGTTGCCGTATCCCTGCCGGTCCCATCCGGCATAGACGATCCGACCCGCGTCGGAGGCACCAATCGGGGTGCCAAATGGGGCAGCGATGTCAATGCCAGGATGCCAGCCCGAGTAGTAGGTCGTGATCGACCCCCGGGTCGGCCATTGGAGGCGTCCAGTCGCGATCTGCGGCGGTGACGGCGCCGGCCTGGCCGGTTGTGGTGCGAGTGCCGCCGGCCTGGCCGGTTGTGGTGCGGGTGCCGCCGGACGCGCGGGCGCGGCGGCTACCCGCGGCGAATCCGGGCGGACGGTGATTGGGAGTTCGCCCCCAGAAATGATGATCCACTTGTCGATGACAAGCGGTTCGCCCGGCTTCAGTCCATTGAAGTCCACAATCGATGCCGGTTCTGCTCGATACCGCTGCGCAATCGTGTCGAGTGTGTCGTTCGCCTTCACCTGATGCGCTATGCCTTGCACTGGCGGGATGCGCAGTTCCTGACCGGGACGGACCAAATCCTCTTCGTCCAGGCCATTCGACCACAGGATGCTGTACATCCCGACGTTGAACCGTGCGCCGATATCCCAGGCCGTGTCATTGGCTTGCACGATGTACGTCAGGATTTCGGCCGGTGGGGTGATCGGCGTGGAGGCATTCAAGGTGGTCGCGAGGGTCGGCCGCAGGAGGCTGTCCCGAGCTTCGATCAGGGACACACGCGGCCCGAGGAGGAGGCGGGTCTGCATCGGCAGGTTGGCCGGATCGGTGCCGATCAGGCCCTCAAGACTGTCCGTCGGACGGCGGAAACCGCCGGCGCTGATGACCCCGAGGATCACGAGCGCCACGAACCCGTGGACGATCAGGCGTCCGGAAGGCAACCCACCAATGAAGTCCGCGATCGTTCCTGGGGGTTCGGCTGCGGGGATCGGGCGCGTGGCCAACCATGCATCTTGCGTGTCGGTTGCCACCCAAGTTGGGTCTGTCCGACGACGCCAGAAGGCGAGACCGCCCAATCTGCTTCGGGGACGCGCCGACTGCCTCGGCGATGACCAAAGGGCCTCGCGGGCATCGCGCTCGCCGGTGGGAAAGCCCATCGGGTGTCGCTCGTCAGGGATGTGCGGTGGGTTTCCTGCCACGATAGAGGTCCGGGGTCTTGCCTGTCACGGCCTAACCGAAACGGCAACGGAATTCGAGCGGCAATCCATCCGCTCACTGCAATCCAGCCTACAGTAGCACCGCCGACGTCAATCCGGCGAATATGTGCCGTCGCGTGGCCGGGTTCGGGCAGCCTCACATCGACGCACAGGTCACGCGGCTGATCGAGGCGATTTGGTGGTCGTTTAGGGATTGACTGCAAAAGGGAGCGGCGCCAGGGCCGTTGCGGGAATCATGGTGGCATGAACCAGTTGAGTCTCGCGAACGGTTGCGAACGATCCACCAAGCGCACGCGCCGGCAGGCCTTCCTCCAGGAGCTGCTCGCCGCCGTCCCGTGGGACGCCCTCGTCGCCCGGATTGCCCCCTTCGCCCCGGCGGGGACCACCGGCCGGCCACCGTACCCGGTCCTGCTGCTGCTGCGGGTCCACTTCCTGCAGCAGTGGTTCTCGCTCGCTGACGAGGCCGCCCGTGACGCCTTGCACGACATCCCGGTGTACCGCGCCTTCGCGGGCATCGACCCCGGCACCACCGGCATCCCGGACGCCACCACCATCCTGCGCTTCCGCCACCTCCCCGGCGCCACCGGCATCCCGGACGCGACCACCGTCCTGCGCTTCCGCCACCTCCCCGGGCGCCACGACCTGGCCACCGCACTCCTTCAGACGGTCAACGCGCTGGTCGATGCGACGATCGTCGCGGCCCCAAGCTCGACGAAGAACCGGACGGGCACGCGGGACCCGGAGATGCACCAGACCCGGAAGGGGAACCAGTGGTTCTTCGGCATGAAGGCGCACATCGGTGTCGATGCGGACTCCGGGCTGGTCCACACGGTGGTGGCGACGCCGGCCAACGTGCACGACCTGGTGGTGGCGGGCGACCTGCTGCATGGCCGGGAGGTGGTGGTCCACGCGGACCCGGGGTACCGGGGCGTCGCCCGCTGGTGGGACACCCCCGGCGTGGCGTGGATGGTGGCCATGCCACCGGGCCCGGCGTCGGTTGCTGGCGCCAAGGTCGGCCGAGGCGGTGGTGGAGCGGGCCAAGGCCTCGGTCCGCGCGAAGGTCGGGCACCCGTTCCGGGTCATCAAGCGGCAGTTCGGCCACGTGAAGGCGCGGTACCGGGGCCTGGCCAAGAACGGGGCGCAGCTGGTGACCCTGTTCGCCCTCTCCAACCTCTGGATGGCACGGCGCACGCTGCTGGCGGGGTAGGCCGCCGCGTGCCCGAATGCGCACCGGACGCCACGCCGGCGGGCATGGCGACGCCCGAATCCCGGTTCCGGAGCGGAAATGGCGCTTGAGGAAGCCTCACCGACCGCGATTCCCGGTCACTTGCCTCGCACGGGACTCGAATCGTGCCTTGTGCAGCCCTTCCCTAACGATTGGCACTCTGGCGGACCAGTTCGGCGTGCCGTTCGGGGGACAGGATTTGGAGCAGTTCGATGCGGATGCCGTCTGGGTCGACCACCATGGCGACGTACCCGTGTCGCTTCGCCAGACGGGGACGGAATGCAATCTCTGCGCCCTTTGCCTCAAGGTCGGCAAAGGTGGCGTGAATGTCTTCCACTTGGACACAGAAGTGTTCGTACCGCGCCATCTCCAAATCGGCGTCAAGATACTTGTAAGTGCCGGGCTTTTGGAATATCTCGAGTTGCGAACCGTCGTCACCCAAGGTGATGTAGACGCCACGCACTCCCGTTTCCGGCCAGTTCATTTCCTGGACACGACGGCTGCCAAACATCCTCGCGTACCAGGAAACGGTCCGTTCCACGTCCGTGACCGTCAGGCCCACGTGCTCAAGGCGCTGGATTGTTCCCACAATCTTGCTCGCTTTCCTGGGAGTTCGCCCGGCCTCAAAGCTTGGCTCCAGGCAGGTGCCCAACCCCGGTTCGATCACTCGGGTTCTTTGACCTTGAAGTACATTGCGCTTCACGTATGGTCAATTGAGATCTGACGACTTCCGGCAATCCGGCGAACCAGTCCGGCATGGCGGTAGAGGATGTCGCGATTGAGGTCGGTATCAAGTTTCCCGGCCTTGGGGTCGGAAATCCACGCGTCACGGCCGGTGCGGAGTGCTTCGTGGACGTGGCTGGCCTGCAGGTCGACGTCGGCCAGCGTATGGACAAACAGGATCACATCGGCCGACTGGTCGTCCACGGTCTCAACGATGTCGTCGAGCGTGACATAATCAGGCTTGCCGATCATCGTCGCGGTCGTGCCCGGCTTGAAAAGCATTTTCTTGGCTAGGCTCATTCAATACCCCCGGTGTAGCTCGGCACCGCGTGATGGTACCGAAGCACAATGGCTCCTGGTCAGACAGGCCCGATGAATAGGGGGTTTGTCCAAGCGCGATGGCCGTGAGCGTCTTCGACCTGAATGCGGACGTAACGTTCGCGGCCCGTCAGATGAAGTTCGGCACCGGTAAGCAGTTCACCTTCGAGGACGCCTTCCGGTCTCCCGCTTGCACTCCGACGGCGCCGCGCGCCAAGTGACGCACCAAATCTTCCGGCGTTCAGGCGCGCACCTTTCATGCCATCGGCGACCGCCGTGATCGATCGAACCGGACTGCACTGAACTTGGATGACATTCGAACCCGGATCCCAATGCACGTCAATAATCTCGGGACCGGCACTGGCGTAGAAGTTCCCGGCACGGATCGCCGACAGAATGGCTTCGCCCGACCGGTCCGCAGCCCGTACAACCGTCCAACCTCGGACACTGTCGTATCCCGGCCGGTGGCAGTCGTCGACACCGATGCCGAGTACGTTGTGTCCGTGCGTGAGCAAGTCATCCCAGAGGAGGGATGCGTCCCCGCGCCCGATGTGCACGTCGGTGTCGGCGTTGTACACCTCAATGCCGAGGTACCCGTGAAGGCCCTCGAAGTCACGCAGAGTCAGTCCGCTCCAGTAGGGGTGGGCGATGACCGCCATGCCACCACGTTCCCGAATGGCGTCGACGTACCACTGCGCTGACGGCACGCCGGTCCCTTCGGATCGTCTGGGGATAGGCCCGTCAACCCCAAGTCCGGTGATGTGGTAGCTGGAACCGGTGGCCGTCGATCCATTCTCCGTGTTGACTTCAATTCCACGGATCACGGTGACCGGGTGTGGTGTGCCCGTGTTCGTCACAGTCACCTCGGAGGGTCCGGTCGCGTGCCAGTGGTCGGTCAAGGCAACAAAGTCCCACCCGGCATACGCGTAATGCGCAATCAGGTGATTTGGTGTCATCGCCCCATCGGAGACGGTCGTATGGGCATGGAGGGTGCCCCGGAACCACTCTCCTGAGGCGGCGAACGGGTTGGCGACGATCATCACAGTTTCTCCCTTTCGGTTAGCGAACGCGTTTGATGCTACCTGCGTCCACCGCACCCTGGCCGGAAAAGGTGCCCGTCATCGCGAACCGCTCCCTCAAGATGACCAATTCATGAAACTCACTTGATTTTGTATTTCTTGCATGGTGTCAGTAAGATACACTGCTTGTTCTAACAGGGAGTTAGTCATGAATGAACGTGAAATCGGTCGGCGTGTCCGAATGTCGCGTCGTGGGATTTTCGGTGCCATCGCTGGTGTGGGTGTGCTTGCGGCATGTGGGGGTGATACGACACCGGCCCCGGCAGCTGCCGTCAAGCCGGCTACGGTTGGATGGATGATCTGGGGTGGTGAGGAAGAAAAGAAAGTCCACAACGCAACCAAGGATGGGTTCGAGAAGGCATACCCGAACCTGAAACTTGACCTGACGGTCCTTCCGTTGGGCGACCCAACCATCAATTACGACGACAAGCTGAGTGCCATGATTGCCGGGGGCAATGCCCCGGACGTAATCCGCGTCAACGTCCGCAACTTCGAGAAAGCGATGCTTCCCCTTGATGACTACGTCAAGAAGGACAAGGATTTTGATCTCGCGGACTACATCCCGAGTGTTCTTGAGACGGGGAAGTGGAAAGGCAAGTTGCTGCAGATCATTGGCAAGCTTGGCCCACAAGTTCTCTACTTCAACGCCACGAAATTCAAGGAGCAAGGCATACCCACTCCTCGGGAACAGGCCGATAAGGGCACTTGGGACTTCGACACATTCCTGCAGGCCGCTACTAAGCTGACCATCCGCAAGGACGCCGACGTCAAGCAATACGGATACATTCCCTATGCCTCGTTCTGGACCTGGATCAATCAGGGTGGCGGGAAGCCATTCAACGCGGACTATTCCGAGGGCTATTTGGACAAGCCTGAAAACCACGATCCGGTCCAGTTCCGTGCGGACCTGGTCACCAAGCACCGCGTTGCTCACACAAACGAAGATCCGGCGAACCTCAAGAGCTGGCAGGGGTTTGTTGGCGGGTTCGGTGCCATGTTCATCAGCGGACCGTGGCAAATGGCGCGGATCAAGGGGAAACTTGGCGATGCGTGGGATATCGCTCCGCCTCCCTTGCAGAAGACCGGCCGGCCCCACATGCAGGCCGCCGGCGAAAGCCTATGGAACGGAACGAAGATCCCGGATCAGGCCTTCAAGTACCTGGCTTATATGGAGGGCAAGGAGGGCCAGAAGATCTGGTCCAAGGCCGGCACCGATCTCCCGGGTCGGAAGAGTGTCATGGCCGACTTCGCCGCCGGCAAGCTGTTCGATGATCCGACGCTGATGCCGCCTAACGGCAAGGTTTGGGCAGATATCACTCCCAAGTGCGAGATCTATCCGATCATCCCGAAGGACGCGACGGACGCCTACACCAAGGCATACAACGATGTCCTGGCAGGGAAGATCAACGCGAAGGATGCCTTTACCGAAGCGAACAAGGTGGCGATGATTTCCCTGAAATCCAAGTAACGTGAGGGCAACTGAGCTCCATCGTGGCGCCTCTCCCCGGGCTTGCCCGCGGGAGGCACCCGCCTCATCGGCCCTGAACACGGTGGGCGCGTCGTTACATGTTGACGGTCGTGTGCAAGATTCGTGCAATCTCATCCGGGGCTAGGATCCCCTTGCCAGTCCATCGGATCGCGTCGTCAAGTTGGTCATGGTCGGAATAGCCCACGATGACCGTGGCGACACCGGGTGTGGATTGCGCGAAACGTACCGCGAGCTCCGCCGGACCCTCCAGGCCAAGTTCGTGCGCGACTACCGAAAACCTGAGGGCACGGGAGATATCCTCGTCGTAGCGTTCCCCGGCAATCCCTCCCGGTTCGCCCGCATTGGGGTGCCGCACTTCCTTGGCAGCGAGGGCACCGGCGGCGAGTGACCTGATCACGATCACGCCCACGTCATGTGCGATCGTGTCCCGGATCAGTCCGCTGAAATCATGCCCCCCTGGTGCAAGGTGGTGAGCCCATCCGGCACTCGGGTTCAGCGCGTTCAACATTACTTGTGCCGTCGCGCTGCGTCCGGAACGAACCACTTCACGTACGGCATCCGTATCCCCATTTGCGGTGATCCCGACCCACGTCGCCAAACCCGCATCGCGTACCTCCTCGAGACCATCCATGATGGGGCCCAAAACATCGCTGACAGTCACTCCGCGCCCGGAAGTTCCGGTGATGCCTGTGTGCAACTGGAGGAGGTCCACCCGGTCCATCCGTAGTCGGGTGAGGCTGCCTTCAATCGAAGCCCGGATGATCGCTGGAGCATTCTGGGCTTGGGCTGGATCGATGCGCACCTTGGTGCCGATCACTATGCCGTTGGGAACTCCGCCTAACTCGGCAAACACCCTCCCGAGGTTCGTCTCGGATGCACCATTCCCGTAGAGCGGGGCGGTATCGAAGTAGGTGATGCCAGCGCCGAGCGCCGTGGCAACGGCGTCACGCTGTTCACGCGGGTCGCCCTTTGTGAGAAGGCCTCCGATCGCCCCGCATCCAAAGCCCAGGACGGACACCGGGAGGCCAGTCACGCCAAGTCGACGCAGTTTCATTGTTCTGATTTCCTTCCGAACATCCACG
>SHXX01000038.1 GCA_009693165.1 Chloroflexota bacterium
GCACCACCGCCAGCATCTCCTCCAGGAACACCTGCTTGACCGTCCGCTTGGTCCCGCGCTCGAATCCCGTCATCAGGCTCAGTTGGTTCATGCCTTCATGATTCCCCATCACACTCCCCCACCGCTACCTTATGCAGATGATCCCTAGGCCATCGGCTTCTCAAGATCGTTCACCATGGGCGATCCCTAGGCCGCGGTCGATGCCCCAACTCCAAATGGGTGACCGTCCACAGTGGTCGTTCTCGTCTTCGGGATCAGACGCGTCAATAGGAACATCACCGCCGATGCCACAATTGCGACACCGAAGCCGACGGCGAGCGATGATGCCCGGGACACCCCACCAATGAGCGGGGGACCGGCCAGAAAACCGGCATAGCCCATGGTTGCGACCGCTGCGATTGCTGTCCCGGGCGCCTGTCCGGGTAGCCGGGATGCCGCGCTGAGTGCGATCGGGAAGATCGTGCCGATCCCTACCCCGCACAGGGCAAAGCCACCCACCGCGAGGAGCTGGTTGGGGATTGCGACCGCAATCATGATCCCGACGCCCGACAGCACGGCACCAGTGGCGAGGACTGATCTTGGGTCGAACCGGGCCGCCACGCGGTCACCAAGGAGCCTTGCCACGGCCATCGTCACCGAGAACGCACCAAACGCTAGCCCAGCCGACGCGGGGGCCATCTCCAAGGTCGTACGCAGGTAGATGCCCGACCAATCAGCGACGGCCCCTTCCACAAGCAATGAGAGGCCGGCAATTGCACCAAGCGCGAGCAACGCCGGGGTAAGGCGGGCAACCGACTTTGTCGCTTCCGCCTGCCTCGGCGCCGATGGCAGGAACCAGTGCGTTGTCACGAGGATTGCACCACCAGCGAGCAACCCAGCGACCGTGAGGTGTACCTCGGGTGAAATCCCCATCGCCATCACGGGGGCAGCAATCAGTGTCCCAACCAGACTGAACAGGCTCCAGGAACCGTGAAATCCCGACATCAGCGGTGCACCGTGATGGGCCTCAACCTCACTGGCCTGGCTGTTGAATGCCACGTCAATCCCACCGACTGACACACCAAAAAGCACGAGCGCCCCGAAAAGCATCCACAGTGAAGTTGCAAAACTAGGCAATCCAAAGAGCAGCATGAACATCACCGCGATGGCGGCCGTCATGCGAGTACTCCCGAAGCGAGCGGTGAGTGCGCCGGCAATGGGCATTGCCGGAACCGATCCCATAGCCGAACCGAGGAGTGCAAGCCCGAGCTGTCCGTCATCAAGCCCGGCATGGATCTTCACGTCCGGGATACGGAGAAACCATTGGGCCAACGCGACGCCGTGGAACCCGAAAACGGCCGTTGTGGCAATTCGCGCCGCCCTGATGCGCGCGGGGGAGAAACGGGGGACGTCGTCAGGGATCTGTCGTCCACTCATTCGTCCGAAGGGTACCCACCCGGTAGCTCAACCCGGGCAGGCAGGCATCGGACGAACAGGTGCAAGCGGCGGATCAGGAACCGGCGGGTGCTTCTCCGATGATGGCATCCACTTCGATCTCGACGAGGTGTTCCGGGTCAATCAGCCGAGAGACCTCAACCATCGTGGATGCGGGACGGATCTCGCTGAAGATCTCGCCATGCGCGCGTCCAACCTCCTGCCAGTGGGAGATGTCTTTGAGATAGATCCGGGTCCGGACGACATCGCTGTACGACGCACCTACCGCCTCAAGGGCACTTCCGACAATTGCAAAGATGGCCTTTGTCTGCCCGTACGGGTCACCCGGAGACAAGACCTTGCCGTCTTTCGCAGTGGCGGTCGTTCCCGCGACCGAGATGTGATTGCCGACACGCACGGCGCGCGAGTACCCGACTTTCGGTTCCCACGGCGACCCTGACCCAACCTGGACCCTCGCACCAGTCATGACAATCCTCCACCTGCACGGACCCGCCATCACCCAGGCGCTTCCATGAACGCCATAAGGCACGGTGACGGTGCCCTGCTACCCTACCCGAGTGCAAGAAACGGGGCACCCCTTCGACCTACAACTGCTCGTCCTCGACGCGGACGGCACCCTCTTCACGAGTGACGAGAAGGTGTCTGAACGCACTCGCGGCGCAATCCGGCGCGCGCAGGACCGAGGGATCAGGGTGGCCATTGCGTCCGGAAGACGTCGCGCCCGCACCGTCGAAGTCTTCGACCGTCTCAGGCTTGACGGTGTCTACCTGATTTCGAGCCAAGGCACAGCGGTGTGGGAAGACCCGATGGGGACGAACCCGGTTCTGCTGGCCCATAATCCCCTGCCACGGGCCGATGCGATGCGCGTCCTTGCACGCATCCGCGCCCACCAGCTCGCCTCGGTGATGATTGGCCATCCCGGCGTGCCGGACACCATCTTCCACGATGGTGACCTGGATGCCCACCCTGCAATTGGCCGGTATGTGCAGTTCAATGGCGCGGCGTCCAAACCCCTGGATGACACCCCGGATGGGCCATCTTTCGGCCTCGACCCGACCCAGTTCGTCGTCCTTGCGCCACTTCCGCGCCTCCGAGACTTGCGAGACGACCTGACCGGACGACCCGTAGTCCGCGATCGCTACGAGCCGTATCCGGATATGGGAGTGCATCCACTTGACGCCACCGCCAAGCGTCCGTGGCATGTGATCTTTTCGCGCGGTCAGTTCACCGCGGGGGCCGCTTTGGAAGTGGTGGGTCCGACGACCAACAAGGCGACCGCGATCGCCGCCCTCGCGGCACATCTCTCAATAGGGAACGAGAACGTGGCCGCGTTTGGTGACAACATCAACGATGTCGAGATGCTTGGCGCGGTCGGGTTGGGCGTCGCTATGGGAAACGCTACCCCGGCGGCACGGGCCGCCGCCTGGAGCGGGATTGCGCGTCGGGATGGCGCACATTCGGTTGCGACGATGGACCGGATCGCATCATCCAACGACCAGGACGGCATCGCTTGGACCCTCGACTACCTTCTGGAAGGGCACCTGCCGCCCGGATGGTCACCGCCGATCCGGTAGCCCTACTCCAATTTGGCACCCACCAAATCAATCAGCCAGCCCCCACAGACACAACCGCGGCAGCTCAACACAGGCGCCAAGCTTCCCAAGACCCGGGCGGGGCCGAGGCCTGGCCAGAACCACAATCCGTGCTGGCACCACTTCCGAGTTCGCGGTCAGCACACACTTGCAGGACCACCGGCCTTCTCGCACCAGCCCCACGGACCCAGTTCAATCCATGCCGGCGAGGGCGCCGGCGCTCCCAGACAGCGTCACGCAAACGGAAACGCCATCGGTGCGCACCGATTTCTGATCCACGCACCGAACCTGACTTGGCCACGACCTGCGATTGGCCGGATGTCCCAATCCGGAAAACGGGCTTACCTGTTGGCTGATGTGACCAGCGCCGCCGTTCGTGCAACGATGCGACGGGCGACTTCATCCTTGGCGAGCATCGGCAAGTGATCGACTTCGGAGCCAGTTGTGTCGCCTTCACGTGCGAACATGGTCACGCGGTTCGTATCCGTGCCGAAGCCACTGCCAGTCTCTGTGACATCGTTCGCGCAGATCAGGTGCGCGCCCTTGGCTTGGAGTTTCCGGGTCGCCTCGGCGGACACCTCACCAGTCTCGGCAGCAAACCCGACCTTCACCAATCCATCACCGAAGCGAGCCGTGACCGAGGCAAGGATGTCGGGGTTTGGCGTCAGGTCAATCCGCAGGGCGTCGCCAGATCGCTTCATCTTCTGCACGGCGACAATTGCTGGACGGTAATCCGCAACCGCCGCTGCCATGATCAGGGCATCAGCCCCCTCGCTGGCACCAAGGGTCGCATCGGCCATTTCCGATGCCGTTCCGACCTGAACCACGGTGATTCCCCAGGGCCGTGGAAGCGACACGGGACCGGACACGAGCGTGACGTCGGCGCCGGCGTCGCGTGCCGCCTCGGCGAGGGCGTACCCCATCTTGCCGCTTGACCTGTTCCCGATGTACCGGACCGGATCGAGTGGTTCGTGTGTGCCACCAGCCGTGACCACAACGCGACGTCCCGCCAATGCGCCACCGCGTCCCAGTGCCTGTCGCACCGCGCCGATCACGTCCTCGAGAGGTGATAGACGACCCATGCCCGTGATGCCTTCCGCGAGGTACCCCGCCACCGGCCCGACTTGATACATGCCTCGGGCACGGAGGGTCGAAATGTTCGCCTGCGTCGCCGGGTGATTCCACATGTTGACATTCATCGCCGGTGCAAGAACGAGCGGCGCATGCGTGGCCAAGACCGTGCAAGCAAGCAAGTCATCGGCAAACCCGTGCGCAAGCCGCGCCAAGGTCGTTGCCGTGGCTGGACAGATCACCACGACGTCCGCGCGGGTCCCCAACTCCACATGGGCACTGGACAGGTCAGGCATCGCCTCGTGGATGTCCGTGTACACGGGCCTTCGGGTAAGGGCCTGGAAGGTCAGCGGCGTGACGAATTCGCGCGCCGATTCCGTAAGGATGACATCGACCTCGGCGCCTAGCTGAACAAGGGAACTGCACAGTTGGGCCGCCTTGAAGGACGCAATCGATCCGCAGACACCGAGGACAACCCGCTTGCCAGTGAGCGCGTTCACGCCAGGCCTCCGGCGACCCGCGACCACGCCAAACGTATGCCGTGGAGGGTGAGGTCCAGGTCGACGTGTGTGAAGACGGTTGTCTCAGGCACGATCAACGATGCCAACCCACCAGTGGCGATCACGTCAACGTGATATCCCAGTTCCTCGCGCAGTCGGCTGACAAGCCCCTCGACCAAGGCGGTGTAGCCGAAGATCGCCCCAGACTGCAGGCAAGCGACGGTATTCCTTCCAATGGACCGCGCGGGGCGCTCAAGCGAAACCCGACGCAATTGCGATGTGCCTCCAACGAGTGCATCCACGGAAACACCCATGCCCGGTGCGATTGCACCGCCGACATAGTCGCCATATCGTGACAGGACATCAAAGGTGGTCGCCGTCCCCATGTCCACGACAATCGCCGGCGCTCCGTACAAGTGCTTCGCAGCGACACAATTGAGTATCCGGTCGATCCCCACCTCGGACGGGTTGTCAACATCAACGCCGACACCGAGGGCCATGTCACCACGACAGGTGACTGTCGGCACCTTGACCGCTCCCAACCACGCTTGGAATGGCGCAATCAACCCTGGCACGACCGAGGCGATGCACGCCCCACCGACATCAGACAAGGCAAAGCCTCGCACCCTCAAAAGGTTTTCCCAGAGAACGAGCCATTCGTCTGCAGTGCGGTCACGCGCCGTGGAAACGCGCATCTCGGCACGAAGCGCATCGCCCTCGAAGAGGCCAGCCACAACGTTCGTGTTCCCGATGTCGAGCGCGAGAAGCATTGGAAGATGCTACCCGGTGACCCGTCCCAGAGCTGCTGCCACTCTGACCGGCATCGAGGGCCAATCGAGTGATGTCCACCCGATGGGAACGGCGTGAGCTTTCCTAGCGTGATGCGTTAGCATGGACACATGGGGCATCCGCGCAGGCCGGTCGTCTTCAGGGCGCACTCCGGGACGACCCGCCTACATGGCATCGTTGCACCCGGCCGGGGGCGCACTGGGTCCATACCGTCAATCGTCGGGACTTCGCTGCGCCCGCTTTCGCGGTCAGCACGGGGTTCCAGGTCCCCCGCGCACGCAAGGCCTGGGACCACCGAAACCGCACGACGGCGTCCCGGGTTCCTCACCGGTGGCGCCGACGCGCCCTCATCACGATCACTCCGCAGCGCATTGTCTGGGCTGGCAGCGGATGCCAAAACCTCCTTGCGACGAACCGCAGCCCCTGCAGTCCGTGGTAGCGCTGCGCTCTTGTTGGCGGCCTCGCTTGCCGCTTGCGGTGACGGTCCAGGATTGGTTGTGCCCACACCGCCAGCGGACCGTTCCGGCGCAGCAATCGCACCGACGGTTGCCCCATCCACAACCCCGAGCGACACGGCCGACCGGGCGACACCGCTCGCGACTGAGTTTGCGAGTGGTCTTCCAGGCGCTACTGGCACGTACGCGGTTGTTCGCGGGAGCATCTTCCGCGACCGGAGAGGCGTGTACCAGTTCGAGTGGCTCGAAGGCGATCTCGGTGATGATGGCTTTGACGACGAAACCCGTGAGACGAATGGTCACGTCGCGCGCACCAGCCGCCTCCGCCTCGTCCGCGACGACACCAATGTGGTGGACATCGTTCCGGGAAACGATCCGGTTCTCCATCTGACCAATGATGTGGAGATCGGTCTCGCCGATATCCAGACCACATCACCCGCATATCCCGGTTCGTCATACTACCCACCGGCCTACGCCTACTGGTCGCCCTTCTACGGACGGCCTTCGTACTGGGACTACGTCCGGCCCTGGTACTACGACCCGCCACGGACCGTCGTCATCGACCGCCCGGTGATCGTGAACCGGGATGCTCCGCCGCCGCCCGTTCGAGTAAGCGGCGGGAACGCCAGCACGGCGCCGGCACCACTCTCTCAGCGGACAACCGAAGTCACGAGCAAGGGAGGCGGACGCGCAGGCGATACCGGCGCCGGGTTCGCGGTCACGGCCCGCAACCAAGGTGTTGCGCCATCCGACGGTCCGGTTTCCAAGGGCGACGCACGCGCCGCGGTTCCCGGAGGCACTGGGAGCCTGGGAGCTGCGGGCGCACCGCCCCGGGTGGGTGAAAACAACGCCGTTGCACCCGCGCCCCCGAGGGTTGGCACCGGGTCTTCAGCAACCGGAAACGCACCACCGCGGGTATCTGGTTCGAGCGGATCAACATCAGCGGGCACGGGGAGTGCGCCGTCATCCGCCGGACTGCCGGGAGCCTCATCTTCGGGCAGTTCGCCACCACGGGTATCAGGCTTATCCGAATCCACGGGGGTGAGTCCGGGTGGCAGTGCGCCGTTGTCCTCGGGATCATCGGGATCAACCGGAAGCTCGCCCCCGCGTGTGTCAGGGTTGTCAGGAAGTTCTGCTGCCGGGAGTTCCTCAAGTTCGGGAAGTTCGGGCTTTGGCAGTTCGGCGGCTACCAGCAAGGGAACCGGGAGCAGTTTCGGGAGCAGTTCGTCGTCAAGTTCTGGCTCGTCGGCGCGCGCGCCTTCTCTTCCAGCGCCTCGGTCGAGCGGGTTCTCGTCTGGTTCCGGGTCATTCGGAGGAAGCTCCTCTTCGTGATGACCGGCCTAAGTAGCATCACCGAGGGTCGTTTTTGGCCAGCCTGAGAGATCCCTTATCCGCATACCGGATGTGGCGGGATCTTGCCGGGCCATTCCGGCGCTTCGTCCTGCCTTCGCCATTCCTGCGCGTTCACGCGACAACGCTTCGCGCAACATCGACCGTATCGGTGGCTCCAACCCGGCAGTCCACGCGACTGGCGGGTGCCATCAAGCAGCGAACGCGCAACCTCCCGGCGACTACCGGGGTGATCCTTGACGTCCCACTCAACGCGGGCATCGAGGTGGTCCTGTCGGAGGTCACCGCACCCGGCGAAATGACCGGAGGGCCAGGAATGAGCCCATGGGCGGTTCTGATCGTCGGTCGTGTCGATGCGCCAGGTGCGATCCTGCCGACGGCAATGCTGCATGAATGGCCGACACATGTCGATTTGGAAACTCGGGAAGCTGATTTCGGGAATGTTCCGCGGTCCGAACATTCCGACTGGTGGCGCCAGGAAATCGTCAGACCAGTTAGCCGGCCAACTTGGTTCATCCTTGACAGCGAAAGGCAGCGTGAGGTTTCACGGTCACGCCTGAAGCGCCAACTGGATAACCGCTATCGCTACAGCCCTGACCACCTTCCCCCAGCAGACAGCCTCAGGTTCGCCGGAATGACCGATGCCGTTCTCGTATGCGGGCAATCCGTGCCAGCACCGGACCTTGAACCCTGGATTGGCAACCTTCTTGATGACGGCTTTCCAGTTCGTATCCGTACGTGTCTCTGAAAAGTCGGGACCGGACCAGCGCCTTAGCCAGGCAGGGCTGCCTCACCGACCAGCAATTCCACGACCACGCAGTCGCGCCACTGGCCATCCGGACGGGCGTGCCGGCGGTAGATCCCAACCTCGCGGAACCCCAGACTTCGGCACAGTGCCCGGCTCGCCACGTTCTCGGGAAAGAGGCGGGACACGAGTTTCCAGCTTCCGCGCGCCTCACAGGCACCAATCAGGCCGTGAAGCGCCATCGTTCCAGCCCCAAATCCCCGGGCATCGCGGGAGACATGGACCGAGAACTCACCGACACCGCCGGAGCGTGCGCGCGCACGATACGAACCGACGCCCGCCCACGCCACCACCCCCCCGTTGCGTTCCACAACGACCGTCGGGTGACGATCCGCTGTTCGGTGAGCCCAGCCTCCACTTGACAGACGGTCCGCGGGACGGTCTCGAAGGTCGCTGTACGGTCCGCGATTCCCTCGCTATGAATCCGCGCAATCGCTTGAGCATCGTGTCGATCCGCCAGACGCATGGTGTACGAGCCATCTGAAAGTGCCATGCGCGGTACGCTATCGCCGCGGTGAAGTCCGTGTGCGCTGACCAGTAGGCTGGATGGCGCGGGAGGCTGGGCATTCGTGAGTGCATCCAACGCCGCCCGAGGTCCGAACCACGGACGACCTGGCAACACCCCGGTATCACTCCGAATCCTTCCGGGCGATGCCTCAACGCCTGACGGTCACCTCGACCAACTCTTCGGTCCCTTCCTCTCCGATGCCATCGAGACGGCGCCGATGCCCGACTTCGGAGTGAGCGGCGAACCGTATCCGACCCTTGCCACTCTGGTGCTTGACCCTGACGCGCACCAGTTGCTGACCCGACTGACCGGATCATTCGACCGCATCATTGCGATTGCGATCGATCACATCCTCGAGGACAGGGACTACCTGGTGCGTCTGGGGTTTCCTGACGTGGCTATTGAACCACTCAGGCGCGAGCCTACGGGAACCCGCCCGCTCCTCGGGCGCTTCGACTTCCTCATGGACGAAACTGGCGTATGGCAACTCATCGAATACAACGCCGATACCCCATCAGGTCTGCGGGAAACGATCACGGTTGAGCCGCTCGTCTGGCGACACCTGCCCCGCACGCTCAGGCGAGCACGGCCCGCCGGAACACCCTTGGGAGCGTCGCTTGCACAGGCAACTCTCGGCAGACTTTCGCGACCACTTGTCGCCAATCGAGAGATACGGACACTCGGCATCTTTACCGACGCCAGTCATACCGAAGACTTTGCCCAGACGGAGGCTCTCGCCAAACTCATTCGCGAACCACTCTCGGGTGCGGGAATCGAGGTGGTTGTCGGAGACGTCGACAACCTGCACCTCGTCCAAGGTCGACTTCACTTCCAGACGGGTCCAGTCGACGCGGTCTACCGATACTTCCCGTTCGAAACGCTTCTTGGCCATCCCGCGTGGACGATGCTGTTCACCGCCGTGGCAACCGGACAGGTCCGACTGTTGAACGGACTGCGGGGCCTGCTTGCCCAGAACAAGGGCGTCCTTGCCTGGATCTGGTCGCACCAGGATGACGATGCGGTTTTCGACCCCGGGGATCGTGCGACCATCAGGCGGCACCTGCCGGCAACTGGTTGGGTGGATGCAATCCCACCGCGTGACATGCGCGACGGGTTAATCCTGAAGCAGGTGTTCGGGCGCGAAGGTGAGGAGGTTCGCAACGGATCCGACCTCGATGACGATGCGTGGCGACGGTGTGTTGCCTGGGGAAGTTACGTGTCCCAACGACGCGTCCCGACGGTTCCGTCGCGGGCCATCGTCGCCACGTCACGAGGCCACCGGGAAGTCGAGGTCTGGCCGTGTGTCGGCAGCTTTGCGGTTGAGGGACACTGGGCGGGGTACTACACCCGCATCGGCGCCGAGATCACGCAACACGACGCGCAGTGGTGCGCGACTGGTGTCGCCGGCCAACCCGCGGTGCAAGATGACATGAACGTGTAACCCGCCCGGCGCCGAGGAAACCCGCATGGATCAATTTCGGCCGTATGTTTTACAAACCCAGTTCAAGGAAGCGATGACCCAACCCACTAACGGGGTCGGTTGTCAGCCTGTCGCACCTGGCAGGACTCTTCCGAATGGATGGGAACAGGAGGTCGGCTATGGCAAGTACGAACAGGCGCACACTGGGTATACGGGCTGCAACCACTGCAGTTGCGGTCGCTGCGGTTTCTCCAATGCACGTTGTGCTCGCAGGTGGTGGTGGTGGTGGAACCTACGCGGCCACTGGAAAACATCGTGGAAACGGCCGTGGGCAATGGCATGTTCATGACACTTGTCGCAGCAGTGAAGGCTGCCGGCCTCGTGGAAGCATTGTCCGGGCCCGGACCGCTTACCGTTTTTGCACCGACCGATGATGCGTTTGCCAAGCTCGGCAAGGCTACGATCGATAGTGTTCTCGCCGACAAGGCACTGCTGACCAAGATCCTGACCTACCACGTGGTAAGCGGTCAAGTGATGGCCGCCGACGTCGTCAAGCTCACGTCCGCCAAGACGCTGCAGGGCGGTGACGTCAAGGTTGCGGTAGTCGGCGGGGCCGTCAAGATCAACGACGCTACGGTGGTGGTGGCTGACGTGCTGGCAACGAACGGCGTGATCCATGTGATCGACACCGTCCTGCTGCCTTCCTGATCGGCGTTCACTCACGACCTACAGCCCCGGGCCGACACGCGTCGGACCGGGGTTCTCTTTTTCTGGGGTGCCAGCGCACGTTGCTCACCGGAACTGCGACCGGGTCGCACCCCACACGTAACCGGACGATGGCAGGTCCGGGACGTGTGGATACATTCGGTGGCAACGCTCTGACGGAACAGTACCGCCAGCCCAAGGATGGCGGTGCATGACAAGGAGCAAACCAACCGTGACAGGCATGAATCGACGGCAGATTGGTGGGCGGCTTGCCGCATTCGGCGCACTCGGCGCAGGTCTCCTGACCCCGGGACTGGCAGCCGCGCAGTCCGCGAAGACGCTCAACGGTGCGGGCGCGACGTTCCCGGCGGTCCTCTACAGCAAGTGGTCCGAGGAATATCTGAAGGCGACCGGCCTCCAGATCAATTACCAGGCAATCGGTTCCGGCGGTGGCATCAAGGCACAGCAGGACCAGACCGCCGACTTCGGCGCGACCGACGGACCGATGAACGATGCTCAACTCAAGGACGCCAAGGGTGGAGCAACCCTCCACATCCCGATGACGCTCGGCGCGGTCGTTCCAACTTACAACTTGCCAAGGATCACCCAGCCTCTGACTTTCACCGGTGATGTCCTTGCGGACATCTTCCTCGGCAAGATCGAGAAGTGGAATGATGCGCGCCTCAAGGAACTGAACCCCGGGGTCACACTCCCGACCGAGGACATCATCGTCATCCATCGTTCCGACGGATCGGGAACGACGTTCTGCTGGACCGACTACCTCTCCAGCGTCAGCCCGGAGTGGAAGGAGAAGGTTGGTTACGCAAACTCGGTCAACTGGCCGACCGGTCTGGGCGGTCAGGGGAACGCTGGCGTCGCTGGTGAAGTCAAGAACAATGAGTACTCGATAGGCTATGTCGAACTCGCGTACGCCCGACAGAACAGACTCGGTTTCGGTTCCGTCAAGAACTCGTCTGGCAACGTCATTGCTCCATCGCTTGCATCGGTGACCGCAGCCGCGGCCGGCGCCCTCAAGACAATGTCTGACGACCTTCGCGTCTCGATCGTGAACCCGGCAGGCGCGGCCGCCTATCCGATCGCAACCTTTACCTGGATCCTGGCGTACCGCCAGCAGCGGGATGCTTCCAAGGGCCGTGCGCTTGCGGACTATCTCTTCTGGTGCATCACCGAAGGCCAGAAGTTCTGCGCGGATCTGGACTACGCACCGCTGCCAAAGGCGATGCTTCCGCTCGCCATGGCAAAGATCGAGTCGATGAATGCCCAAGGGGAGGCCCTGCTTGCGTCTGGGTCGGCACTGCCCCGCCAGACCGGTCTCGTGAATAATGGCGACGGAACCGAGACCGCCTCCTACAGCGACGGCACCACGGACAAGCGCCCTGTTTCGATGACAATCGTCGACACGGCGGCGGCCTCCGGTTCGTTCGGCACGCTCCTCGCAGCCGCGCAGGCCGCGGGACTGGTGGATGCGTTGAGCGGGTCCGGACCAATCACCGTCTTCGCCCCGACGGACTCGGCCTTTGAGAAACTCGGCAATGACACCATCGCTGCGCTCCTCGAGGACAAGGAGAAGCTGGCATCGATCCTGACCTACCACGTAGTGAAGGGGTCCGTGCTCGCCAAGGACGTCGTGAAACTCTCCACGGCGACCACGCTCCAGGGTTCAGATGTCAAGATCGATTCCAAGGCCGCGGTGCGCATCAACGACGCAACGGTGACCAAGGCGGACATCCAGTGCGCCAATGGAGTGATCCACGTTATCGACACGGTCCTGATCCCCGCCTAGAGAGTGGCTCACTGCGTGGACGCGCACTTCGTGTCCCGTGTCCACTTGGCTGGAAAGGGAGACGCCATGTTGGCGTCCCCCAATTCTCTTGTCGAGCAGTCCATGAGGGCTTGGCTACCAAGAGCGGGATCGCCTACGTCACAGCCGCGTGTGTTTCACCAAGTTGGGACCATCCGTTAACGTGGCGATCACGTCCGAACCCGATAATTGTGGTGCAGCGTTCCTCCCGCTGCCTGCGCACCTCCACCCCCAAGGAGGCACGCAGCACTCCTCCTTCTCCGAGCAACCCCGGCACTGTTCCTGGTTCCCCCGCCAGGAAGGCCGGGGTTGTCACTTGCCCGGAACTGGGCACCTCAGGCACAAATCGCTGCCGTTCATTGGCGATTGCGAGTTGGCACTATTCACGAGAACTGGGCGCTGATCAAGGAGCTGCCGATGACAAGCGGAACGCGGAACATGCTTGTCGGTGAGGTGTTGGGAACGTACCTGATCACACTGTTCGGGACCGGTGTGGTCGCGACGGCGGTACTGACTGGCGCACAAGCGGGGTTGGGCCAGGTTGCCGCGGTCTGGTGGGCCGGAGTGACAATCGCCATCTTTGTCGCGCGGCCATTGGGAGTGGCACACCTCAATCCAGCCGTGACAATTGCCATGGCGACGATCGGGCGTTTCAGATGGAACCTCGTGGCATCGGCAATCCTAGCGCAACTAGCGGGAGCCGTTTTCGCCGGGATCACTGTTGCCCTCGCATATGGCAGTCTGCTTGATCGGTTCCTGGCCGTTAACGGTCTCGGCATCGGTTCGCCGGGAAGCCAGATCGGGGCGATGGTGTTTGGAGAGTATTTTCCGAACCCGGCAATGTTTGGCACTGGACCTGACGCATACGCACTGATCTCACCCGTTGGAGCGACCATCGTGGAGGGCTTCGGTACTGCAATCCTCGTGTTCGCGATCATCCGTCTCACTGATCCGCACGCCGGAGTGCCCGACTGGTTGGCACCAATTCTGATCGGGTTGGTCGTAGCGACCCTCATCAGCCTGTTCGCACCGCTTACCCAGGCGGCCTGGAACCCCGCGCGCGACTTGGGCCCGCGCCTGGTTGCCTGGGCCATCGGTTTCGGTGACATTGCAATACCGGGGCCGAGAGGCGAGGTGTTCGTGTACATCGTGGGGCCCATTCTCGGAGGGATTTCCGGAGGTCTCGCTGCCCGGGCACTTGAAGCATTTTCGGCACGACAAGCAATGGAACAATCCCAATGACCTCGACTGCCCGTCACATCCTCGTCCTGTGCACTGGAAACTCGGCGCGATCGCAAATGGCTGAGGGATGGTTCCGCCACCTCGGCGGGCGAACCGTCACGGTTGCTAGCGCGGGAACCGCACCACGCCCGTCAGTGCATCCGCTCGCCATCGAGGCGATGCGAGAGGTCGGGATCGACATATCCGGTCACCGGCCGAAGCTGGTGCAGGACGTCATGGAGACGCCACACGACTACGTCGTCACGGTGTGTGACCACGCCCGCGACACCTGCCCGGTCCTGCCCGGAACGCACCAGTCGCTGCACTGGGGTTTCGACGACCCTGCTTCCGACGAGACGGACACGGCCATGCTGACGTTCCGACGCATACGCGACCAAATCGCCGATGCCATCCGCACCTGGCTAGCAGAAGGCCAGTCGCCAGCACACTGACCTGATAGTGACTGCATCCGACGATGCAGGCGGGGGCCGTGCCTCCGGGATGTTGCCCGAGTCCCTCGGGGTCAGGCTGATTGTGAAGTCCGGCTCGGTCGCGCCACGGCCGGCGTGATTTTCGACAAGGTTAACAACCCCACCTCGGTCGTTAATGTGATGTTCATGAGCCGCCGTGACACTTCAAACAGAAGTGGTGCGGCAATGACTGACAACCTGAAAAACCGAACCGCGGTCGCGAATATCCAACCTTGGGCGCCTGCACACCAAATGGCTGGCGGTCGTCCGCCTACGGTCCTGGTAGTCGATGACGAGGACTCTCTAAGGGCGACGATTGCATACTCCCTTCGGCGAGTGGGGTTTGAGGTCCGGACGGCGGTCAATGGACGTGAGGCGCTGACCGGTGCCCGGGCGGTGCCGCCGGACCTGATCCTGCTTGATGTCATGCTTCCCGGCGGGGTGGATGGCTTTGAGACATGCCGCCTGCTTCGACAGACCCTCACCTGCCCGATCATCCTGGTGAGTGCACGTACCACTGAAATTGACCGGGTAGTCGGTCTGGAAGTCGGTGCGGACGACTATGTCACGAAGCCATTCTCGATGCAGGAACTCGTCGCGCGGGTTCGGGCGCACCTGCGCCGTGCGGCCATCAAGGTGGGTGAACCCGAAGCTGCGCCATCGGCAGTCGATGACCCCTCGGGAAGGTCGGGAGGCGGCATGGGCACGCAAGCCCGGTTCAACTTCCCGGGACTTTCGATCGACAGCGGGAGGCGCGAAGTTCAGGTTGATGGTCAGATCATCACGCTGAAAAGGCGCGAGTTTGACCTCCTGACGTTCCTTGCCGGCAACCATGGGATCGTGCTGACCCGCAACCAGATCCTCCGCGCCGTCTGGCCCGAAGAGTTGCATGGCGAGGACACCCGCACGGTCGACGTCCACGTGTCACGCCTGCGCCTGAAGATCGAACGCGATCCGGACGAGCCACGGTTCGTGCACACCGTTCGGGGGACCGGCTACCAGTTCCGCGTACAAGCCTCGCCCGGAAGTGGACGCACCAAAAAGGTGTGATGAGACGCATCCTCAACGCCCCGCCTCTGTTGCGGAGAGGACGCCATCCGCCCAGCGGGCACCACACTCACACCAGGAGAAGGAAAGAGCTTGATGAACACCAACCAAGCAGCAACAACATCCCGACGATCACTGTTCGCCCGCCTGTCGGCCACCGTGACCGGTGCTGCACTGCTGGCCGCCTGCGGGGGCGACGCCGAACCTGCCAAGGCACCCGCCGCACCTCCCATTGCTGCCAAGGCTGAACCGACCAAGGCCCCGGCAGCAGTGCCCACCACGTCGGCGGCGGCAGCGCCGACCACCGCCCCCGCGCCAGCCTCCTCGGGTGCCGTGGCAATCACGGGTGCGTTCGATGGCGAAGCCAAGACCCTGACCGGCGCAGGCGCCACCTTCCCGGCGGCACTCTATTCAAAGTATTTCAACGAATACAACAAGCTCACCAAGGTCGAGGTCAACTACCAGTCGATTGGCTCCGGTGGCGGGATCAAGGCGATCAGTGACCAGACCGCCGACTTTGGTGCGACCGACAGCCCGATGACTGACGCCCAGTTGAAGGAAGCCAAGGGCGGTGAGATCCTGCACATCCCCATGGCCCTTGGCGCCGTTGTCGCGACGTACAACATCCCGGGCCTTGAGACCACGAAACTCAGGTTCACCGGCGAAACCTTGGCCGGAATCTTCCTGGGGACCATCACCAAGTGGAACGACCCCAAGATTGCTGCCGACAATGCGGGAGTGAAGCTTCCCACCGAGGACATCGTTTCCGTCCACCGGAGTGACGGATCTGGTACCAGCTTCGTGTTCACCGACTACCTATCGTCAGTGAGCGCGGAATGGAAGGCCAAGGTTGGCGCGTCGACCACGGTCAACTGGCCTGGTGGCGTTGGCGGCAAGGGAAATGAAGGGGTGGCCGGTGAGGTCAAGCAGACCCCATTCAGCATCGGTTATGTCGAGCTGATCTATGCTGTGCAGAACAAGCTTGGCGTGGGTCTCATCAAGAACAAGGTTGGCCAATTTGTTGAGCCGAACCTTGCGGGCGTCACCGCTGCGGCCACGGCGGCCGCGGGTAAGGTTGCACCCGACCTGCGTGTCTCGATTGTTGATCAGGACGGCGCGACCACCTACCCGATTTCCTCGTTCACCTGGATCCTGGCCTACAAGCAGATGACGGATGCCGCCAAGGCGACGGCGCTGACGCGCCTTCTCTGGTGGGGCACGCACGAAGCGCAGAAGTTCAATGGTGATCTTGGCTACGCGCCTCTTCCAGCTGAAATCGTGTCCAAGGGTGAGGCAATGATCAAGAGCATCACCGGTGCCGGCAAGCCGGCTTTCCCGGGCAAGTAAGCCCACGGACTGGCCGTACCCACCATTCCACTGGAGGACGGTTGGTACGGCCGCTCCACGCAGGAAGTCCCGATGACGACACGAAACGCGGAAGACGAGATCGCGCCACCCGCGTCATGGGACGTGCAGGGGTCACCGAAATTCGCCCGCAGCAGCGGGGTCGGCGCCGATGACGTGTTCAAGTGGCTGGTCTACACCACTGCGTTCGCCGTCCCGGCCGTCCTGGTCGCCCTGTTTGTCTTGCTGGTCATCGACGCGTGGCCGGCTCTCGCGCGTTTCGGTCTCGGGTTCGTGACGTCTTCGAATTGGGATAACGTCAAGCAACAGTTCGGCACCTTGCCCTACATCTACGGAACCGTAGTGACCAGTTTGCTTGCGCTTCTCATCGCAACGCCAGTCGGCGTCGGTGCAGCCATCTTCGTGACGGAATACGCCCCGCGCCCGCTTCGGGTGCCAGTGTCGTTCACCATCGAGCTTCTTGCTGCGATTCCAAGCATCATTTTCGGCCTGTGGGGCTTCTTCGCCCTGACCCCGATCATGCGCTCGACGGTTGAACCCTTCATGAAGTCGGTCGTCGGTCCACTCCCCGTGATCGGAGGCCTCTTTCAGGGGCCATCGGTCGGCAAGGACTTGTTTACCGGCGGAGTGATCCTCTCCATAATGATCCTTCCCACCATCGTCTCGATCTCGCGCGAGGTGCTCCTTGCGGTGCCAACGATGCAGCGTGAAGGGATGCTTGCCCTGGGAGCAACTCGGTGGGAGGCCATTCGCGAAGCGGTGATCCCGTACGCGCGGGTTGGAATAGCCGGCGCCGCGATCCTTGGCCTGGCGCGGGCACTCGGCGAGACAATGGCCGTCACGATGGTGATAGGCAACTCTTCCCGGAAGATCACCGGAACGCTGCTCACCCCGGGTTACACGATGGCATCTGCGATCGCGAACCAGTTCACCGAGGCGGACAATCCACTGTATTTCAGCGCGATTGTCGGAGTGGCGGCGCTCCTGCTCGTGGTCTCCGCCATCGTCAATATCGCTGCCCGGCTGATGATCTGGCAAATCAGCCGTGGCGGGGCGGAGGGAGGAAACCGTGGCTGATACCGGCACGCTCCCATACAAGGCCAGTCCCGTTTCACCCCTAGCGCCCGATCGACGGTACCTGGCGCGCAAGTTCCATGGCCGGTTCATGGCGGGACTGATCACCGTCGCGGCCCTCGTGGGCGTCAGTGTGCTTTGGCTGATCCTTGGTTATGTCATCGTCCGAGGTGCGCCGGCAATCAACCTCGACTTTTTCACCCAACGTCCGCTTCCCTACGGCGAGGTCGGCGGTGGCATTGCCCCGAGCATCACGGGAACCTTGCTGATCCTTGCGGTCGCCGCGCTGATCGGCGTTCCAGTCGGTCTTGGTTGCGGCATCTACCTCGCCGAATACGGGCGGGGATCCGTTGTTGAAGTCATCCGGTTCTGTTCTGACCTTGTGGCGGGCGTGCCGAGCATCGTGGTCGGCGTGTTCGTGTGGGCACTCCTCGTCCGTCACGTGGTCGGTAACTTTTCCGGAATCGCCGGTGCCGTTTCCCTGGCGATCATCATGATCCCAATCATTGTGCGTACCGTTGAAGCCGTGCTTCTTCTGGTGCCCTACACCCTCCGCGAGGCCGCGCTTGCCTTGGGTGTACCGAAGTGGCGCGTGGTGATCAGCGTGGTTCTGCCGAGTGCCAAGGCCGGCATCATCACTGGTCTCGTACTTGCAATTGCACGGGCTGGTGGCGAGACGGCACCACTGCTCCTGACCACCCTTGGCAACCAGTTCTTCAGTTGGAACCTCCTGGAACCCATCGGAGCCATCCCGATTCAGCTCTACAACTACGCCGTCGCTCCCTACCCGGATTGGCATACCAAGGCATGGGGGGCAGCACTTGTCCTGATCAGCGTGATCGGCGTCCTTAGCACCTTGGCTCGCGTCGCGACGTGGGGACAGAGCCGGTAGTCCTGACCAACCAGCGATTTGCGCACGACCTGCGACGCCACACCGCAGTGGTTCGTCGCATCGGAGAACCACGGCCATGACGATGAGTGAGCAAGTCCCGGGAACGCACAACGCGACGCAACCGGTGCCTGACCGGAACAACGCCACCACCGGGACCGCCGGCGGCCACTGGATGCAGGTGAGAGATGTCGCCGCGTACTACGGTGATCGGATGGCAATCAGTGAAATCTCCATGACGATCAAGCCACGGTCGACCACTGCGATCATCGGGCCTTCCGGGTGCGGCAAAAGTACGTTTATCCGGTGCCTGAACCGGATGCATGAGGTTGGCCTCGGGAACAACCGCGTCACCGGCAGCGTGCTACTCGACGGCCATGACATCTATGGCCGCAGCATCGATCCAGTGCAGGTACGTCGCTACATCGGGATGGTCTTCCAGCGCCCGAACCCGTTTCCATCAATGTCGATCTATGACAACGTCGTCGCCGGCATCAAACTGACCCGTTCGCCGTCCCGGACCGAACTCGATGAGACCGTCGAGCGATGCCTGAACCAGGCGGCCCTATGGGACGAAGTCAAGGACAAGCTCAAGGCCTCCGGGGCATCACTCTCCGGCGGTCAGCAGCAGCGCCTGTGCATCGCCCGTTCGTTGGCAATGCAGCCGCACGTCCTGCTGATGGACGAACCATGCTCGGCACTTGATCCCATCGCGACCTACAAGATCGAGACCCTCATCAACGAACTCAAGCGCCAGTACACCATCGTGATCGTCACCCACAACATGCAGCAGGCGTCACGCGTCGCGGATGAAACAGCGTTCTTCCTTGCCGGGGAGGAACGCATCGGCAAACTCGTCGAGTTCGGCCCAACCAACCAACTCTTCACCAACCCGACAGATCCGCGCACCGAGGCGTACATCACTGGTCGTTTCGGGTAGGCGCATCGCCTTGGACACGTGTCCAACCTCCCGGGCACGACAAAAGCGTCCAGTGTGAGCGGTCACGAGGCGCTGTGCTGCGCACTGCCCCTTGGAACGCCGTACCATTGAACAGGAGGCACGGTTGCGCGAACGTCCTGGCAAACGTCAGGCGGTACGTACGGCGGGTGCCAGAATGGTGGGCACGGTACCGTGTCGGCCAAAGACTTGCCGGGTAGCCGGTGGCGACGCCCCAAGATGCATCGCCCGGCGAGGGAGGAACCGAACATGACGACCATCACCGATCGCCCCGTCGCATCCGAAACCTCGACAAATGGTGCCACGGGTGCCCATGACCGTGCCGAAAGCACATGGGCGGTCAAGCGTGGGCTCGCTCAGATGCTCAAGGGCGGAGTGATCATGGACGTGGTCACTTCCGACCAAGCCAAGATCGCCGAAGACGCAGGCGCCTGTGCGGTCATGGCGCT